>JACNJM010000174.1 GCA_014382605.1 Anaerolineae bacterium
GTCTCGCACCGGCGTGCTTGCGGCACGAACGGTGTGTCTTCGTGGATAAATACAGACTAATGACAAATACACAAACTCTTGAAAACCAAACTACTTCTGGCGTGTATGCCAAGCGCGATTTAGTGATTGTGCGCGGCGAGGGGGCTACGCTCTGGGATGAGCAGGGCAAGGAATATATCGACTGCGTCGGGGGGCAGGGCGCGGCGAATTTGGGGCACGCGCACCCGAAAATTGTGGCGGCTATCACTGAGCAAGCGCAGAAAATTATCTCTTGCCCGGAGATGTTCTACAATGATACGCGCGCCCAACTGCTCGAAAAACTTACCTCCCTGGCTCCGGTGGGCATGAATCGCGTTTTCCTGACCAATTCCGGCGCCGAGACCGTTGAAGCAGCCTTTAAATTTGCGCGCTTCAGCGCCAGACGCACGAAGATTATTGCCACGATGCGCGGTTTTCACGGACGCACTTTCGGGGCGCTTTCGGCCACCTGGAATAAAAAATACCGTCAACCTTTCGAGCCGCTGGTGCCCGATTTTGTCCATGTACCCTATAATAATCTTGAAAAACTGACCGCAACGTTGGATGAAAATACCGCCGCCGTGATCCTGGAGGTGGTGCAGGGCGAGGGTGGCGTTCACCCCGGCGCGGCAGAATATTTGCTCGGCGCGCAGCAACTCTGCCGCGAGAGGGGCGCGCTGCTAATTATTGACGAAATCCAAACTGGTTTTGGGCGCACAGGCAAGATGTTTGCCCTGGAACACCACAACTTGCAGCCCGATCTACTGTGTGTGGCAAAATCCATCGCCGGGGGGCTACCAATGGGCGCGCTGTTGATTGGCGAGCGCGTGGGTGAGCTTTCTCCGGGCATTCATGGCTCAACTTTTGGCGGCAATCCACTAACCGCGGCGGCTTCCCTGGCGGCGCTGACCGTTCTTGATGAAGATCAACTCCCCCAGCGCGCCGCGGAGTTGGGCGCCTACTTGCTCGAAGAATTGAACGAAATCGAATCCCCGCTGATTCGCGAAGTGCGCGGTCTGGGCCTGATGATTGGCATCGAAATCAAGCAGAAAGTCGCCCCGTACCTGCAAGCCCTTACCGAACGCGGCATCCTTGCGCTCCCCGCCGGGCTGACTGTCATCCGTCTGTTGCCGCCGTTGGTGATTACGCGTGAGCAAATAGAGCGTGTGATTGAAGTGTTGCGTGAAATCTTGACGGAAGGCGAATAATGACTGACGACCGACGACCGGTGGCGGAGGATTTAGACGCAACGACCCTGATTGAACTCGTCCGCCATTACAGCCCCTCGGGAGAAGAATCCGCTGCGGTGGAATATCTCGTTGGACGCATGGATGAATTGGACTTCACTCGCGCCTATGCCGATGGAGTCGGCAACGCCATTGGCGTGATGGGCGAAGGCCCGCGGCAAATTATTTTGTTAGGACATATTGATACCGTGCAGGGTGAGATTCCCTTGCGCATCTCCCAGCTCCCACAGAGAGAGGGGACGGGGGTGAGAGCGCTCTACGGCCGCGGCTCGGTCGATGCCAAAGGCCCGCTGGCCGCCTTCACTGATGCTGTTGCCGCGCTTGGCCCGGTGGAGGGTTGGCAGTTCGTGGTCATTGGCGCGGTGGATGAAGAACGGGATTCGATTGGGGCGCGGCATATCCTGGATATGTACAAGCCCGATTTTGCTATCATTGGGGAACCTTCGCAGTGGAATCGCGTTACGCTGGGCTACAAGGGCAGCGCCTGGGCTGAGGTGACAGTCTCCCGCCCGGTGGAACACACCGCCGCCCAGGGCCAAAGCGCGCCCGAAGTCGCCGTGGATTTCTGGAACCGGTTATGTACCTGGGTGGATGAATTCAATATTGAGCGCCAGCGCGTTTTTGACCAATTGCTGCTCACGTTGCGCGGCTTTGCCTCAGAGACAGACCACTTTCAAGATTCAGCCACCCTCCGCGTAGGAGTCCGCTTGCCGCAGGATGTTTCGCCGGATGAATGGTATGCGCGGCTTGAACAGACTTCCGAGGTCTCTAAGACCTCGGAAGTCTCCTGTGAAATCACCCCAACCGGATTCCCCATCCCGGCCTATAAAGCCGAGCGTAATACCCCGCTGGTGCGCGCTTTTCTGGGTGCAATCCGCGCTGCTGATGGTAAACCGGGCTTCGTCGTTAAAACCGGCACCGCCGATCTGAATATCGTTGCCCCGATCTGGGATTGCCCGGCGGTCGCCTATGGCCCTGGCGACTCCAGCCTCGATCACACCCCCAATGAGCGCCTTTCGTTGGTAGAATATCGCAATGCCGTCAATGTGCTAATGAATGTGTTGAAAATATTATCACGTTCAAACAGTTAATCGTATGGATGCAATTGTCTTTGGTAACGTCGCGCTGGATGTCATCTGCTACCCTGTAGATGATGTTCCGCGGCGTGATTCGCTCTCTTTTGAGCAAGTCGCTGTTACGCCGGGCGGCTGTGCATCCAATGTTGCCATCGGGCTGGCTGCGTTGGGTGTACTCACGGGCCTAATCGCCCACACTGGCGATGACGATACGGCTGAAATGCTTTTCCGTTATTGGGAACGCGTGGGGCTAGATACGCGCTTCGTGCAGCGCACACCGGGCAGCACCGGCGTTAGCGTTGGCCTGGTGGATAATAACTATCAACCGCGTTTTGTCTATACACCCGGCGCCAACCGTGGTCTGACCGCCGCTGCCATTGATCCGCAGGCTATCGCCGCCGCCGGTGCGCGTCATTTTCACATTTCCGGTTTCTTCGTGTTGCCCAATCTCTTTGCTTTGCTTGAAGAAAAGCTGTCCACCTTGCGTGTTTTGGGTATCACTACCAGCCTGGATGTCGTTTTTAATGATCGCATGGATGATTCCCAGCTGCGCGCCGCTTTGTGGGCTGCGCTGCCGCAAGTGGATTATTTTATGTGTAATGATTATGAGGCCTTTCGTCTGGTGGATGAACGCGATCCGGCGCGGGCGGCGCAGAAATTTAGAGAGCGTGGCGCCCGAGGCGTAATCGTCAAATTGGGGGAGAACGGATGCTACCTCGATGTGGATTCTGTGGCCCAGCAAATTCCTGCCCCCAAAGCGGATGTTGTTGACACCACCGGTGCGGGCGATGCCTTCGCCGCAGGGTTCATTGCCGCATTGAGCCGCGGCTTGGGGGTAGAACAAGCCTGCTTGTCTGGCAATCAGGCCGGGGCGCGGGTCTGCACGCGCCTGGGGGCTATCGAAGCCTGGCTGGAGTGATGAATCTTCGGTCATAGACCTTCTGTCCCCGGTCACGCAGCGCGACAAATCCCATATTTCTGCATCTAACTCAAGAAAATGCCACCCCATTTTTCGCGCGCAACTAAGGAGTATCTTGATGACAGATAATTATTCGACAAAAACGGGGATTATCCGAAATTTTACCCCCGGTTGGTTCGCCTCGGTTATGGGTACCGCTGTTTTCGTTGTGGAAGTCTTTGTCTTTCGCGGCAGCCTGCCTTTTGCTAATTTCGTGCAATTATTCTTCCTCGGGCTGGCGGCAATCATGTTCATGCTGATTTTCATCCCCTGGATTTTACGCTGGATATTCCATTTTGACGCTGTGAGCCAGGATTTGCAGCACCCGGTTTCTGCTTCTTTCTTCCCCACCATGCCGATTTCGTTGATTATTTTGGGCATTGCATTCGAGAAAGCTGGTCCGCTCTTTCTATCAGAAGCCATTCTCTTCCCCATGCTCCAGGCCCTGTGGATTTTGGGCACGCTGGGCATCGGCGGTTTTGCGTTGGCGTTGCTCAATATCTATTTTCGCCGCCAAAACCTGGATTGGAAAGTCGGCAACCTCGGCTGGCTGATTCCTCCCGTCTCGGCGCTGATTGTGCCTGTGCTGGGTAATAGTCTTGCCGTTGAGTATGCCGGAACGCTGCTTGGAACGATCAACTTCATCACCAGCCTGATATTTCTGGGTATCGGCGGGATTCTATTTTTGTTTGTGATGACGACGGTTTTCTCGCGCTATATGTTTCATGAACTACCCCCTTCTCGTTTGGCCCCCACCATGTGGATTGGCATCGCCCCCACGGCGATTATGGCAATTATTGCCATAAAAATGATCCAGCCACTGTCGATTTTCTTCACCGCCCCTGAAGCAGCCACCCAAACGATCGCTATTCTGGCTAAAGCGGTGGGCATCGGTTTGTGGGGATTTGCATTTTTTTGGCTATTGCTGGCAATCACGGCCACCCTGAGCCAGCATCGTAAATCCCCGCTGCCCTTTGCGATGAGTTGGTGGGCTTTTACCTTTCCCTTCGGGGCCTTTGTTGTCTCAACCGGGGTTGTTTTTCAGGCTACGCAAGCCGCTTTCTTCCAGTGGGTTGGATTGGCTTCTTTGGCCGCTTTTCTCATCGTCTGGGGGATGGTAGCCGCGCGCACCGTGCAGGGGATTGTTTCGGGCGAGATTTTTAAACCGGCACATTAGAAAGATAGAGGACGGATGACAGGAGACCGAGCGTTTCTCCGGCATCCTGCCTCTATCGGGATCACCAATATGTCACGCGCTCTGGCACTTCGCGTCGCGCCAACACATTTGCCAACACCACTCCTGCTACGAATCCGCCGATATGCGCCCAAAAGGCTACCCCGCCGACATCCGGCCCGCCGAGGGAAGTTACCCCAGAAAAGAATTGCAGTACGAACCATAGACCCAGTACAATCGAAGCGGGCAGCATGGTCATGCGGATAAAAAATCCCAGGGGGACGAGAGTCAGCACCCGGCTTTGAGGGTACAACACCAGATAAGCGCCCAGCACCGCGGCGATCGCGCCGCTGGCTCCCACGGTAGGAATTTGTGAACCGGGGTTGGTGAGGATATGTGTCAATGACGCCACGATTCCCCCGATGAGATAGAAAAATAAATAGCGTCCGCGCCCCATGCGGTCTTCCACGTTATCGCCAAAAATCCACAAATAGAGCATATTGCCACCGATGTGTGCCAACCCGGCGTGCATAAACATGCTGGTGAAAATATCCGTGATGTCGCCCAAGCTGATGCTGGTGGTAACTGAAAAGGGAATCAGCGCAAACTCATAAATTAGCGCCTGCTCGTTGGGGCCAAGCATACTCTGGAAGAGATAGACCAATATATTCAGAGCAATTAGCAGATAGTTAACAATTGGCACGCGCCGGGTAGGAATTTCATCTCGAATGGGGATCATTTTTGTACTCCTGAAGGCTTTTTCACCACAGAGGCACAAAGAAATTCATCGCGTCCTTTGCGTCTTTGTGGTGAAATGTGTTACGACTGTGAATTCTCTTTCACCAGATAAATACCTGGCAGGCTGATTAACGTGGTTAGCCCTTTGATGATGATATTGCTCAAAAAGATTGACCATACCACAGCCGCGGGCATTACTCCGCCGAAGGCAATCCAGACAAAAAGCAGGCTGTCCACGGGGATGCTCAGACTGTTGCTGACCAGCACGCGCGCCCACTGGTAACGATGAGTGACTTTTTTAACCCACAGGCGGTAACCCTCAGTGTCGATTAACTCAGAGATCACTTCGGCGATAATCGAGGCAAATACAATCCGCCAGACGGGGGCCAGCACCATACCGAACTCTGTTTGCGGCCCCACCGCCATATCGGCGGGTAAGATCGAAGTCAGCCAGAACAGCCCGGCCATCAAAAGGTTAATAACGGCCGCGGCTACAATCAGTGTGCGGGCGGCTTTGATCCCGGCGGTTTTATGCACCATATCGCGCAGCGTGAAGGTGAAGGGGTAGACAAATGTGCCGGCGTCAATTGAAAGCCCGGCGATCATCACGATCCGCAAGCTGGCAATATCGGCCATCATTTGAAAGGCCACATACGCAGCCGAGGTAAGTATTGCAGGTAACATAATTGCACTCCAAATAAAAATAATTGCGTTTACAAAAATTTATGGTTATGGGAAAGCAGTGGTTTCTGTAGCGCAATCAAGTATACTATTCCTGCGTTGTATTGTAAAAAGTCGTTCAGGAATTTACCTGCCTGTTGGAGATGCAATGTTTTCGCAAGTTCTCGATGTGCTCAAAAGAGATTTTCGCTTTCAAGTGTTTCGTGAAGCAATCTTTCTCTGGATTGCGAATCATCTACCGCGTCTGCACACGTCAGATGCGTTGCGGGCTTTGGTTTTGAAACTCGCCGGGATGCGGATTCAATACCCTGTACAGATTTGGGCGCCGGTTGAAGTGCGTCCGATTGGCGCTGCCGGAAATATTACGATTGGACGCGATACGTTCATCAACAGCCGGGTGCGCTTTGCTGCCCGTCCGCCTGCGGCCATTACGATTGGCGCGGGCGTACTGGTTGGGCCGCGCTGCTCCTTTGAAACCATCCATCACGCGCTGGTGGCGGACGCGCAGGGTCATCGAGTTGCCGAACCGCGTTCAGTCGTTGTTGAAGATCAGGTATGGCTTGGGGCTGGTGTTACCATTTTGCCCGGAGTCACCATTGGACGTGGTAGCGTTATCGCCGCCGGGGCGGTGGTCGCGGCTGATGTGCCGCCTCACTGTCTTTATGGCGGCGTCCCGGCCCGGTTGATCCGATCTCTGGCAGAGCCGAATATTTGATTTTGCACCGCTTGACCATCGCTAATGGCTGAACTACAATGCCTGATGTTTGTTGGATGGATAATATAATTTTCTTGAAAGCCCTCCGAGATTTCAGCAAAGAAACCCTGGAAAAATTTTTTTGTGGCAATCTCGGAGGGTTGAATGAGTAACTATGGAACTATCTATTGTAATTCCTGTCTACAATGAAAAAGAGAGTTTGCCTAAACTACATGCCGCTCTGAATGAGGCGCTTGGCGCGATTTCGTACCCCTGGGAAATTGTGTATGTGGATGATGGCAGTACCGATGGCAGCCCTGATGCGCTGGCCGAATTAGCCGAAGCAGATACGAAACACACGCGTGTGGTTGCCCTGCGGCGTAACTTTGGTCAGACGGCGGCGATTGCGGCCGGGCTGGATTATGCGACGGGTGATGTGATTGTCTTGATGGACGCCGATATGCAGAACGACCCCGCCGATATTCCGATGATGCTCGAAAAAATGGACGAAGGCTATGATGTGGTCAGTGGATGGCGCATCAAGCGCCGGGATACTTTTTTCACGCGTACGCTGCCCTCACGCATTGCCAATGGTCTTATCTCATGGGTTACGGGCGTTAAACTGCACGATTACGGCTGCACGCTCAAAGCCTATCGCCGCGATGTAATTACTGGTTTTCGCCTCTATGGTGAGATGCATCGCTTTATTCCGGCCTATGCTGGATACGTGGGCGCTAAAATCATCGAAGTCCCCGTGCGACATCACCCGCGCGAGTTTGGTAAAACCAAATATGGCCTGGAGCGCATTCTCAAAGTTATTCTTGACTTGCTCACGGTTAAGTTCCTCATCAGTTACGGACATAAACCCAGCTATCTTTTTGGCGGCCCAGGCATGGCAATGATGGCCGCTGGGACTGGCTTGCTGGCTTTTTTGGTAATTCGGCGCATTGTGACTTTAGTATCTGTACTCGAATCGCCCTTTTTCCCGGTCAGCCTGATTCTCCTGATTATGGGCTTCCAGTCTATTCTTATGGGCCTGATTGCCGAATTGCAAGTACGTACCTATCACGAATCGCAGAAGAAACCGACGTATACGGTGCGACGAAAAATTAATGTGGGTGAGTAGGTAGGCAGTGATTAGGGATCAGGCAATCAAGATGTCGCAATTCCCGAAGCGCCTAATCGCCTAAGTGCCAAATTCCCCATCACCCAACACTAACCATGTCCCCTTCCCCAAACACCACCCCAAAACGCGCCTACCTGCGCTGGGCCGGAACGCTGCTGACTCTGGCGCTGTTAGTTTATCTCTTCACCCGTCAGGGGTGGGGCGATATTCTGGCAGCGATTGCGCAAATTTCCTGGTGGCATCTCGCGTTAGCTTTGTTGCTGACCTTGCTTTCTCGGTTGGCGGTTGCCGGGCGTTGGTATTTTCTGCTTTCAATTCCGGAAATGGAAGTCTCCTATAAGAAGACCGCACAACTTACGTTTGCGGGATTATTTGCGTCGAATTTTCTTCCTACTACGGTTGGCGGCGATGTTGTGCGCCTGGCGGGTGCGGTGCAGCTCAAGCTCGATGGCCCCATTAGCGCCGCCTCGCTGGTGGTAGACCGGCTTATCGGTCTGCTGGGCATGGCATTGGCGGTGCCTCTCGGCGCGGCGCCCTTGTGGAACTGGCTGATCCTCGATCAGGGTTGGAAAGACGCTTTTCAATCCTCGCTGGCCGTCGCTGGGTTGGGCGGTCTCTGGCTGCGGGCGAAAAACCTGCTCAATCGTCTTTTCGGCGCTTTTGGCTTGTGGAAGCGTCAACCCGCCGCGTTGTTGCTTTCCCTGGCGATGACCAGCCTGCACATGCTCTTTCTTTACACAACCATTGCCCTGTTGCTGCGCGAGATGCATGACCCCATTCCCTTTAGCCTGATCGCCGGGTTGTGGAGTTTTGTCTACCTGATTACCCTGCTGCCGATTTCGATCAACGGCTATGGCGTGCAAGAAATTGCCGTGACGCTCATCTACACCAACGTGGGTGGCATTTCTCTGCAAAGCGGCCTGACGATTGCTTTGTTGATCCGAACCTTGCAAATGTTTGCCAGCCTGCCTGGCGCGGCTTTTGTGCCCGCTATCATGGCGGCCAGAGATAAAAATGACCTCGCCTGAAAACCATTTCGAGTTGATATTTGAATCTCGCCAGCCACGAAACGACCTGACCTGGCTGTTTGTTGTTTTTGCTGGATTATTTATCGGATCGGCATACCAGATTTCGCAGCAGCTCCTGGCCCTTGGTGCGATTTTTACCCTGCGGGCGCAACGCTGGTGGATGGTGATCGGCCTTTACGGGCTGGGAATTTTAACCCTGAGTTTGGGTGCATTTATACGCACTCCCCTCGGGGATCGTCTACTCGTCAGGTGGGCGCGCCTCCCTGGGTGGGTAGCCCGCCTGCGCTGGCTGGGCTGGGGGGGCATCATCTTCGCCGTTGCGCTCTACCCCACCCTGGTGCTGGCTCTGATGAGCGCGCTCCTCGCCGATATTTTCCCGCGTTTATTAGTCTATCTGACCCTTACACTATTCGGCGCACTCTCGCTGCGCGTAGCCGACCTGCGTCTGCGGCCGCGCGCGGCGGCGTTAGTCGCCGGGTTGCTGATTGCTTTCAGTTACCAGATCGCTACCCTCGGGCTAAGCATCACCGATTATCCTTTTGCCCTGAGTTGGTCGGAGACCAGCCGTTTTTATTATGCATCGCTGTTTTTTGCCGAGAAAGTGTATGGCATGGCGCTGCCGCCTTCGGTGCTGCACCCCACGCGCTATCTGCTGCAATCACTGCCCTTCGCCGTAGACGGGATTCCGCTATGGGGACATCGCCTTTGGCAGGTTCTATTGTGGATTGGTTTTACGTTGAGCGCAGTCTGGCTTTTTGCCCGCCGTTTGCGCTTGAAGAACTCGCTTGTGTTGTGGATGGCAGTTGTTTGGGGCTATCTATTCTTGTTCCAGGGGCCAGTGTACTATCATCTGGCCGTGCCGCTGATGATCGTTTTTGCAGGTTTTGATGCCAAAAAATTCTGGCGTAATTTACTGGTGGTTATGCTGGCTTCAATGTGGGCGGGAGTCAGCCGCCTGAACTGGTTCCCGGTTCCGGCGATGCTGGCGGCGATGCTCTATTTGCTCGAAGAGCCGAAGCATGCAATACCCGTGTGGCGTTATCTGCTGCCGCCTGCGGTTTGGGGGCTGCTAGGCACGGCGACGGCCTTTGCAACGCAAGCCGCGTATGTGATCGTATCGGGCAATGATGCCGAAAAATTTACATCCAGCTTTTCATCGGACCTGTTATGGTACCGTCTGTGGCCGAATGAAACCTATTCGCTAGGATTGGTACTGAATGTCTTGCTGGTTTCGTTGCCGGTATTGTGGCTGTTAGTGGCGAGTCTGCCAAAGAGCCGCGGCAGTTGGGCAGGAATTCGCTTTTTGGGGTTGTTGGCCATGGTGCTGGTTCTATTCATTGGTGGCTTAATCGTCAGCGTGAAGATCGGCGGCGGTAGCAATTTGCACAACCTGGATGCTTACCTGGCCTTATGGATGGTGTTGGGCGGGTATTTCTTCTTTGGGCGTTTTGCCGCGGAGATTTCGGAAGTCTCTACAAAAAAATCCGCGTTGGAAATTACTTCGGTAAGACTTCGGAAGTCTGCAACCTGGCCGCTGCTGCTGTCTTTGGTAGTCGTACCGGTCTTGTTGACGCTAAAATCCGGCGCACCGTTTGACCTGCCCGCGCCGAATATTGTTAATGCCTCGCTGGATGCGGTGCATCAGAAAATCCGTTACGCCGCACGCGATGGCGGTGAGGTCTTGTTTATCTCGCAGCGCCACTTGCTCTATTTCGATGAGCAGATTGACTCGTCACTTGTGCCCAAATACGAAAAAATCTTTTTCATGGAAATGGTCATGTCGCGTAATGCTGATTATTTGAACGCTTTCTATAATGATGTACAGAAGCAGCGCTTCGCGGCGATTATTTCCGATCAGGCATTGGAGAATTACAAAGACCCCACTGAAGAAGCCTGGGTCGAGGAACATAATCTCTGGGTGCAGTTGGTCTCGAGACCCTTGCTGTGCTACTACGAGCCGCGCCTGACTTTACGCCAGGTGCATTTGCAAATCCTTTACCCGCGTCCTAACGTTGATAATTGCACGGCGATTGACGATAATCAGCAGACTTTTGTTCAGGATTTACCGTAACATGCCTTCCTGTCGCAACCCAAGTATGCACCGTGGAGAGCGCAAAGACCGCAGAGAAGGACGAAAGAAAAACTCCGCGTTCTCTGCGCACTCTGCGGTGAAAATCTAAACTTTATATGCGAATTCTAATCATCAACAGTGAATATCCTCCCATTGGCGGTGGAGCCGGTAATGCCAGCGCGCATTTAGCGCGGGAGTTGGTTGCCGCGGGGCAGGATGTACAAGTGCTGACCGCAGCTTATGCTGATTTGCCGAGCCGGGAAGCGCGTGACGGCGTGGTGATTCAGCGCATTTGGGCTTTTCGCCGCCACCAGGATCGCTCCAGCGCTGTGGAGCAAATTATCTTTATGCTGGTCAGCACGCTCCGAGCCTTATTTCTGCTCCCGCGGCAACGCCCGGATGCGATCGTAGCCTTTTTTGGCATTCCCAGCGGACTGGCAGCCTGGGCAGCTAATTTGCTCGCTGGGGTACCTTATATTGTCTCATTGCGCGGGGGTGATGTGCCTGGATTTCGCCCCTATGATTTTGCTCGTTATCATCGCCTGGCTGCCCCGTTGATCCGCATGATCTGGCGGCGGGCGCAGATGATTGTCGCCAATAGCGCCGGCCTGGCTGAGTTGGCGCGCGCCTTCGAACCGCGCGTCTCCATGCAGATCATCCCCAATGGGGTAGATTTAACTTTCTATACACCGACCACGCGCGAGTGGAATCCGCCGCGCCTGCTCTTCGTCGGACGGTTGGTTTATCAAAAAGGGCTGGATTTGCTCTTCAAGGCGCTGGCCGAGTTACGCTCGCATCCCTGGGAACTCTGTCTGGTCGGCGATGGCCCCCAACGTCCGAGATTGGAGTCTTTTGCCGAGAAATATCAAATCACCGCGCGCGTGCGTTTTGCGAACTGGCTCGATGGCCCAGCTCTGTTGGAAGAATATCACCAGTCTAACCTCTTTGTCTTTCCCTCGCGGCACGAAGGTATGCCCAATGCCGTTCTGGAAGCGATGGCCTGCGGCCTGCCCGTGATCGCATCGCGCATCGCCGGGAATGAAGAACTTGTTGTGAATGGCGAGACGGGTTTACTGATACCACCGGAAGACGTTGACGCTTTGCAGCAAGCTTTGACACAATTGCTCTCCGATGCCGACCTGTGCCAGCGCATGGGCGCTGCGGGCCGTCAGCGCGTAGAAGAACACTACGCCTGGAACCAAATTGCGGCGCAATATTTAGAATTGATCGGTAGTTTGAGTTCGTTCTCATAATCAAGAAAAATTATCACTACCAAGGCACGAAGACTCAAAAAATGAATTTTGGTTTTTTCTTTGTGGTATAGCGTTATTGCCCTGGCTTCCCTGGGGCAGGAATTAGGAGTTGATACTTGACGGTCTGTGGTCGGCTTCCGATCCCCGTCTTCTATCTCATCATGTGTGGCATTTGCGGAATTACTCACCCGAATAACCAACCTGTAAATCGGGACACTCTGGCGGCCATGAACGCGGCTATCTTTCACCGCGGGCCAGATGGCGATGGTTTTTTCTACGCGCCGGGTGTGGGCCTCGCCATGCGCCGCCTGGCGATTATTGACCTCAATACCGGCGATCAACCGATCCCCAACGAAGATGAATCCGTCTGGATTGTCTTCAACGGCGAAATATTCAACTTCCCCGCTCTGCGTGCTGATCTTGAGAAACGCGGCCACCGTTTTCGCACTCAGACTGATACCGAGTGCATTGTCCATCTCTACGAAGAATACGGTGACGATTGTGTCCAACACTTGCGCGGGCAGTTCGCCTTTGCCATTTGGGACAAAAACCGCCAGCGCCTGTTTATCGCCCGCGATCGCTTGGGGCAGAAACCACTCTATTATAGTTATCAGAACGGCAGCCTGTATTTCAGTTCCGAACTGACCAGCCTGCTCGAGGCTCTGCCGCAGCGCCCAAAAATTCATCTGCCCGCTATTGATTTATATCTTGGCCTGCAATACATCCCCGAACCGCTCACGCCGTATGAGAATATCTTCAAATTGCCCGCGGCGCACATACTTACAGTTGAAAGTAAAAGGTTGAGGGTTGAAAATTTAAACCTGCCAACCTTCAACCTTCAACCCTACTGGCAATTAGAATATGAGCCAAAGTGGGAACTGTCAGAAGCAGAGTTGATTGCGCAACTGCGCGGCTTGCTGAAAGATGCCGTTGAAATGCGCATGATCAGCGATGTGCCTCTTGGCGCGCACCTCAGCGGCGGAATCGATTCGAGCGTGATTGTGGCGTTGATGGCGCAGGCCAGCAGCCAGCCGGTGAAGACCTTCTCGGTGGGGTTTGAAGAAAGCGCTTTCTCCGAATTGCCCTATGCCCGCGCCGTAGCCGAGCGTTACGCCACCGAACATTACGAGTTCACCCTCACCTTTGGCGACATCCCTGCCACCCTTGCTGCCCTCACCCAGCATTTTGGCGAACCTTTTGCCGATCCTTCGGCGATTCCGCTCTATCATCTTTCGCGATTGACGCGCGAATATGTCACTGTGGCGTTGAATGGGGATGGCGGTGATGAGGCTTTTGCGGGCTATTGGCGTTACTGGCTTGACCCGTGGGGCAGGCGCTACGCGCGCTCGCCGCGGATCCTGACCAAAAAGCTGATTCCGGCTCTGGCGCGCCTGCTGCCCAACAAGGCCAATGTCCCCGTGGGGGGCAGCCTGCTCGATGGGATCAAACGCCTCGAGCAACTTGCCGCCATTGATCCGCGCGCCAGCATTTTACGTTGGGGTTCCTACTTCTCCCCTGAGCGGGCACAAAGCCTGTGGAAACCCGAATTTTTGCAGCAATTCGCCCCCCGCGCCGCCGAAGCTTTTCTCATCGAGAAATTCGAGAACGCTCATGCCCAATCCTTCATGGATCGCACGCTGTACACGGATATTCACGCCTATTTGCCGGGCGATCTGTTGGTCAAAGCCGACCGCATGACAATGGCGAACTCGCTCGAAGGACGTTCGCCATTTCTCGATCACGAGTTGGCGAGTTGGGCGGCGCGTTTGCCAGAGCGTATGCGTGTGCACGGCCGCACAGGCAAATATCTGTTACGGCAGGCCTTTGCTGCAGACTTGCCGCCACGCGTCCAGGCGCGCGGCAAGCAAGGGTTCGGGATTCCGCTCGGGGCCTGGTTCCGTGGGCCGCTGGCCGATTGGTCGCGCCAAATCCTGCTCTCTCCAGACAGTCATCTCAGCGCGTGGTTCCACATCCAGCCGCGTCAGCAAATCATTGAAGAACATCTTGCCGGGCGCGCCGATCATGGCAAGCGCATTTACGCTCTGGTGGTGCTGGAACTGTGGGCGCGGCAGGCCGCTTGACAGGTTGACCCCTTCGTGACAGAATTCATAACCGTTCCAGCGAAATAACCTCAGAGAACGCGAAGTTCGCTGAGAAAATAGTAATAAATCTCCGCGTATTTTGCGCTCTCCGCGGCAAAAAAAAATGGAATGTAAATGACAAAAACATTAGAAAGCGGCATCCACATTCGTATCCAGCGCACGAAGGGGTGGGCTGGGTTACGCTTACGTGAGCTGTGGGCGTACCGCGACTTATTTTGGATATTAGCCTGGCGCGATGTAAAATTGCGCTACAAACAAACCGCGCTGGGTGTAACCTGGGTTATTTTGCAGCCCATACTAACATCGGGTATTTTCGCGGTGATCTTTGGCGTTTTGGCAAAATTGCCCTCGGATGATTCGCCCTATCTGCTGTTTGCCTTCGCGGGCACATTGCCCTGGACGCTGTTCGCACAGTCGCTGCAACGCGCTGGAAGCAGTTTGGTCAGTGGGCGCGAGTTGATTTCGAAGGTATATTTTCCGCGTCTGGTGCTGCCGATTGCCAGTTCATTTTCGGTACTGGTCGATTTTTTCGTCGGGCTGGCAACCCTGGGGGTGCTGCTTTTGATCTATCAGACGCCCTTTACGTGGAATTTGCTGGCCTTACCAGGTTTGGTATTGGTTAATTTGCTAATTTCGGTCGGGGTCAGTTTCTGGATTTCGGCCTTTAGTGTGCATTACCGCGATTTTATCTACGCTTTGCCATTTTTGGTGCAGGCCTGGATGTATGCCTCGCCGGTGGCCTATTCGAGCAGCATCGTACCAGAACAGTGGAAGGCGCTGTATGCCTTAAACCCGATGGTAGGCGTAATTGAAGGTTTTCGCTGGGCGTTGCTGGGGCAGGGTGAGTTTTCCTGGCTGTCGTTCGCGGTTTCGCTATCGGTGAGTATAGTGATATTTATCTCTGGCGCGATGGTATTTCGTCGCATTGAGCGCGGTTTTGCGGATGTGATCTGATGAGTAAACTGGCGATTCATATTGAAAATATCAGCAAAGTCTATCGCATTGACGCTACCACCGGTGGAGCCGTTGCGCGCACATTGCAAGATGATCTGGTTAATTTAGCGCGCAAACCCTTACGGCGCGGCGCGGCTACTACCCGGAAGCAGGAAATTTGGGCGTTGAAGGATGTCTCTTTTGATATTGCTGAAGGCGAAGTCATTGGCCTGATCGGGCGCAACGGGGCAGGTAAAAGCACGTTGCTGAAGGTACTTTCGCGCATCACAGAACCCTCCGCGGGGCATATTGATCTTTACGGGCGCGTGGGCGCCCTGCTCGAGGTCGGTACCGGTTTCCATACCGAACTCACCGGGCGTGAAAATATCTATCTTAGCGGCGCCATCTTGGGGATGCGTAAATCCGAAATCGACCGCAAATTCGACCAGATTGTGGAGTTCTCCGGCGTGGAAGCTTATATTGACACACCGGTTAAGCGATATTCCAGCGGGATGGGGGTTCGCTTGGCCTTTGCGGTTGCCGCGCATTTGGACCCTGAGATTTTGCTGGTGGATGAAGTTTTGGCCGTGGGCGATGCCGCTTTCCAGAAAAAATCGTTGGGAAAAATGTCCGAAGTTGCCGAAAGTGGCCGCACAGTGGTTTTTGTGAGTCATAATATGGGTGCGATTAAGAATTTGTGTACCCGTGCTGTATTGCTGGAGGGTGGGCAAGCCGTCGCCGATGGAGATGTAGACAGCGTGGTGCAGCAATATTTAGTAAACGCCAGCGAAAAAGGGGAGTGGCACACGAACATTGCTGAACGCTCCGACCGCAAGGGGAATGGAGCGATCCGTTTCACCGGGTTTGAGTTGCGCTCTCCCCAGGGCGATTTGGTAGATGCAGCGGTCTCCGGCGAGCCGGTGGATTTTGTATTGCACTACCAGCGCTCGGAAGTTGATATTCAAAATATTACGATTTTGCTCTGGCTGCGCGATGCCTTCACCAAAGGCATGTTGCGTCTGGGTACCGACCTTACCGGGCAAGATTTTTCTGTACTCCCGGAGAAAGGTGAATTAATTTGCCATGTGCCGCGTTTCCCCTTGCGGGCCGGGCGCTATTATCTCGATTTCGGGGCCGATATTGGCACCGTTAAGGCCGATCGTTTGATCCGCGCTGTGACGCTGGATGTGATTGACGGTGATTATTACGGTAGCGGTAAAATTCCTACACATTCAAACGATGGTGATGTGCTGTGCGAGCATAGCTGGAATTTAGGTGCCAACGGATAGCCATGAGAGTCATTTATTCAGGCTTGTTTGAAGATTTCTGGCTGAAAACGGCGCAATTGTTGTCGGATGAGAATGGCTGGCAGCCTGTGTACTGGATCGCGACGCCCGAAGCTGAAACCACCATCCGGGACGGCTACCCCGATGTGATTTTTCACCCTCTGCTGAGTGCCATTAAAGGTATCCCCGCCCCGGCATACGCGCGGCGCTTGTGTATGCCACTGGACCAGCCCATAATCCAACAGAATGCCTACGCCGAACTACTTTTGCTGCGCATGATGGATCGCTACGATGCGCTGGGCTCCCTCGATTACAACGACCGCGTGCGCCTGTTGCACCGCCTGATGATCTACTGGCAAACGGTCCTTGACGACACTCAGCCCGATTTGGTGATGTTCACCGTCATCCCGCACATGATCTACGACTATGTGCTGTATGAATATTGCAAGCAGCGCGGCATTCGTACCTTAATGTTTGAAAGCACCCCATTTTTGGGCCGGACTTTTATCATGGAAACCTTTGAGCGCGCGTCCCCGGCGGAAGTTTTCTACAACAAGCTCCTGGCTGATCCTGTGCCCGAAAATGTTTTTCTCTCCGATGAGGTGGATACTTATATTCGTTCCCTGAAAGGTTCCTACCGGGACGCTCCGGTCTACATCCGCCGTGATCCGAAAGAAAAACTCTACCAGGGCGGCGCGTCTTCGTCGAAATCTGTGCTGCAAAAGTTACTGGATTTTGATAAGTACACCAAATATAGCGAAAAACAAATCCGTATGTTGCGCGCCCGCGTGACCGTACCGCCGAACTATGTTAAGCAAAAACACAAAAAGCTGGAAAACTCACAGATGAATTTTCTAGGCTACCAAATCTTCCGGGCCAGATCGCGGCGGCGAATGCGTCAGTTGGAACGGCGTTATAAGCAACTTGCGGTTGAGTTAGATTTCGATCAGCCCTATATTTTTGTCGCGTTGAGCTACCAGCCTGAGCGCACCACCTCACCGATGGCGGGCGCTTTTGTAGAGCAATATCTCATCGTAGATATGCTCTCGAAGGCGGTTCCCGACGGTTGGAAGATTTACGTCAAAGAGCATCCCACGCAATTTACGCCCGCCAAGTATTTCCGCGCGCAGAGCGGCAGATCGCTGGATATATATGATGATATGGTTGCGTTGCCAAATGTCCATCTGGTGCCGATGGATATTTCATCGTATGATTTGATCGATCATGCCCAGGCCATTGCCGCCACAACCGGCACCGCGGGTTGGGAAGCGCTGCACCGCGGCAAGCCGGTTCTGCTCTTTGGTCTGCCCTGGTATCGTGGCTGCGAAGGTACCTTCCAGATTGATACCTACGAAAGCTGCCTCTCAGCGTTGGAAAAAATCCGCGCCGGGTATGCGTTGGATGCGCAAAAAATCAGGCTCTTCGTTTCTGCGCTAGAAGAAACCGCCATTGATGTCTCTGTAGAGCCGCATTTGCAGATCAAGCCGCTCACCGCCGACGAAAAAGCTGCCCGGTTGGTTGAAGCCATACAGGAATTTGTGGCCGTATGAGAAACTTAAAAAAAGTCTTCATCATCGCTGAAATCGGCTCCGTGCATGATGGCAGCTTTGGCAATGCCACCAAGCTGATCGAAGCCGCCGCCGCTTGTGGCGTGGATGCGGTTAAATTTCAGACGCATATCCCCGAGGCCGAGACTCTGCCCAATGCACCCATGCCGCCCTACTTCAAGGGTGAGCCGCGCTTTGAGTATTTCCGGCGCACGGGTTTCACCCTCGAACAATGGAAACAACTCAAACAGCATTGCGATGAGCATGACGTAACCTTTTTGTCGTCGCCCTTCTCGGAAGAAGCGGTTGACCTGCTCGAAAAAGTGGGACTCTCTGAGTATAAAATTCCCTCGGGAGAAGTCACCAACCTGCCCATGCTGGAAAAGATCGCCCGCCTCGGCAAGCCAGTGATCCTCTCTTCCGGCATGTCATCCTGGGATGAAATAGACCGCGCTGTGGAAGTCATCCAAAAACACGATGCCCCGTTGACTGTGCTGCAATGCACCAGTGAGTACCCCTGCCCCTACGAGCAAGTTGGCCTGAATGTGATGCGAGAGATGGCGGCGCGCTACAACGTCCCCGTAGGGCTTTCCGACCACACTCTGACCAATTACGCCGTCTTTGCTGCTGTCACGCTGGGTGCGGTCGTAGTCGAGAAGCATTTTACTTTCAGCCGTCTGATGTATGGCAGCGATGCGCGCCATTCACTTGAACCTCCCGAGATGATCGATTTGGTGCAGGGCGTGCGCGCCATTGAACGCATGTTAGCTGCGGATGTTGAGAAACGGACGGAGCCGTATCAGGCGATGAAGAATATCTTCGAAAAAAGCCTGGTCGCTGAAGTGGATATTTCTGCCGGAGCGATCTTGACCCGCGAGCTGGTCGGCATCAAAAAGCCGGGTACTGGCATCTCGGCGGCCCGCCTGGATGAGTTTATTGGACGAAAAATTGTTCGTGCTATTGATGCTGGCAATCTGTTGGCCGAAGAAGATTTTTACTAGAACACGAATGACCCAGATCAGGCGGATTTGCACGGATAAGCCCAAAAATATCCGCGTGAATCCGTTCTATCCGTGTTATCCGTGTCCTATTCCGTGAGAGAAGTTATGAGAAACGTTTGTATCGTCGTCGGCTCAAGAGCCAATTACAGCAGCATCAAGAGTGTGATGCGCGCCGTGCAGCAGCATCCCGATTTAAATTTGCAGACTATCGCCGGAGCCTCAGCGCTGCTCGACCGTTTCGGCGCGGTCGTAGATACTGTGATTGCCGATGGCTTCGAGATTGATGCCCGCGTCCACATGATTATTGAGGGCGAAAATCCCACCACAATGGCAAAATCCACCGGCCTGGGGTTGCTGGAACTCCCCGGGGTGATCGAACAACTCAACCCGGATGTCGTCGTTACCGTGGGTGATCGCTTCGAGACCATGGCAACTGCCATCGCCGCGGCCTATATGAATATCCCCCTGGCGCACACCATGGGCGGCGAAGTCTCTGGCACCATCGACGAGAATATCCGCCACGCCATCACCAAGCTCTCGCATATTCACTTCCCCGCCAGCAAAGATGCCGCCACGCGCATTCTGCGCATGGGTGAAAACCCGGCCACCGTGCATACCACCGGCTGTCCGCGCATTGACCTGGTGGCTGAAATTGCATCCGAAAATCACCGCTTGCCCGAAAAAGCCTGGCTGGAATATGAAGGCGTGGGTGGGCAGATTAGCCTGGACGAACCCTTTTTGCTCGTCTCGCAGCACCCCGTCACCACCGAATATGGCGACGGTGAGCGTCAGATCGCCGAAACCCTGATGGCATTGCAGGAACTCAAAATGCCCACTATCATGCTCTGGCCCAACGTGGACGCAGGTTCCGAGGATATTGCGCGCGGGATGCGAAAATTCCGTGAACGCTTTGAACATGGCTATATCCGTTTTTATAAGAATTTCTCCGTAGATACTTATGTGCGATTGATGAAAAACTGCGCCTGCAAAATCGGCAATTCCAGCGCGGCCATCCGCGAGGGCGCGTTTCTCGGCGTTCCCGCGGTCAATGTGGGCACGCGCCAGATCGGGCGTGAGCGCGGCATAAACGTTATCGATGTGGACTACGACCGCGGCAAAATTATTGCTGCAATTCAGCAGCAAGTGGCCCACGGGCATTACCCCTCCGAACCCATCTACGGCGACGGCCACGCCGGAGAGCGCATTGCCGATATTCTGGCGACGGCTGAGTTCAATATTAATAAGCGCATGACGTATTAAGTAGATTTTGGAAAGAACTTTGAAAAGACTTTCGAAAAATAGGGGTGTGTGGGGTGC
>JACNJM010000134.1 GCA_014382605.1 Anaerolineae bacterium
TGAGGCGTGCAGATCAATCCCGCAGCGATGAGGTTGGCACAATATCTTGTTCGTCGCCCAGTTCTGCAAAACGAGTTTTGAGCGCAACTTCAACATGCAGCGGTACCAGACTGCTGACATCACCTTTGAGAGATGCAATTTCGCGTACCGTAGACCCCGAAAGGAAGGTGTGTTCTTCGTGAGTGATCAGCGCTACGACTTCAATATCAGCAGAGAGACGGTGGTTTGCCAGCGCCATGCGGAACTCGTACTCAAAATCTGAAAATACGCGCAAACCGCGTACGATTACCTGCGCACCGATCTCTTTGCAAAAGTCTACGGTCAGGCCGCTGTATCCCGTCACATGGATGTTAGGGTCATTTTTAAAGCATTCTTTTGCGAATGCAATCCGATCTTGCGGTGGGAAAACCAGCGTTTTAAGTGGCTTATCATAAACGGCAATGATAACTTCACTAAAAAGTCGGGATGCTCGCCGGGCAATATCAATATGCCCATAATGGATCGGATCAAAGGTACCGGGAAAAACGGCTCGAACCATAGAATATCCTTGAACTCTAGCTAATATCCGTGCTTTCAATATGCCAGAAGCGGTTCAGCGCAACGGCAAGCGTTTCGTGCTCGGGCGCGGTCAGCTCGGCATCGCGCTCGAAGAGCGCGGCGGCATGTTTCCGTGCTTTCTGGATCAACTGGATATCCGTCAGGCTGGCCAAGCGTAAGGCTGAGAAACCTGATTGCCGTGTGCCCAAAAAGTCGCCGGGGCCGCGTTGCTCCAGGTCCTTTTCGGCCAGGACAAAGCCATCGTTGGTTTCAGCCATTGCTAACAGGCGTTCATTCTCGACCGCGTCAGCGCTGCCCGGAATCAGCAAGCAATATGCTTTCGCCGCTCCGCGCCCCACCCGACCGCGGAACTGGTGCAGTTGCGCCAGCCCGAAACGATGCGCGCCTTCAATCAGCATCACTGTGGCATTGGGTATATCAACGCCGACTTCAACAACCGATGTAGATACCAAAATATGATACTCGCCATCACGGAATTTTTCCATCACAGTGTCTTTCTCGCCGGGGGTCATGCGTCCATGCAGCAAACCCAATTTGAACTGACCAAACACATCTTTTTGCAGGCGAGCGTGTTCTTCAACGGCGGCTTTCTCTTCGCTTTTGTCGCTTTCTTCTACCAGCGGGTAGATGATAAAGGCCTGATGCCCTTTTTCAACCTGACGGCGAATTAGGCTGTAGGAGCGCTCACGTTCTTTTGGCGAAAGAACATGCGTTTCTACGGGTTGACGGCCCGGGGGCATTTCGTCAATTACCGAGACATCCAGATCGCCATAAACCGTCAATGCCAGCGAGCGCGGAATGGGGGTGGCGGTCATCACCAACAGGTGCGGATTTTCGCCCTTTTCGCGTAACGATGCACGTTGATGAACGCCAAAACGATGTTGCTCATCAATAATCGCAAGTTGTAAATCGGCGAATTCCACCGGGTCTTCGATCAGTGCGTGCGTGCCGATAACAACTTTGATCGCGCCCGAAGCCAAACCGGCGCGAATCTCGGCCTTCTCGCTTTCGGGCGTTGCCCCAATCATGAGATGAATCTGTTCGGGTGAGAGTGGGCCTGCTTCCTTACTGAGGAGTTGCAGCAGGTTGTGATAATGCTGCTCTGCCAAGATGCTGGTCGGGGCCATCAGGGCCGCCTGAGCGCCTGCCTGAACGACCATCGCTATCGCCATAGCCGCCACCACAGTTTTCCCAGAACCAACATCGCCCTGCACCAGACGGTTCATCGGATGCCCAGTAGCCAGATCATGAACAATTTCGTCCAGCGTGCGCTGCTGTGCGCCGGTTAGCCTGAACGGCAGCACATCGATCTGGGCTGCCAGCCAGGCCTGGTCAATCTCAAAAACGCGGCCCAGGCGCGCTGCCCAAATTTGTTTTTGTTGCAGCACGCCCAATTGCAGCAGAAAGATTTCATCAAAAGCCAGCCGGTGTCGGGCTTGCCCCAACATCTCCCACGACTCAGGAAAATGGATATGCTCCAGGGCTACGGGCAAATCGAGCAATTCGGCATCATCCAGTAATTGTGCGGGCAAATAATCTTCAACTTTATCGGCCCAATCGGTCACTACTGCGTGCATCTTGTTGCGCAGCCAGCGCTGGGTGATCTTGGCTGTCAACGGATAAATGGGCACGACCCCCTCGGCCATTAGATGTTTCTTTTCGATCGGCGACCAATCGGGCGAGTTCATTGTCAGCCGCCCCAGGTATTGGTCTGTTTTGCCAGAGAGAACAACATGATCGCCGCGCTGCAATTGTGTAGCGATCCAGGGTTGGTTGAACCATGTAGCTCGAATTGCGCCGCTGTTATCACTGATTACCGCTTCAACAATTTTTACGCGCCCCCCGCGTGTCGACCGGCTGGTGATGGATTTTACCGTGCCAATCAGGCTCACTTTT
Organism: Anaerolineae bacterium; assembly: GCA_014382605.1. Taxonomy (GTDB): domain Bacteria; phylum Chloroflexota; class Anaerolineae; order Anaerolineales; family UBA11858; genus NIOZ-UU35. The sequence continues at coordinate 2,455 of JACNJM010000134.1, forward strand.
TCGCCGTAGCGCAGTTTGGCAATTGGCAGCATGCGCGAATAATCGTCGTAACGGTTGGGGAAATGGTACAGCATATCGCCCAGGGTACGGATTCCCAGATTTTCCAGTGTTTCTGCATAGCGTTCTCCGATATGCTTCACAGTGGTGACACTGGCGTGAAGATCGGCGCGCTGACCGGGGGGGAGCTGCACGCGCGGCCTGGGGGCTGATTCTGCTGTTTGAGGTGGTGTATCCACCTCGGGCGGAGTCGGCTCTTCCTGTGCCTGGGGCGCGGGTTTCTCATCCGGAATCGGGGAAGCTTCTTCATCCTCAGAAGGTTGGGGGTGATCTTCCCCAAATTCGCGCTGAATGCGATTCCATAGTCCAAAGAGCGTTTCTTTGCGAGAAGTTTCACTCAGACGATGATAATCGCGCAGGCGCGCGTCAACCACCTGGACGAGATTTTCGGGCAAGCCATCGTTGCGGGCTTCAGCGCTCCAGTGTTCGAGCATTTGTCCCAGCCCACCGATGACAGCGTTGTTCTGATACCCGTTTTTGGCTTCTAATTTAAAGTAGTTGCGGAGTTTTGTGATTGAAGGCTTCATTGGGGCTATTTTACCAGTTTGTGTCTATTTGAGCACAGCGGCAATGCCCAGGCCATTGGGGCCAACGTGTGTGCCGATCACGGGGGTGGCATTGAGTACGTGGATGGGTGAGGGCAGGTTCAGGGCTAAATCTGCGAGTAACTTGTGAGCATCGGCCTCGGCGTTGGTGTGCATTATAGCAAGCTCTTCGAGCGGGCCGAGTTTGTGGATCATGGTTTTGAAGTGTTCAATGGCTTTGTTGCGGGTGCGTGCTTGCCCCATATTGAGCACTTTGCCTTCGCTTATTTCCACAAAAAGTTTGACGCGCAACAACGCGCCAATGCGTGCTGTAGCCCATGAAACGCGCCCGCTGCGGCGAATATACTCCAATGTATCGAGCATAGCCAGTACGCGAATTTTCTTTTGGAAATTTTGTAAATGGTCGAGAATTTTTTCTACGCTAAGTTCCTGTGCGGCGGCCTGTGCGGCAGCCAGCACTTGAAAGCCAATCCCCATAGAGAGTGATGTGCTATCGAGGACATACACGCGCTCCCCAAAAGACTGAGCGGCGATTTTTGCCGTGTCGAATATGCCGCTCAACTGGCTGGCCACATGCAGCGAGAAAATGGCTTGAGCGCCCTCCTGAAAGAGTTTCGTGTAAATTCCTTGGAATATGGCTGTAGATGGCGTGGCGGTTGTGGCAGGCGTGCGCAGGTGGGGGAGACGTTCGTAGAATTCTTGCCGGGAAATATCTTCGCCATCGGTGAAGCTTTCCCCGTCCATGACGATGATAGCCGGAACAACGCGGATTTGATATTGCTTTACTAATTCGGGCGGGATATCGGCTGTGCTGTCGGTGACGATTCCAATGCGCATAGTTTTGTGTCAAAAACAGGGGTATGCGGGTGCGCACACCTGCATACCCCTGTTTTTGACTTTCTCCCTTCGTGAATTTATTCGATGGAAATGATGAACTGATAATGCGGTTGTCCGCCGTTTTGTACTTCGACCTCGTGATCTGCGTAGGCTCCCCGGATTTTATCGGCAATCTGGTTGACCTCGGTTTTCTGAATGTCGGCTCCATAGAATAATGTAATGAGTTCGTATTCGTCGGCATTCGCTCTTTCCAGGAAGGTCAGGCAGGCGGTGGTGAGGTTATCGGTTGACAAGATCAATTTTCCGTTATGCAGCACGATAATTTCACCCTCGTGGACGTTGATGCCGTCAATTTCCACCGTGCGGGTGGCGATGGTAATTTCGCCCGTTTCCACATCTCCCAGGGCCGATTCCATGTCGGCGACGACAGCCTCGAAATCGCCATTCGGAATCAGGCGCAGCAGCGCGCTAAGTCCTTGGGGGACGGTTCGGCTGGGGATTACAGCGGCTTGTTTTACGGTCACCTCGCTGGCAGCTTTGGCAGCCATGAAAATGTTTTTATTATTGGGCAGGATGATTATTCGATCGGTGGGCAAATTTTCGAAGGTCTGTAGAATTTCCTGGGTGCTGGGGTTCATGGTCTGACCGCCTTCGACGATAGCGGCTGCACCCAGGCTTGCAAAGACATTGGCAATTCCGGGGCCAGGCGCTACCGTTACTACAGCAATTTGGCCGGGCTCCACCGGGGAAAGTTTTATGGGTTGCGCTTTGCTGGACTTTTCAATATCTTCCATTTGAGCGAGCAGGTTTTCGATATGCACTTTGGTGATGGTGCCAATCGACATGGTGTAGTCAATGGGTTCGTAGCGTTTTTCCGTAGGTACGTGGATGTGCATGCGGTACATGCCTTCGCCTTCACCAATTTGGATCGAAGTCCCCATTTCTTCCAGATCGCTGTAGAATTGTTCCAGAACGAGTGGCTCATGCGGGCGGAAATCTACCACTATCTCATAGTCCTGGCCTTCTTCAACGGTTTCCATCGCGTTATCGAAATTTAATGCCGACAAAGATTTTACGGATGCAACCGCCGTATCCAGTGGCATCCCTTTTGAGAAGCGCAACATGCCATCTAAAAGGAAGAAAAAACCCTTACCACCCGAATCAACAACACCAGCTTCCTTGAGTACGTCAAGCAGGTCGGGCGTGCGTTCTACTGAAGCGCTGGCTTCTTCAACCGCAATTTCTAGAATATCGTAGGGGTCTTGGGTAATGTCTAGCGCTTTTTCAGTTGCGCTGGCGACATCTTTGGCAACAGTCAGAATTGTGCCTTCAACCGGGCGTACAACCCCTTTGTAGGCTGTGTCGCGCGCTACAGAAAACGCCCTCGAAAAAGTCTCCCCATCAAGTAGGTCTTTACCATCAAGGGCACGAGCGACCCCGCGCCACAATTGCGAGAGAATAACCCCAGAATTGCCGCGTGCGCCCATCAGCGCGCCTTGTGCCAGAGCATTGGCAATTTTTCCGATGCTGCGTTCGGGGGAATTTTTAATCTCATCATACGCCGATTGCATCGTTAGCACCATGTTTGTCCCCGTATCTCCATCGGGTACCGGGAAAACATTTAGTGCGTTGACCAATTCGTGATTGGTGCGTAGCCAGGTGAGGGCTGCAAAGGCTAAATTCTTGAAGGCTAATCCGTCAATTGGTTCCTGGCGCAATTTTTCAACAAATCCAGGTGTTTCTTGGGGTTGCGGGGGTGTCGTCATAAATGAAATACTCCTAAAAATTACCAGTTACAGGAGAATCGTAACCGATACCGTTAACAGGGAATCTTCTCAGGTGCGCTGTACGCGGCTACGATTCAAATTCGCTGATTCTCAACCCCTGAACATGAACATTGATCTCATTAATCGGCACCCCCAGCGATTTTTCAACATGAAAACGCACCGTGTTCGCGACGCTGGAAGCCACGGACTTGATGCGGGTTCCGTATTCGATGATAATATACATATCAATGTTAATATATTGTCCGGTGTAGCTGACTTCAACACCATGGGTAGGGTCTTTGGTGAGCAAGTGTGCGATGCCGTCAACAACATTTTTGGATGCCATACCCACAACGCCGTAAGACCGCAGTGCGGCTTGATAGGCAATTGTAGCGATGGCTTGTGGAGCAACATGAATGCTTCCAATGGGGGTGGTTTCATTTGTCATGGTTTTACTCGCTTGAAAGAGATTCTGATGTGTGGTAATATTCTCCGGTTATTGGCGGCATGAAGGTATATGCCGTCCTGGTATTATAAGACTTACGCAGTTCATTGAGAAGTGATTCATCGTTTTGGGTTTTTCTCTCTGTCGATTGCGTTAGCGCTTAATATTTGTTTTGAAAGGAACGGAACGATGGCTGTTTGTGAAAATTGTGGAAAGAAGACCGCTTTTGGTCGCAATGTTCCCTGGTCGAAAAAATCAACACTTCGTCAGTTTAAACCTAATTTGCAAAAGGTTACGGTTTATAAAGATGGTCAGAAAGTTCGCAAGACCTTGTGTACTCGCTGCATCCGTACGATGGTAAAGACCGCATAGTCTAGCGTGCTATTGGGCGATTTGCCCTGATTTTCCGACATCTGAAAAATAGGGGATGGGCGAGGTAAAAATACCTCGCCCATCCCCTATTTTTTGCTATTTAATCAACATGTTGTTTGTTCGAAATCCTGGATGTTTTAACACACACTTGACAAGATAGTTGCACAGAAAACATAAAATGATCATCGCTGAATAGCAGATACATACACCCAGAGCCAAAATGGTACTAAACCACCAATTGCCAACAAGGCTATTAGCCCCAAAAACGCCGTGCCCCAATCAATATCTAGCGGATCATTTTGGGGAATAGCAGCTCTTCTTACGGGTTGCGATTGTACGGGCGCTACAGGAGGAGGGGGCAAAGTGGCTACCGGCTCATAGTGTGCGGGTTGAGCGTCTGGGCGTGGAGCGGGCGTAGCAGGTTGTGATGATGATTTGTGTTCTTTTGAAAAAGTTATCAGCACGCGCCCCAATTGATCGGCAGTACGGTAACGGGCTGAAGGCTCTTTCGAGAGTACTTTCATAATAATTCGGTTGAGATTATCGTCAATGGTGTCGCGAATCTCTTGCGGTGGGCGCGGTTTTTCATCTCTGTGCATACGCGCCAACTCCGCCCCTTTTTCTGCCTCGAAGGGAAGTTTCCCGGTGAGCATTTCATACAAGATTACGCCCAAACTATAGACATCGGATGCTGGGGAAGGAGAACGTCCGCTGGCTTGTTCTGGCGAAAAATATTGCGGTGATCCCCACACGATTTCTGAGCGTTCATCCGGGTGAATCGAAGCCAATGCCCGAGCGATGCCAAAATCTGTAACCTTAAGGCGTCGATCCGGAGTCACGAGCATATTCTGGGGCTTGACATCACAATGTACCAATCCGGCTCTGTGAGCGTACCCAATTCCGGCGCAAGCCTGCACAATGAGTGAAGTCGCTGATTGCGTAGAGAAACGCCCGCGTTTTTCAATCCACTCTTTAAGCGTGGCTCCAGGCACATGTTCCATGACAATGAATATTCGTCCCTGGTCAATCCCAAAATCATGTACGGTAACGATGTTTGGGTGTGAAAGATTTGCGGCCGCCTTGGCTTCCTGGCGGAAACGCTCACGAAAAGCGGGATCATGCGAAAAATTCTTACGCAGAACTTTGATGGCAACAGTGCGTTCCAACATAAGGTCGCGCGCTTTAAACACAACAGCCATCCCGCCGCTGCCGAGCTGTTCTTCTAGTTGATAGCGATTATTGAGAAGATTTTCCATAAGCTACGCATCTATTTGTCTTTCGGGTAGAATTGTACCATTCTTGTTACCGGAATAATAATTATGCCCCAGGCCTATATCGTCTATAATCCATCTGCGGGAAGATTCCCATCTATGATGTTAACCGAACGTGCCGCCAGCGTTTTGAGTGCAGGCGGGTGGCAAACTCGTTTGGAGCGCACCAACGGTGGCCCACATATCACCGAATTGGCCCGCCGCGCGGTGGATGAAAATATGGATGCCTTCTTTATCGCCGGGGGCGATGGCTCAATTAATTTTGCGGTCAAGGGCTTGCTGGGAAGCGAAACAGCATTGGGCGTTCTCCCCGCGGGAACTGCCAACGTATGGGCGAAGGAATTTGGCCTTCCCGATCTCACCTGGACGCGTTGGATGGCGCTCGAAGAAAGCGCCCGACGCTATACAACCGCCGCCGTGCGAAATGTCGACGTCGGCTTTTGCAATCAGAGACCTTTCTTGTTGTGGGGCGGCATAGGGTTGGATGCGCTTATTATTCATCACCTTGAACCGCGCAATCGTTGGGCAAAAAGTTTTGCTGTGCCGCAGTACTTATCGGGCTTATTGCAACAGGCGGCAGTCTTTGAAGGTGTTGACTTGCACATACAAGTTAATGGTCAAGAAATTTCAGGTCATTATATTTTGGCAGTAGCCAGCAATATCCATCTTTACGCGGGCGGCATTGCCGAAATCTCTCCGGCTGCCTGCCTGGATGATGGGCAAATGGACCTATGGCTTTTCACCGGAGCAACCTGGCAGGAGGCGGTTACGCACGCCTGGAATTTATATTCAGGCCAGCATGTGCATTCGGAACAGGCGCGTTGCATCCCGTTCGGCGAGGCGAGCCTAAAATCAAATACGCCTTTATATGTTCAATTGGATGGTGAACCCATCGAAGGCGCAGATCAGGTAACACTCTCCGTGCAGTCACGTGCGTTAAAAGTGCTGGTTCCCGAAAAAGCCCCTCGTACCTTATTTTTGGATTGATATATGCAAGCAGCGCGAAAACCTCGCCTACCCATCTTTGAAATGCTTGGAGCAATCTTGATTGCTCTGGTATTGCTGCTCTTTGTGATGGCGCTAATTAATTTCACACGGCCAGCGCAGACTCCTACAGGGTTGGTTACTGCTATTCTCACAGTGATTCCTGCCCCCACAGAAACGCCCCCACCACCTGCTCCGGAAAACACCCCCACCCCAAACGGAGATGTGCCGCAAAGCCCGGGAACTGGCGTGCTGTATGTGGGGGCTTACGTGCAGGTAACTGGCACGGGCGGCGATGGTTTACGCATCCGCAGTGGGCCAGGATTAAGCTTTGAGCAACAATATCTCGGGCTGGAATCTGAAGTCTTTGAAATTATCGCCGGGCCGCAAGATGCCGATGACTACATCTGGTGGCATCTTGCGGCGCCTTATGATAATAATATCAATGGTTGGGCTGTGGCAAATTTTATCAAGGTTGTGGACGCGCCATAAACGAATCTGGCGCAAGAGGCTCTTTAGTCTAAACCCAATATAAAAAAATCATGACAAAAACCGAATTTGATTATATCGCTGAGCAATATGAAGATATGCTCAGGCAAAATATTGGTATCTATGGCCGCGATACAACGTATTATGCTGAACATAAAGCTATCATCATCTCTCAAAATACCAGCATAAACCCCATTAGGATTTTAGAATTTGGATGTGGAACGGGCAGAAATATTCGTTTTTTACAGAAGTATTTTCCGGAGGCAAGTATCGTTGGGTATGATGTATCTTTGGAGAGTTTAGCTATTGCTAAAAGGACAAACCCGGGCGTTCAATTTGTTAGCAATGATAAATTAGAAGAGTATGCCAACACTTTTGACATCATTTTGATCGCGAATGTCTTTCACCATATTCCGGCGCAGAAACAGATATCTACGATGCAAATTGCCAAGTCGCTGTTAAGACCTGATGGGGAAATGTTTATTGTTGAGCATAATCCCTATAATTTTATGACTGTACATGCGGTCGATACATGTGTGTTTGATGAAAACGCAGTCTTGATTGCGCTTAACGCGATGAAAGATTTGATCCGCGCGGCTGGATTGGAAATTCTTAACCAGGGCTATACACTGTTTTTCCCCACTAGCATACGATTTCTTCAACCTGTTGAGCGTTATTTGGCCTGGCTTCCTTTTGGGGCACAATATTTTATTCGGGCTCAGAGAAAAGATTCATGAAGCATAAAGACAATCTTCAACTTTTTGTTTTTTTTCAAAAACATGGATATGCGGTAGCTAGTTTGTGCTTGCTAGCTTTTGGAACCTTTTCCTATTATTTAAAAATCCGGCCTTTTGCAACTGATGATCTGCTGGCGCTCTCGTTTGGGACGCTGCGCACACCGAGTTCATTTATCACCGGAAAATGGGTTGAATGGTTACCCGCTTATCGCCCCTTGTCTCAACTCTCTATTTGGATGCAATTCCAATTGGTGGGCATTGAGCCTATTTCATACTACATTGTCAATATATTGCTCTGGCTTGGCTGTGTTGTAATCCTGTATTTTTTTGTGTTCCAACTTACGAACTCCAGATTGGCTGCCTTTTTGGCCGCGTCATTAATGTTGGTAGATATCCGTGTAGCTACAGCATTAATTTGGATTATTGAACGACAAAGCCCTTTGGCAGTTTTGTGCGGAAGTTCTGCAATTCTATTGTTCTTGTATGCTGTATCTAGTAATCACATTAAATCCATGTCAATTTGGATTTACGTATTATTGCTATTTTCAGTGTTGAGTAAGGAATATGGTTTAGCCTATGCAGGGGGACTTTTTCTACTTTCGTGCCTAATCTACCGAAACCACTGGAAAATAGTATCCATAATTGTTCTGTGCGTGATAATTACATATTTTGGGTTGCGTTTTGGTATCGCAAAAAACAGCGGTGCTTCTGATTTCTGTGAAGAACAGATTGGTTATCGTACCAATACGCTTAGTTTGTGTTATAGCGATTATGATCTGCAAACTCGTGTGAAATTTTATACTTGGAATGTAGGTGCAACATTTGTAGGAACTTTTTTCCCTAGAGTATTTTCTACGGCTGGGCAGTGGAATGGAATTAATATGACATCATGGCTGGATGTAGCTCCAGATATTTCAATTTCAGTTATTGATTTAGTGTTTATGTTGGTTACATTTGGTGTAGTTTGTGTGAGTTTTTATAGATTTCCTCGTTTGTCCTTGTTTTTTTTAGCTTTAGTTATACTGAATGCTATTCTGAGTTATTTATTGTATCGTACAAGGAATCACTTAGTTGGATTAACAGGTGTATATGGCTTATTTGGATTAGGTTTTTATTCCCTCTGGCAAGATTACTTGCGAGGAAAATTTTGGAAGTTTTCTCTACCAGTATTTATCTCGCTTTTATTAACAATTATTGCTATTAAAGCTTCTGGGTTATCAAATTATTTAGAAATGATGGCTTTGTCATATAGTGAAACAGATAATCCCTGTACCGAGGTTTTTAAACACCCATATTCTCAATATTTTGATATGGATGTTGTCCAACAACTTAGAGAAAAATATGAAGTAGATACAGAGTGTTTTGATGATGAATAACAAACCACAAAATATTAAAGTCAATCTCGAAAATAACAAGATCAGCATCACCTGGAGCGATGCTCATGTCAGTGAATATTCTTTCTCCCTGCTGCGCCATGCTTGCCCGTGCGCTGAGTGTCGGGGTGGGCATGACAATATGGGACAAGAACCAGACCCTGAGGTGTTTACTATGCCCGTAGAAGACTCACCGCGTACACATCTTGTTGATGTGGAGGGGGTGGGTAGTTATGCGATTTCGATTTATTGGGAAGATGGCCATCAATACGGCATCTATAATTGGGATTTTTTGCGTGCTTTGTGCCCCTGCAAGACGTGCCGAGAAACGTGAACTGAAAAATTTCCCCCCCGAAAAAATAAAAATCAGGCGTGTTGAGCGCCCAACTTGTTACTGCAAGTGTTCTCGCAGGTTGTGTTCGACGGCGTAGGCAGCGGCCTCTGCCCGGTTGCTTACATTGAGTTTTGAAAGAATACTGCTGACGTAATTGCGTACCGTGCCTTCGCCAAGAAATAGCTCTTTGGCGATTTCCCGATTTGTTTTTCCTTCGGATACAAGAATAAGCACATGCTTTTCTTGTTGGGTTAAATCTGCGAAGGCAGAAGCTTCTTCCTCTTTGGCTGCCCGCCTTACTTCCTGGAAGATGCGTTTGGTTACCGCAGGGTCCAGCAATGCTTCTCCACGGCCTACTGCCTCGAGCGCGCTAATTAAATCATCCCCCCCAATTTGCTTGAGTACATACCCCGCCGCGCCGGCGCGAATAGCCGAGAAGAGCATCTCATCTTCGGCGTAAGATGTCAGCATAATAACTTGTGTGTCGGGGTGATTCTCGGTGATTTTCTCGCAGGCATCAATGCCAGAACCGCCGGGGAGGCGGATATCCATAACGACAATGTTAGGGGAATATTGTTCAACGAGGTTGAGCGCTTCACGAGCGGTGCCCGCTTCAGCAACAACCTCAAAGTGAGGATGGCGGTTTAATAATGCTTTTAGCCCCAGTCGAACGACTTCGTGATCATCTACCAATAAAATGCGCTGTTTCTTCATGCACGGTATCTCCTTGTGAGCAGAGTATAGCCCAGAGTTTTTTTGCTGGCAAGTGCGCCGGATTTGTCACTGGTGAATGAATTGATGTTTTCCGGAGCTTATGTTGCGGGGTGTTCTCGCCGGAAATCAACAAAACGATATCCGACACCGCGTTCGGTAAGGATATATTTGGGCTTGGTAGGATCCTCTTCGATTTTTTTGCGCAGATAATTGATATAGAGTCGCACATAATGCGGTTCATCTCGATATTCGTAGCCCCATACCTTTGTGAGAATCTGTTCATGCGTTAGTACCCAGCCAGTATTCTGCACAAGATGGTAAAGCAAGCGGTATTCTGTGGGTCGAAGCTGAACAATTTGATTGTCCACCCATACCTCTCTACGTTTGAAATCAATCTTCAGCCGTTCGTCTACATTAATGATTGTTGATGTGCTGCCCTCGGTAGATTCAATCCGGCGTAAAACGGCTCTTACCCGACTAACCAGTTCACGCGGGCTAAAAGGTTTTGTAACATAATCGTCGGCGCCACCCTCCAGACCGCGGACGCGGTCGTCTTCTTCCCCTTTTGCGGTTAGCATAATTACGGGAACAGAGCTGAATTCGCGGATTTTTTGTAATATCTGGAAGCCATCAATATCTGGTAGCATAATATCTAAGAGAATTAGATCCGGGAGGGCATTGCGCACCTGATCGAGGGCTTCTTTGCCACTATAGGCTGGAATAACCTGGAAGCCATCATATTCCAGATTTAGGCGGATAAACCGCACCATTCGTTTTTCATCATCGACGACCAAAATTCGGTGTCCCTGTGTTTGTTCTGCGTTCATTGTCATTATTCTCTTACAAAACTGATGATATGTTCTGCCTCCTCACCGGGCAGAATTTCAATAAAAGTGAGCTGAGCAATGGGCCAAAGGACAGTTGTTACACCATGATCGAGAAAGTGTAGCTCCCGGCCATCGCGGTAACGCGGGTTGGATACCTTGATAATTTGATCTTCCTTATGTGGCATTTCATCAATCTCTCCCAAGATGGGATCCTGATTATGGATGTGTAAAATGACTTCAATAGCCATAGCGTTACTCCGCAGATTTCTGGATGAGGATTTGAAATTTGAGTTTGCCAAGCGTGATAATATCGCCGTGGGCGAGATCATATTCCGTATGGGCCGAGATTTTTTGGCCATTAACCCGGGTACCGTTGGCAGAGCCTAAATCTTTGAGAAGAATCTGGTTTCTTTTTAGCGCGATACTAGTGTGCAAGCGCGAGACACCAGCTTCATAAGCATTATATGGTGCTAAATCAATGTCCGGCACGACCAATTGTCCTTCGGTGGAACGCCCAATGGTTATATTCTTGTCGTTGGGGATGTAGGTGATTTCGCCGGTGTCAATCAGGAGTAAAGCGACGGTGCTGAGGGAGAATTCAGAAGGTGGTTGTGGAAATTTAGGGGCTGTGTTGCCAGATATACCCGAAGAATTAACAATACGAGCAGGCTGGATCACGGTCGTGTCAACGGTGTCTAAGAATTGTGTGCCGCATTGGCTGCAGAACATGGCCCCGTCTAAATCCTGGTGTTTACAGTTTTGGCAAGTAATCATATTTCAGAATCCTGTTTCTTCCCGTCTGGAAGCAGCAATGCCCGCGTGCCGTATTTTATCCGCTTCCTGCCCTCTGAGCTTATGCTGTGAGTGCTTTGCAAATGTTCAATTTCACTGAATATCACGGAAGCTAGCTTGTCTTCACCTTGTGATAATAACTGGGTAGCCACATTTTTTAAACGTTGTTGAGCCTGATTATACTCTCCTTGTGATATCTCGTGTTGAGCTTGTTCCTGCATTCGGTATAAGTTCAAGCTCGAAAGCGCTTTGCGAATAGCAACAGGGGGCGTTTCAGGTAGAGCTTCCCTTTCGACCGATCGGGCCAAATAAAATGGCAGTTGGTAAGATTTATCTTCCGTGGGAATATCAAAGGTCAACTCCCCGGTTATTAGGAGCGCTTGTTGTACAGCTTTCGGCAAGGGCTGTACGATAAATTCAAGCAGGATTTGTTGCTGGCTTTGCCCGGGGAGGGAACCCAGCCGCAGTGGTGACTTTGTCGGGAGAATGCTGGCTTCTGGTTTTAATCGCAAAGCAAATTGTAAATCAACGCCGGGGCCTAATTCAAAGTGGAGATTGATTCTTTCAGCCAGTGTTTTCCCCAGACTGTTGATTTTATTAGTGAGTAGATGATAAATGTCACGCGGTTTTTGAACATAGGCGCAGTACCCGCCCGTGCGGGCGGTCAACTCATCTAAAAGCCTGTCATTCCATTCGCCACCGATACCCAAACATGTGATGCCAATATCCTGTTCGGCTGCTTTATCAGCAAGTTGCAGGCTGGCTTCTTCGTCGCCGTATGTATGCCCATCCGTGATCAGGATCATTTGATTGGTATACCGTGGCTGATAAAATCGTTGCAATTCGGAAAATCCAGCCTCTAATCCTTTAAAAATTTCTGTGCCACCACTGGCTTGCAACGAGTGAATCCGGCTTTCAATGTGCCGGATATTAGTATGAGAACTGGCTTCGAGTACTACAAAAGCGCGGTCGTCAAATGCAATGATGGAGGCCATATCTTGCGGACGCAACTGGCGCAATAACTCAATGGCTGAAGCTTTTACAATTTCCAACCGCGTGCCTTGCATGGATGTGGATGTATCTAGAATAAGCGCAATATTAAGTGGTGAGGGTGGCGAACTCGCTTGCTTTACGTTTTGCATTATATCCATGCTGATCAGTGCATAGATATATTGCGGTTCAGATGAGTAGCGAAGGGCAGAGCGGCTGAATTGCGTTTCTACGCGAATTGGGAGCGAGGCAAGAATATCTGTCTCGAAGTCCTTGTCGTATGTCTGACGTTTTTGAGGATTGCTGAGAGTTTCATAAGCTTCTTTGATATGGATAAAATGTTCGGTAGCGCCAGCTTTTATATTAACGTCAGGGTGTAAGTGGCGCGCAGCTTCGCGATAAGCTTTTTGGACTTCAGCCAGCGTTGCATTTTTTTGTAGTCCCAGACTTTTGTAGAAGTTTTTTTTGAATGACATCATCTAAATTGGGGCCGGATCGAACTTATACAAGAAAAGCCCGAAAATAGGATTGTGTGGGGCGCTTTACCCATATACCTTTATTTACGGCACATCGTTTATCGAACAGCATAAGCCTAATTCAGGGAAGACGTACGAGAATAGCTGTTATATTATCGGGGCCGCCGGCATCGTTGGCAGCAGCTACCATTTTCTGGCAGGCCTCATTCAGTGTTGGGTTTGTGTTGGCGATACTGCCAAGCGTTATTTCGGGGACCAAGCCCCACAAACCATCGGAACAAACTAATAAGTGACCTGCTTCAGGTGCCAGGGCGGTGATGATCTCTGGTTCAAAAGGCTCCCCCTGGCCCAGAGCACGATATAGAACATTTTTTTGCGGGTGGACTGCTGCTTCATCTGCAGTAAGCTGCCCCAACTCTTCCAGCCGTTTGACAAGCGAGTGATCGCGGGTGAGCGCATGCAGTGTATTATCCTTGTTGATTGCATAAACCCGACTGTCTCCCACATGTGCAATCGCCATTTGGTTGTCAACGATCAACAGCGCGGTGAGTGTTGTTCCGCCGCCGGGCGCGTTTTCGAGAATGGCTTCATGTGCTTTGATAACACCCTCAGCAAGAATCTCGCGCAGGGGAGTTTCAGGAGGCTCGGGGTTTGTCCGAATTTGGCTGCGGTAAACTTGATCTAAAAGATGGCCAGCCATGGTTAGCGAGGCGATTTCGCTGGCAATTTCGCCATGTTGATGCCCACCCATGCCATCTGCGACGATATAAATCCCGAAAGGAAATTGGCGTTCATTTCCTGCTAGCATGGAAGTCATTATAAAAAGGGCATCCTCATTGTGGTCGCGTTGTTTGCCTACGGATTGATAGCAACTGGCCTGGAGTTGCGGAAAATCAGCACGAATTGGAGATATGCTTGTGATGCTATCCAAATGTGGTGATAAGGGGCGGGTAATATCTTGCGCGCCGCTCGGGGGTTTTGCTGTTGAAATGGCAGCTTCATTTTCTGGATCCGCAGATGGCTTGGTTTGTCCAAATAGGCTTTTTAAAAAATTATTCACGAATGCTGACTCCTGTTGAGTGGGTGTATGCCAGATGAGCAGGATTCCCTATTTTGAGGTGGATCAAGCCCGCGTGAGTTTGAATTTCCATTAGATTGGCAGCGCATAAAGAAAGTGATTCAATGATCCAATATATAAAATATTATTGGCAATCGTAGGGGAGCCTGTAATTGCGCCGCCGGTATCGAATTTCCAGCGTAGATTGCCGGTTTTGGCATCCAGACAATAGATATTGTTATCGACACTGCCACAGTAGATAGCATCATTATGCAGCAGGGGAGAGCTGGAAACCTGGTGTCCAGTTGAGAAGTGCCAGGCTTCTTTGGATGTCTGCAAGTTGATGCAGTAGATATTGCCATCGGCAGAGCCGATATAGGCGAATTGGTCGGTGACAAAGGGGGACGAGATTGTGCCCCGCTCCATGCGAAAGCGCCACATAGGCCAGCCGGTTTGTGCATTCACCGCATAAAATTGACCGTCTAGAGAGCCAAAGTAGACCACGCCGTTGTTGATGCTTGGGGATGAAGTTACCGCTCGTTTGGCGTTTGCGCGCCAACGGATTTTTCCATTGAAATCGGCAAAAAATAAATCGCCGTTTTCGGTGCCAAAATAGAGACCATCATTGATGATCAATGGCTTTGACCGCACGGGAGACCCCGCGTTGATTTTTGTTGCCCGTCTCCCCGTAGTGGTGTTAATAATGTGAATGTGTTCGTCGTCTGAACCGATGAAAACATGCCGGTCTTGTATGGCAGGGGTAGAGCGGATTGGGCCATCTGTCGAGTAGCTCCATTGCACACGCCCAGATAAGGCGTTGATGGCATATACACGATGGTCTTCTGAGCCAAAGAAAATACTGTTCTCAAAATAGGTTGGTGTACCGGCGATACCGCCTTCGCTGGCATATTTCCACTTAAACTGGCCTGAGGTAGCATCGAGAGCGTAGAGATTGTTGTCGTACGCGCCAACATAGAGCAAACCGTCTTGCACGACCGCCGAGCCGCGGATTTCATCCTCACATTCGAAATCCCACAACGGTTTAATTTCATAATCTCGAATAATTGCAGCAGTCCCTTTGGCGTGGTAGCCTGAACCACCCTGACGGGCGACCTGTATTAGTGCTTCTTTCATGGCGTTGGCATCTTTGAAGCGCTCATCTGCATTATATTGCAGCGCCATTTCAACAATTGTTTCAAATTCAATGGAAACATCGGGGTTGAGCTGGCGGATAGGTCGCTCGGCGAATGTGAAAGGCGCTTCATCGCGTGGATCAATGCTGGTGAGCAAATGATGCAGGGTAGCTCCGAGGGCGTAAATATCCACTTTGGGGGAAGATTCGCCGCGATATTGTTCGGGGGGAGAATACCCCTCGGTGCCGATCATCGTCCCTTTTTGTCCGGCCTGAAACTTTTTGGCAATTCCGAAATCAACCAGAACAACGTGATTTTCTGGAGTCACCATGATATTGGAGGGTTTCATATCCCGAAAAACAATCGGTTCTGGGGAGCGTGTGTGCAAGTAATGTAATACGTCGCACAATTCAATCCCCCAAATAGCGATTTGTTGTACAGACAGGTTTTCTTTGTTCTCGTTGACGATGCTTTCGAGATCTTTCCCGCGGATATATTCCATTACGACATATGAGCGATTATTGATCGAGAAAAAATCATGAATTTTTGGAATCGCTGCGTGGCTAATGCTTGCTAATAGATTCGCTTCCCGTTCAAAATTGGCGACCATTATTTCGCGTAAGGCAGCATCGGTAACCTGGGCTATGATTTCCTTTACAGCAACATACTTAGTGACTGAAAAACGACTATCCCGCGCTAAATAAACCGCGCCCATGCCACCCGTTCCTAAAGCCCGTTCAACAAGATAACGGTTTTCGAGTAACGTCTTTGGCTTTAACTGACTGCCCTGATCTTCCAGTTCGCCTGGGTTGAAATTGCGAGTAGTCGTTTGATCTTCCAGAGAATCCTCCTGTACGTGCAAGTGTAGGAAGCGAAACGTAGGTGTATTATAGTCAGCAATGCAGAGAATTGCAAACTGTATGCCTGGCGGGTACTGGGTTGTTTTTCATTTGCCCTCTTGTCGGATAGCTGATATTCAGGCACAATATCGGGTGTGAAGCCCTTCATCACCCTTAATATCTGTCCCCCCCGATTTTCGCAGGAGAAAAAATGTCCAAAAAATTGATGAACTATGTCAACGGTGCATGGATCGAATCCACAGCCACAGAATATCAGAATGTAATCAACCCGGCTACTGGTGAAACCCTATGCCAGGTGCCACTTTCCCCGGCGAAAGATGTGGATGCAGTTGTCCAGGCGGCCTCAACTGCCTTTGATGCCTGGCGGCGCACTCCGGCCACTACCCGAATTCAATACTTATTTAAACTCAAAGAACTGATGGAAGTGCGTTTTGAAGATTTCGCCCGCACGATTGTGCTGGAAAATGGGAAAACCATTCAGGAAGCCCGAGGCGAGATGCGCCGCGCGATTGAGAATGTGGAAACTGCCTGCGGGATTCCGGTACTGATGCAGGGCTATCTGAACGAAGATATTGCCAGTGGCATCGACGAAATGATGATTCGCCAGCCTTTGGGGGTGGTTGCCATTATTGCGCCGTTCAACTTCCCTGGCATGATCCCCTTCTGGTTTTTGCCCTATGCGCTAGCAACCGGAAATACGGTGATAATCAAGCCCTCCGAGCGTTGCCCGATGACCATGCACCTGGTATTGGAAGTTATTGAGCAGCTTGATCTGCCAGCAGGTGTTGTTAACCTGGTTAACGGGGGCCCCGAGGCGGTAAACACATTGCTCGATCATCCAACCGTTAAAGCGGTTAGTTTTGTCGGCTCTACGCCCGTTGCGCGCCATGTCTATAGCCGCGGCGCGGCCAGTGGCAAACGCGTTCAGGCTCAGGGCGGGGCCAAGAACCCTCTGGTGCTCATGCCTGACGCCGATGTCGAAATGACCACCCGCATCGTGACGGATAGTGTTTTCGGTAATGCTGGTCAGCGTTGTCTGGCGGCGGCGAATATCATCATGGTCGGCAAAGCCCAGGATATTTTCCTCCCCGCGTTGCAAGAAGCCGCTCTGGAACGTGTCGTTGGCTATGGCCTGGATGAGAACACCCAAATGGGGCCAGTCATCACCCCGCAGAGTAAAACCCGCATTCAGGGACTCATTCACAAAGGTGTGGAAGAAGGTGCCGAACTCGTGGTGGATGGGCGTCAGGCAACCATTGCAGGCTACGTGCAAGGGAATTATCTGCTCCCCAGCATCTTGAAAAATGTTTCCCCCAAGAGCGAAATTGCCCGCACAGAAATCTTTGGCCCGGTGATGAGCGTGATGCACGCCGAAACACTGGGGGATGCCCTCCAAATTGTCAACGGCGGGGCCTACGGAAATATGGCTTGTATTTTTACCAACAGTGGGGGCGCGGCGAGACGTTTCCGCAATGAAGCTATGGCGGGCAATATCGGCGTTAATATTGGCGTTGCCGCGCCGATGGCTTTCTTCCCCTTCAGCGGCTGGAAAGATAGCTTCTTCGGCACATTGCACGGGCAAGGCCAACATGCGGTTGAGTTTTATACCCAGACTAAAGTTGTCATTGAGCGTTGGCTCAAAGAATGGACGCGGGAATT
>JACNJM010000032.1 GCA_014382605.1 Anaerolineae bacterium
TTTTTACGAAGAAATGTCAGACTTGGTTAGCTGAGCAAATCGGCTGTGCAAAGGTATTGCTGACCCATTCTTGCACCGCGGCGCTGGAAATGACGGCAATCCTGGCGGATGTTCAGCCCGGCGATGAAATCATCATGCCATCTTTTACATTTGTATCAACAGCCAATGCTTTTGTACTGCGAGGTGGCGTACCTGTTTTTACCGAGATTCGACCAGATACCCTCAATATGGATGAGAAGAAACTCGAACAGGCTATTACACCGCGCACCAAGGCGATTGTCCCGGTGCATTATGCGGGTGTAGGCTGTGAGATGGATGCCATCCTGGAAATTGCCCGCGAGCATAACCTGCTTGTAATCGAAGATGCAGCCCAGGGAATATCCGCAAAATATCGGGGAAAGAGTTTGGGGAGTATTGGACACATGGCAACGCTGAGTTTTCATGAAACCAAGAATATCATTTCAGGGGAAGGAGGCGCCCTGCTGATTACGGATCCTCAATTCATCCAGCGGGCTGAAATTATCTGGGAAAAAGGCACCAATCGCAACCAGTTCTTTCGCGGCGAAGTGGATAAATATACCTGGGTAGATGTTGGGTCGTCATTCTTGCCAAGCGAGATTTTAGCCGCTTTCCTGTGGGCGCAACTTGATGAAGTAGATTCGCTTATTGGGAGAAGATTGCAGATATGGGACCAATATCACGCGGCCTTTGCAACACTAGATGCCCAGGGCAAAGTGAGACGCCCTATCATTCCGGATCACTGTGAACACAACGCCCATATCTATTACCTTTTGATGCCGAACAACCAGCTCCGGACACAATTCATCCACAAATTGCGGCAAGTTGGCATCAATCCTATTTTTCATTACATACCGCTCCATTCTTCCCCGGCAGGCTTAAAATTTGGCCGTACAGATGGTGATTTGTCCATAACAGATAATATCAGTGAATGCCTGGTTCGTTTGCCCTTATGGTCAGACATGACAGATGATACAGTACAACGCGTAATAGATATGACCTACGAAGCCCTGACATAGAAATTTGGGCTTTTGATACCGGCGAAAATAGGTAGAGAAAACTATGACCATAAACAACTCCCCCCTGCCAAACTTTGAACCCGGCGCGCCCCTCTCGGGAGACGGTATCCCCCTGTGCGTTCCTGAAATTCGCGGTAACGAATGGCGATATATTAAAGATTGTTTGGATACCAATTGGGTTTCATCGGTGGGGAAATATGTCACCCATTTCGAGGAGAAACTGGCGGCTTATGTTGGCACGCAGCACGCCATAGCAACGAGTAATGGAACTGCCGCACTGCATATTGCTCTGCTGGTTGCGGGGGTAGAACCTGATGATGAGGTGCTTGTCTCGGCCCTGACCTTTATCGCGCCTGCTAATGCCGTGCGTTATGCGAGCGCCTGGCCGGTGTTTATCGATGCAGAGCCGCGTTACTGGCAGATGGATACTCAGAAAGTCGCGGATTTTTTAGAAAATGACTGTCGTTGGACTTCTGGCGCGCTTTTCAATAAACAGACCGGACGGCGTGTAAAAGCCATCATTCCGGTGCATATTCTTGGACATCCAGTAGATATCGACCCCATTTTATCAGTGGCGCGCAAATACAACCTGGCGGTGATAGAAGACGCCACCGAAAGCCTTGGAGCCAGCTATAAGGGGCGCAATGTAGGCGCGCTGGGCGATATGGCCTGCTTTAGTTTCAACGGTAACAAAATCATCACCACCGGCGGCGGCGGAATGTTGGTTACTGATCGTGATGATTTTGCCGCAAAAGCGCGTTACCTGACTACCCAGGCTAAAGACGATCCGCTGGAATATATTCATCATCAAGTGGGTTATAACTACCGTCTGACAAATATCCAGGCAGCCATGGGGGTAGCGCAGTTGGAACTGTTAGATGAGTATATTGCGATCAAATCGCGCATAGCCAATACATACACACAAGCTTTCGACGGTATTCCCGGTATCCACTTGATGGAACAGGCAGAATGGGCCAACAGCATTTTTTGGCTAAATACCATCTTGGTGGATGCGGCTCAATACGGCCTTGACAGCCGCCAATTGATGCACAAACTGGCCCGGAATAATATCCAGTCGCGCCCGCTTTGGCAGCCTTTACACCGTAGCCCGGCCTATATGGATACTGCTTTCTCTATGCCCTGCCCCGTTGCCGATCTATTGAACCGCGCTGCTCTCAGCTTGCCAAGTTCAGTTGGCTTGAGCGCTCAAGATCAACAGCGTGTGATTGAATTGCTCCGCGTTCAAGCCAACTGATGCCCACCCCTGGAAATATTCTCTGTCTTCCCCACAACCCGGCAGCCTTTTCGGAGATGCTGGAGATTGTCGCGGCTTTGATGCAGTCCGGACGCTATCATCCTATATTCATTTTCGATGGTTCTGGATACGATGCCGCCATGCAGGTTTGTGAGCAACAGGGTATTACCTACTGCATAACAAGAAAGCCATCTGCAAGCAACCGCTCACAACCCGGCGATGCAGGGGCCACCAAACGCCCCCAACGACGTTCAAACGCATCCCGTATTTTTTCTTGGGTAAAGAAAACTTTCCTGGTACAGTTAGTTTTGGCGTGGTTTCAGTATGCCCTCGTATGGCGGCGTGCCCGACGATTGCTTAACACGCTCAACCCCCAGGCCCTCTTATTGATCGGTGATCGTCATATAGGTCTTGAAACTGCTCTGGTAGAGCTTGCCAACCGGCGCGGCATCCCTTCGTTGATTATTCCATTTGCTTTATCGGATCGGGATAGTGCTGCTGTATATCGGTTGGCAATGCCGGATTGGCGGCGCACGTACGGGATGGAGAGATGGCTCAACCGCATGGTGGTACGTCTACACCCGGAGTGGGGCTTCACTCAAAATGGAGAAACTCTGCTCTGGCAACCGCCAGCCGCTGTGCTGGCGGCGGCTTTCTGGCGGATGATGCCTGCCAATCCCTGGGTTTTGGGCGGCGGCGCAGGCTGGGTGATGGCTGTCGAGAGCCATCACAGTAAAGATAATTTTATTCTTCAAGGGATGTCCGACGAAAAAATCACCATAGCGGGTAAACCGCGCTACGATCGCGCCGCAAAAATTTGGCAGCAACGAGTTGAAGCGCGCCAACATCTTTGCGCCGAGTGGGGAATTGATCCTGAGAAAAAATTGTTGGTTTGTGCTGTGCCGCAATTGGGGGAACATGATCTGCTCCCCTGGGATCAACATTGGGCTGAAACCGAATTTCTGTTCAGTGTGTTTTCTGATCTATTACCCCATACGAATGTAGTATTGAGCTTGCATCCCAAAAGCAATTTTGCTGAATATGCTCCGCGTGCAGAGCGCTATGGCTTGGTGATCGCCCATCAGAGCTATGATCAATTGATCCCCATCAGCGATGTGTTTGTAGCTGCCTATTCTTCAACAGTGACATTGGCAATTGCTGCCCATATTCCGGTGATTGTGGTAGATTTTCACAACTTTGATTACGATTTTTTCAATGATGTTAAAGGTATCATCATCGTTCGCCAGCGAGAGAAATTTGTATCAACACTCCAGCATATTTTGAAAGATCAGGCTTTTTATCAGCAGCTTGTGGATGGTCAGGCACGAGCTGCGCAATTCTGGGCGCGTTTCGATGGCAAAGCCACCCAGCGTATTCTCGATTTGATCGGTGATCTGGTTACCCGTGGCGAAGAAATACGCAAGTTGCCCCCACGTGAGCGTCGTACCCAACTTCCCCCCTGGTCACGATAGGTTTAATATCTCCGAGATATTAAGGGATTGTTGGAAATTAACTTTAATATGGCTTCCGCCGCGCCGTAAGAAATTGCCGAAAAATAGGGGTGTGT
>JACNJM010000232.1 GCA_014382605.1 Anaerolineae bacterium
AATCCGGTTAATCTTACCATCCTACAATAACCAGCGCAAACGGAACTGGAACCGGTTCCAGCGGCAACTTAGCAAAGTTTCTTGTACATGCCTGGCACAAGCGTTACAATATCTTTGCTATGCAAAGAAAAATTCAACTTTTCGCAACCTGTTTGATCGACACACTACGCCCAGAAACAGGGGAAGCTGTCGTCAACGTGCTGCGCCGCGCCGGGCTTGTTGTCACCTTCCCACAGGGACAAACCTGCTGTGGGCAACCCGCCTTCAATGCCGGGATGCGCGCCGAGGCGCGCGAAATGGCGCGGCACACCATTGCCACTTTTGAAGCTGATCCAGCTCCCGTGGTAGTGCCATCCGGCTCTTGCGCAGCCATGCTCCGGCACGGCTATCCAGAGTTATTTGCCGATGATCCACAGTGGCTGCCGCGCGCTCAGGTTTTGGCGGCACGCACCTTCGAGTTTACGGAATTTTTGGTCGATGAATTGGGTATTGTGGATGTAGGCGCCTATTTTCCCCACAAAATCACTTATCACGCCTCCTGCCACTTGCTGCGCGGCCTCGGCGTCGATCGCCAGCCGCGGGCGTTGCTGGCAGCCCTACGCGGCGCCGAGTTGGTGGAACTCCCCGCGGTTGAAGAATGCTGCGGTTTCGGCGGCGTATTCTCCGTGGAGCACCCCGAAATCTCTGCCGAAATGCTCAAACGCAAAATCAACAATATCAAAAATACAGCCGCCTCCACCATTGTGGTCGGCGACACCGGATGCTTGCTGCACATCAACGGCGGACTGCACCGTTCAGGGCTTCCGCAACGCGTTGTGCATATTGCGGAGGTTCTCGCTTCGGTTGAAAGTTGAAAATTCGCAGGTTATAAGTTTTTTCAACCTTCAACCCCGTCGCAAAAATCATGGCCTACGACACTCCCTTCCACACTCGCATTCGCGATGCCCTCGCCAACCCTGTTTTGCAGGCCGCCCTAGATGCCAATGCCGAACGGCGCGTGCAAGCGCGTAAAACGGCTTTTTCATCACTCGAAGAACCCCTCGAAGTATTGCGTCAGCGCGCCCATCGCGTGCGTGCCGAAACTATCACCCATCTCGATCGCTATCTGAAACAATTCATCACCAATGCCCAGGCCAACGGTATGATCGTCCATCGCGCCGCCAATGCCGAGGACGCGATTCAAATTGTGCTAGAGATTGCACAAAATTCACCACAGTACCCTTCAGGGTATCCGCGTTCATCCACAGATTCGATCCTGATTGCCAAATCGAAGACGATGGTCAGCGAGGAGATGAAACTCAATGCCGCATTGGAAGCCGCAGGCATACAGGCCGTTGAAACCGATCTGGGGGAATATATCGTGCAATTACGCGACGAAAAGCCTTCGCATATTATCACCCCGGCAGTACATCTGCGCCGCGAGGAGGTAGGCGAAACCTTCCACGAAGAACTGGGTATCCCGCTGACAACGGATATCCCCACGCTAACAAACGCGGCGCGCGCCACCCTGCGCCAGACCTTTCTGGATGCCGACATCGGCCTTTCTGGAGTCAACTTCGGTGTGGCCGAAAGCGGAGCGCTGTGCATTGTCACCAACGAGGGTAACGGACGCATGGTCACGACGCTGCCGCCGGTACACATCGCCCTGATGGGTATGGAGCGTCTCGTTCCCACTTTTGACAACCTGGCGTTAATGCTCAGTTTGCTGCCACGCTCGGCCACCGGGCAAAAAATCAGCGTCTACACACAAATTATCCACGCACCGCGGGGGGGCAATGAAAGCGACGGCCCCGCGGTGCGCCATCTGATACTCCTCGACAACGGGCGCGCCAGCCTGCGTGGCACACCGCTCAACGACGCCCTGCTGTGCATCCGCTGCGGGGCCTGCCTGAACGCTTGCCCCATCTTTCGCGAGATCGGCGGGCACGCTTACGTCGGCGTAAACGGCGAACACACCCCCTACCCCGGCCCCATCGGCTCAGTCATCTCGCCGGGATTGTTCGGCGCGGCCAACTTTGGGCATCTGGCGCAAGCCTCCACGCTGTGCGGAGCTTGCCAAGAAGCCTGCCCGGTGAATATTGATTTGCCGGGGATGTTGTTAAAAGTGCGGTCAGGAGACGGGGAACAGGGGGCAGTAAAAACATCAGGGGTGGGATTGCCCTGGAGCGTAAAATTGGGATTGAAGGCATTCACTTGGGCAGCGATTTCTCCGGGGCGCTTCGGACTCGCTCAAAAGTTGGCAGCCATTATCGGCGGGATTCTATCCCCGAGGGCTGAACAAATGAAACTGCCCGCCTTTACGGGCTGGGGCTACTCGAAGGATATAGCACGCCCCGCGAAGCAGCCATTCCGAAAGCGGTTTAACAAATTGGGAAGTCAGCAAGCTGACAAATTGGCAAAATATCAAATCAATGGTTCGGCGAAGCCGCAATCCCCAGATTCACTGACTCGCCGAGCGGCTGATTCGCTAACTCAACAATTTGAGCGCGAGCTACGCGCCCTGAGTGGAAATTTCATCCCCTGCACGGCTGATACGCTGGCCGACGCGATTTTGGTTTTACTACGCGACCGCGGCATTGATGAAATTATGGCCTGGGAAGCGCAACATTTGCCAGAGGGTTTGCTGGCATGGCTGCGGGGCGCAGGAATCCGCATTGGGCAGGCCGACCAGCCCCACATCCAGGCCGGGCTGAGCGGCGCTCTGGGCGCAGCCGCCAACACCGGAACGCTGGCCCTGGCATCGGGATCAGGCCGCCCACAGGGCGTATCCCTGCTCCCCCAAATCCATATCGCGATTTTACAAACTTCGACGATTAAAAAAAATCTCCAGGAGCTTTTACGGCTTCCGGAGATTCGTAAGGCAACTTCTACGGCGTTGATTAGCGGCCCCTCACGCACCGCCGATATCGAGATGACGCTGACGATTGGCGTACACGGGCCGGGCGAGTTGCATGTGTTGGCTATTCAATAATGCGGACTGCCACCTGCTCGTGCAAGCGATTATAGCCAATATACTCATATTTCAAGCCAGTTTCAGCGATAAATTCCATAAATGCTTTGTACTCGTCTTCTTCCCAGCTTGGATGGTTAAAATATTCATCGAATACCAGCACACAGCCCGGTTTAATGCGTTCTTTTAGCAAATCAAAGACTGTTTTTGTGGACGAATAGAGATCACAATCGATATGAATAAAACCCATGTCGCCATCGTTTTCTCGCAAAAAAGGTGGTAAGCTGTCCTGGAACCATCCTGCTATCAGAATAACATTGGGCGCGACTTCCGGGAACGTGGTATTCTTAAAACTACCAGGTCCAATGCCATCGCGCCAACGCTCTGGTAATCCTTCAAAGGAATCAAACCCATAAATTGTATGGTCTGTCTCGGTAGCCAAGTGATTAATCGACCGCCCTGAATAAACCCCGAATTCACATATCAATTTTCCGCCGCTCAGATCAGCAGCGGCCAGCGAAGCCGATAATAATTCAGACGGAGTTGTTACCGAATCAATGTGCTGCATGTGCTGATGTACATATTCAAAAGTGCGTTGCGAAGCCATGCGCTGCAAGCCTTTTCGTATGTTCTGCATCGCGTATAGTGAATTCTGCTGTTCAAGCTCATACCGAATCATATAACGCAGGGGAAAACTAAGTGTCATTAACATTTTTTTAAGAAATTGTTTGATCCCATTCTGAGTCACTTTCATCTCCCTATAAATTCATTTCAACAGGCTTTTGCTATCCTAAGTAGATTTTGGAAAGAACTTTGAAAAAGACTTACGAAAAATTGGGGTGTGTGGGGCGCTCCGCACCCCACACACCCCAATTTTTCGGCAATTTCTTACGGCGCGGCGGAAG
>JACNJM010000166.1 GCA_014382605.1 Anaerolineae bacterium
GGTGATGAATTTCCAATTGCTTTCAAATCCAGATAATGCTACACTACATGAAGCATCATCCCTTATCCGTTATGGAGGTCTCGCTATGTCCGCTGGAAAAATTATTGCGTATATCTTCGCCGCTATTCTGATCTTCTTTGGTGTGCTGTTTATCTGGGCCACATTCAGCCCAGAGGGGCAAATCGGATGGCTCGTAGTGGGTATAATCAGTGTCGCCATCGGGTTTGGAGTAATCTGGTTTGCCGGGCGCAGCAAAGTAACATCCGCTAGTCAGGGCGAAAATGTGACTCTCAACATCGAACTCTCTGGTGATGTTAATCTGGAAACAATGAAATGCCAATCCTGCGGCGGCGCGTTGACCGCAGATAATATCCAGATGTTGGCTGGAGCGCCGGTGGTCAACTGCCCATTTTGCAATTCCAGCTACCAACTTACCGAAGAACCGAAGTGGTGACGCAAATGCGTCCTAACGTCACGACGTCTTGACGTCTGACGCAAAGGAGAAACAATGAAGAAAAATCTGATTTCTTTTCTTTTCGTTCTCGCGATTCTATGTTCCATCCCTATTATCGCGCTGGCGCAGACCTATTATTTCAGTCTTGACCAGGAGATTGTCAATGTGTACTGGCAGGAAGATGGCACACTGGCGCTGGAATATGTGCTCTTTTTTACCAATGGCACTGGCGTTTCGCCAATTGATTTTGTGGATGTGGGCATACCCAATAATAATTACAGCATCTCAAACATCACCGCCGATGTCGATGGGCACCCCATTCTCGATATTGAATCGTCTCCCTACGTGGATAACGGCGTGGCGCTCGGCTTGGGCAGCAATGCTATCCAGCCGGGGCAAAGCGGACGCGTGCGCGTGGCAGTTGCAGGCATTCGCAATGTATTGTATACCGACTCGACGGACAGCGCGTATGCCAGTGCTGTTTTTAGTCCAACCTGGTTCGGTTCGGAGTATGTGTACGGTTCCACCGATATTACAGTGATTTATCATTTACCGCCGGGTGTCACCTCCGAAGAACCCCGTTGGCACGCCTCACCTTCGGGGTTCCCAGATCAGCCCCAAACGGCAATCGACAATCAGGGTAGGGTTATGTATACCTGGCAAAATCCAAATGCCAACGGTTATACGCAGTATAAATTTGGCGCATCTTTCCCAAAAAGCTACGTGCCTGAAAGCGCCATTTACGCGCCCGGCCTGCTCGAACGCCTGGGTATTGACCCGGATGCGATAATCGGCCTCATGTGTTGCGGCGGGTTTGGGCTATTTTTCGTCTTCCTGAGTTGGGTCGGCAACCGCAGCGCCAAGAAACGCAAAATGAAGTATCTGCCACCAAAAATTCGGATCGAGGGGCATGGCATCAAGCGCGGCCTGACCGCGGTGGAAGCAGCAATTTTAATGGAACATCCTGCCGATAAAGTGCTGACGATGATTCTTTTCGCCGTATTGAAAAAAGAGGCCGCCAGCGTAATTTCGCAAGACCCCCTGAAATTAGATATTCAACATCCGATTGATTCCAAATTGCGTTCTTATGAACAAAAATTCCTGGAAGCTTTCCGCGAATCAAAAGCCGCCCAGCGACGCAAAAAGTTACAAGACCTGATGATTGATCTCATCAAGAGTGTCAGCACGAAGATGAAAGGTTTCAGCCACAAGGAATCGGTAGCCTATTATAAGCATATTATGCAAAAAGCCTGGCAACAAATCGAGCAATCCGATACGCCCGAAGTGCGCAGCGAACGCTACGATGAGCATATGGGCTGGACCATGCTTGATAAAGATTTCGACCAGCGCACACAGGATGTCTTCCGCAGTGGGCCGGTATTCGTACCCATCTGGTGGAATCGCTACGATCCCACCTGGAGCCGCAAAACCATCTCACGGCCTGTATCGACCAGCAGTATGCCCGGCAGCGGCAGCGGACGCTCTGCTTCATCCATGCCAAGTTTACCGGGCGGCGAGTTTGCTGCCTCGATGGTCACCGGAATGCAAGGTTTCGCCAGTGATGTGGTCGGCAATGTGACGGACTTTACCAACCGTGTCACCAACAAAACCAATCCGGTTCCCAAACCAACCAGTAGTGGTAGCCGCAGCAGTGGCGGGAGTTGCGCCTGTGCCTGCGCCTGTGCCGGTTGCGCCTGCGCCTGCGCGGGAGGAGGACGGTGAGAAGACGGAAGACAGAAGACGGTGGACAGATAGCCGCAGACCGCCGCTCGTTATTCGGCGACCTGCGGTCGATGGTTAATGGACACACCCCGCCCCCAGGCCTGCATCACTACCTGCGCGAAGCGCCTGGCGAGCGCACGCGCGTCCATCTGCGTGTAGACCCGGACGGGCACGGCACGCTGATGATCAATGCCAACCAGGTGGTGCATCTCAATCCATCCGCGACGTTGATGGCTTTTTTATTCCTCGAAGAAACCCCCAACGAACAGGCTATCCGCATGATTCAGCGCAATTACAAGATTTCCAGTGCTGAAGCGCAGCGCGATTATGCTCACTTTGTAAGTGAATTTGAGGTCATCGTGCAACCCGGCGGCTGCCTTGCATGTTCACTGGACGAGTTGGAAATCGCTATGCCCTTCAGTACTCGTCCGCTGGCCCCCTATCGCATGGATTTGGCGCTCACTTATCGCTGCAACGACGACTGCGCGCACTGCTACAATGCCCGCCCGCGCGACTTCCCAGAAATGAATACCGCCGACTGGAAACGCGTTATTGACCGCACCTGGGAACTGGGTATACCGCATATTGTTTTCACCGGCGGCGAACCCAGCCTTAGGGATGATCTCCCCGACCTGATCGCTCACGCCGAGGCCAATGGGCAGATCACCGGGATGAATACCAACGCCCGTCGGTTGAGCGATCCTGATTTTGTGGCAGCCCTCACCAGGGCCGGGCTTGATCACATTCAGATTACAGTTGAATCCCACAACGAAAGCATCCACGATCAAATGGTGCGGAAAACTGGCGCCTGGCGTCAGACCATTGCCGGACTGAAAAATGTACTCGCAAGCCCATTTTTCGTAATGACGAATACCACTATGTTGCAAGCCAATTATGCCGGTATCGGCGAAACGCTCGATTTCCTCGCCGATTTGGGCGTGCCAACCATCGGGTTGAACGCGTTGATCTACGCCGGGCGCGGCCTGGATGTAGGCACTGGTCTGCACGAAAACGAACTGCACCCACTATTGGAGACTGCCATCCAGAAAACCCAGGCCCGCGGCCAGCGCCTGATCTGGTACACACCCACGCAGTACTGCCATTTTGACCCCATGCAGTACGATCTCGGCGTCAAGGGCTGCACAGCGGCGCTCTATAATATGTGTGTGGAGCCGGATGGCGGCGTGTTGCCCTGCCAGTCGTATTATCATCCCCTGGGGAATATCCTGCACGATACATGGGATTCGATCTGGAACCACGAGTTGGCGACTGGCATTCGGGAGCGCAGCTATGCCCCCGAGGCCTGCCACAATTGCATATTGCTGCCCGAATGTGGGGCAGGTTGCCCGCTTTCGCTAGACGCAAACCAATCGGCGCTGATCCCCTTCGATTCCATTGCTGCTTTGACGGAGAATTTAGAACAGCTAACTGTTTTGTAGAAAAGAAATACAGATTCCAAGAGCTTCAAAGGAACCAACTACCCAACTATTTAAAAAATTCATGGCTAATCTGATTACCTTATTACGTTTCCCACTACTTTTTTTATACGTCGCCCTGTTGTATTCCGAGAATGCCACGATTCAATTATGGTGTGTTCCTTTCATCGTTGTGATTGTTTTGATGGATACCTTCGATGGCATGATCGCCCGCGCCCTCAAAGAGACGAGCCTGTTGGGCAGCGTGCTCGATATTGCCACCGATCGCACGCTCGAAATTGTGATGTGGGTCGTCTTCGCTCACTTGGGGCTGATCCCGATCTTCATTCCGCTGATCGTCATCACCCGTGGTACCACCGTAGACGCGGTGCGCTCGGTAGGCATGCAAAAAAGCCTGAGCGCTTTTGAGCAGGTCAAGCACCCCATCAGCCGTTTTCTGGTATCTTCGCGCTTCATGCGCAGTAGTTATGGTATCGCCAAAGGATTTGCGTTTGCTTTTCTAACGCTTGATCTCGGCCTGAATACCGCCGCGTCACCGTGGAGTCCGGCAATTCACACCACCGCCCTGATCCTCACCTGGCTGGCAGTCAGCATGACCATTGCCCGTGGCTTGCCGGTGCTAATCGAAGGCAATGAACTATTGAAAGAAACATCGTAGGAAAGATAGTCAAAAAGAAAGCTTAGTGAACTCCGTGTCTCCGTGATAAAAGTATTTTTATGAAATTAAACTTCCAATCCATCACCAACAGCCGCGCTGCCGTAGGACTAACGCTGTGGATCGGCAAAACTCTGCCTCTAGGCGCGGCCTACCGACTGGCTGATTGGTTTGCCAAGAAGATTGCGCGCCGCGATAACAGTATCACCCGCGCCGTACGCAGCAATCAGTGGGTGGCACGCGGCGAAAATTCCACGCCCGTCGAACTCGATCAAGCTGTCCGTGAAGTTTTATGTCATGCCGGACGCTGTTTCGTCGACCTGTATCACAACCTCACCAATCCCGCTGGTCTGAAAGCGTTGTTTCCGCTGACAGAGAGCATCCGTGCTTTGATCGCACACAGCCAATTCGACACTCCCGGCGCATTCATCGTCGCGCCGCATACCAGCGCCTTCGACCTGGTCTTGCTGACGCTGGCTTATCATGGCATGAATGGAAAAGTGCTGACCTACGGCAACCCAACCGGCGGTTATAAATTGCAAAATGATCTGCGAGCGGCCACCGGATTGGAGATCACCCCCGTGCGCGGCCATGAAACTGAAATCGAAGTCATCGAATATATGCGCAGCGGCGGCATCGTACTCACTGCTATAGATCGTCCAATCCGCAATAAAACCCACACGCTGACCTTCTTCGGGCGACCCAGCCCACTCCCGGCAGGGCATATCCGCATGGCGCTCGCGGCCGAAGTGCCGGTTATTGTGGTAGCGCCACAGTTCATTCCCGATGGCACGTATCACCTGCGGATGTCAGAACCGATCTATATCCAGCCACACGCTGACCCGGCTGAAGCCTTGCGTCTGCACGCCGAGGCGGTATTGAAGGTCATCGAGGGCTATATCCGCCAGACCCCCGATCAATGGCTGATGTACTACCCGGTTTGGCCGGATGTCTTTTTGAATGGTGCAGAATGAATGCAGAATTTGTGAATTACAATTTGTCATTCAGCATTTATCTCGGCGCGGTATTATTTTTGATCAGCTCATTGCACCTGTATCCTGCTGTTGCCCTGTGGGATGCGCGCCTGCTTCTTGTCCTGCACCCCCCGCTGCGGCGTTGGGTGAAAACCTTTCAAATTCTGTGGCATCTGGGACGCACGCCTTTTACAATCCTATGCCTGCTCGTTGCCACGTTATTCAATCTGCAAAGCGGCGTGCAAACCGCCATCGTTTTCGCCTTGATCGCTTCCATCGAATGGGGCGTCAAACGCACGCTGCAACGGGCGCGCCCCTTCACAGTTTTGCCCAATGTGGAAATGGGACAACCGTGTCAGCCACAGGATGCATCTTTCCCCAGCGGAGATGCCATGCGCATATGGTTTATGGCGCTGGCACTGCCGACGACTTTTGGGCTGCCCCTGTTCATCGGGGTGGGGGCCTGCCTCTTGGCGCTGACCGTCAGCCTGGGACGTGTGGCCCTGGGTGTTCACTTCCCCCTCGATGTGCTGGCTGGAGCCGGGCTGGGCATCCTCGGCGCAGGAATACTTCAATTGATGCTTGCCAATTTGCAATTTGCAATTCTTTAGGAGGCCGCCATGAGCAACCTTGTCAATTCGATCCGAGAACTTTTTGTGCAAAAAGAACCCCTCCCTGTGGGTGTATTTCACTATCAAGCCCCGCCCGAGGCCGAGAATCCCTACCGGTTGCATCTGCGCCTGGATGCCAACGGTGAAGGCATTCTGATCGTCAACGCCGCCACGGTGCTGCACCTCAACCAGACGGCTGCCGAATATGCTTACCATCTCGTACAGAAAACCCCCATCGAACAAGCCGCCCGCCAGATCGCCCGCCGTTATCGCGTGCCTGCCAAACAAGCGCAGCAAGATTTCGCCGATCTAAAAGAACGCCTACTGACAATGATCGATATGCCCGATCTCGACCCGGTATCATTTCTGGGGTTTGAGCGGGACGATCCTTACGGCGGCGAGATTGCTGCGCCCTACCGCCTGGACTGCGCCCTGACCTACCGCCTGCCCAAAGGCGTAAACCCCGAAGTTGCCCCGACCAAACGCGTCGATCGCGAACTGACCACTACCGAGTGGCAGACGATTATCGACAAAGCCTGGCAAGTCGGAATCCCGCACATTGTCTTCACGGGCGGCGAACCCACCCTGCGCGACGATCTGCCCGAATTGATCGCCCACGCCGAAGCCAACGGGCAGGTGACGGGATTACTCAGCGATGGGCTGCGCCTTGCTGATAAAGATTATCTCAATGCATTGCTGCAAACCGGGCTCGATCACCTGCTGATGATACTGCGCCCCGAAGACGAGGCTGCCTGGGCCGCGCTTGAAAAGATTCTCCCTGAAGATTTGCATACCACTGTACATCTGAGCATCACCCCTGAGAATGCCAGTGCCATCCCCGCTTTACTGGAACGTCTCGCCGAAATGGGCGCCAATGCGATTTCGCTTAGCGAATCCAGCTCCGATCTCAACGAAACGCTTCAATCCGCCAGCGCGTTGGCCGCCGAATTGGGACTCTCGCTGGTATGGGATGTACCCGTGCCGTACTCTGAACGGAACCCCGTAACTCTTGAAATCGAAGAGGATGCCCCGCCACAAGGAGCCGGGCGCGCCTGGCTCTACGTCGAACCTGACGGCGATGTGCTGCCCACGCAGGGTGTAAACAAAATATTGGGCAACCTGTTGCGAGATGAATGGGAGCAGATTTACCGCTAAAAAAGAACCGGTCAACTTCGTTGACCGGTTCTTTTTTAGCGCTTTCGCCTACCAAATATAGCCGCCAGGCCGCCCCCAAACAGCACGACTGGCGAACATACCAGCATGATAACCCCGGCGATAAGTAAGCCCTGCGCAGCAGCGTGTTGACTCTCCACAAAGGCCACCCGGTCGCCAGCAAATAACTCATCGGGCAAGATGCCCCCCGACGCAGCTTTCTTCCCCAAAGTGGTCACCAGATCGCCATCGTAGAAGCCCAGGTAGCGTAAGGAGCCATCGGGCAGCGATTGTGAATCATAGGGGGCTGTCTCACGCGAACTGGATGGAATCAACACTTCGTGCAGCGGCCCGCTCAAATTGGCGCCCGATGCCGCCAACACATCCACCCACTGCCCGCCCACATCCAGGCGCAAATCAGGCACCCGGGTTTCAATCCTGCTCCAGGAGCCACTGGGCTGGCTGTCGCCATCTTCTGATGTATCTTGTCGCACCTCCCACTTATCCACCTTATAAGCAATAAAATTGTTTGCATCGGGTAGCGCATCACCCTGCAAACGCCCGGTGACCAATAACTCATCGCCCGGGGTCGCGCCTGTGACGGTGGCAGCATCCATTAGCGGCAATTGCTCAATGCGCCGCGCTTCCAGCTTCTGCCGGGGGGCGAGATAAAACACAAATAATAGGCCGCAACTCAGCAGCACAACTGCGCCGATCCCTACCCCAATCAGGGCGCCAAAGCGTTCTCGCAACGATCGAAAAAGATTC
This sequence comes from Anaerolineae bacterium, assembly GCA_014382605.1. Taxonomy (GTDB): domain Bacteria; phylum Chloroflexota; class Anaerolineae; order Anaerolineales; family UBA11858; genus NIOZ-UU35. The sequence continues at coordinate 7,773 of JACNJM010000166.1, forward strand.
ATTTAAGCACCTCTTGAAAACTGATACAATGTAAACTCAATCCACTCATCTCAGCAATCCCCATTTTACCGTGTTTTCCTTGCTGACCCGCAAGATTGTGAGGACATCATGCAAACCCCCTATTCTCCATCTCAAGCCACACAAATCAAAAAAATCTTCAAAGTACTAAATCGCTGGATCGTCTTCGTCTTCCGCGCTGGCTACGGGCCATTTTTCACCCGACAAACATTTGCCGGAAAAATCATGGTCATCGAAAACGTGGGACGCAAAAGCGGCCTCATCCGTCAGGCTCCGGTCAATTATGCAGTCGCGGCCGAAGGCAATGCAGTCTACTGTCTGAGCGGATTTGGCAGCGCATCTCAGTGGTACCGCAACATTCAACACAACCCGCGGGTAAATGTCTGGATCGGCGTGCAGCGCATCGCTGGCCTGGCTCATCAGGTGGATGATTTTGAAAATCATCTGGATATCTACCGTCGAGTACTCATCAACAGCGGTTTCGCCGCGCCACTTTTTGAAGGCTTGAATCCAAAAACTGCACCCGAAGAAACCATCCGCGCGCTGGCGCGTCGCTCGCCCCTGATGCGCATCGAACTCGAAACCGCGCCCGAAACCAATCAGCCGCGCCCCGCCGATCTGGCCTGGATCGTGATCAGCGCCCTGTTCGCCTGGGGTTTGCTACGTCAAATGTTGCGCCGCAATCACGCATGAGCCTTACCCCACAAGACTGGCACGCCCGTTATAGCCAACAAGCCCAATGGACGCGCGCCCTGCGCGCGCAACTGTTTCCACGAACGGGATTAAATATTGCGCAACGAATTCTAGATGTGGGCTGTGGTACCGGCGCGCTATTTGGGGAAATACTGGCCCAAAGCGATGCGGCCATTTTCGGCGTGGATATTCAGCGCCAACACCTGAGGCTGGCGCGTGCCCACAAAGATGCGCTACTCTCGCAGGGGGATGCCCTCCAAATGCCTTACGCCAACGGGGTATTTGATATCACCCTGTGTCATTTCCTGCTCCTGTGGGTCGCTGACCCGACGAAGGCGCTAAGCGAGATGGCGCGTGTGACGCGTCCCGGTGGCGTGGTGCTGGCTCTGGCCGAACCCGACTACGGCGGGCGGATTGACTACCCCCCGGAACTGGAACAACTTGGGGCATGGCAAACCGAGTCGCTCAAACATCAGGGCGCAGACCCACTGATCGGGCGTAAACTCTCTGGGCTATTTCACCATGTTGGATTTGAAAATATCGAAACGGGGATTTTGGGCGGGCAATGGCGCGGCGCGCCGACAGATGATGCATGGAAAAGTGAGTGGGGTGTATTGGAATCAGATATCGCGCAAACGTCCGAGTTCTCAGTAAACTCGGACGTCTTGAAGCAAATCGATGCGGATGCGTGGGCAGGCGGTCTGCGGGTACTCTTTGTGCCCACATTTTACGCGATAGGTTGGGTCAAATAGCTATAAATCATGCTCTACTTCATGCACATGGGCATAAAGATTCGCCAGCCATATTTTGCCTTCTTGTGTCACATCCAGATAGCTCATGGCATCTGACAAATAAGGATACGCCACTTCCCAGTAGAATTTTATGAAATTGCTGCGCAGGTTTCCCGGACTTTGATAACCAAGCTTCTGATTCATCCCGATCTCTTCAAATTCATAAAATAACGCTGGAGTTTTGCGTAAATAATTCAGATCGCCAAGCTGACCAATTAGATCGGCTGCCCGCACCAGACCTGCATAATCGCCTGTCGCCTGATAAACTTCATCGCCCGGAACGGGGAAACGCGTACGTTCAATATAAGCGCAAATTAATTCCGCATCCACTTCCGCGGTTAATTTATGGGCCCCAAAACGCTCCTGAACAAAAAGTTTGCTGCGATCCACATGGTACGGAGACAGGGCTGCATCGGTGCCATCACTAGAAATCTGCACAGTTTGATCGGCAATGCCCGTGGCATATTCTCCCCGTTTATCAGCCCGGCACACGCCGCGTACATAGCCAATATCGTGACACAATAAAGCCATCATGACATGCAGCCAATCGTGCGGTGTAACTCCGCCCCGCAAGATATGTTTGCCTTTTAGGATCGATTGACCAGCCAGCGTAACTAGAATGGTATGTTCCACATTATGATAGAGCGAATCGGAGTTGGCAATATTTTCGAGCGCTAATCGGCCTGTCCATTCAATAATATTGGCAAATTGCGGCTCTAAAGCAGAATACATTTGCTGATAGGCTGCTTTAAGGTTTTTTACAAAATGCTCGATGACTAATTCTTGATAGTAAAACATGATTTCAACATACCTTTTTAAGAAATGTCATACAAGCAGGTTATGGCTACGCTTTCGGCAATCCGACTTCAATCTGTTCATTCTGGATTCGCACCGGATACGCGGGAATTGACTCGACAGCGGGCAATGTCAACGCTTCGCCAGTGCGTACATCAAAACGCGCCCCATGCCGCGGGCAAGCGATCTCACAGCCGTTTAGTTCGCCATCCCCCAGCGGGCCATCATCATGCGAACAAAGATCGGCAATCGCATAAATTTCCCCGGCGATATTAAAAACCACCATATACAGGTCGTCAATTTCGATGAATATGCGCTCCCCATTCGGAAGTTCCTCCAACGCGGCAACGACGACAAATTCACATTCCACGGGATCAAGCGATTGGTAATGCATAGCTACTCCACCAGGTCGTCGCTGACTTCGTCTTTGCCCAAGCCATAGGCTCCGGCTTTGAGTACTTTCAGCGAGAGCAGAGCACATTTGAGACGCACCGGGCCGAGATCAATACCCAACAATTCGAGCAAATCATCTTTAGTTAGCGCCTTGACTTCATCCAGCGTTTTCCCGTGGATAAATTCAATCAGCAAGTCGGCAGAAGCCTGCGAAATCGAGCAACCCTCACCGCTGTAAGCAGCTTCGATAACAACGTCGTTATCGTCCACGCGCACATCCACGCGAATATGATCGCCGCAATAAGGATTATCATCTTCAAAGGTGAAGTTATGCGGATCAAGCTCACCACGAAATTGCGGGTTTTTATAGCGGTCAATAATCAGTTCTCGGTATAAATCGTCCATAGATCAGTAAATCAGGAAATAGAGATCAGGTTTTCAGATTCGCCCCTAAATTCCGAATGCCCGATTGCCGATTTCCAATATCCTTTCTACGCAAATAATTGCTTAACTTTATAAATGCCATCCACCAGCCGATCAACTTCTTCGAGGGTGTTATAAATATAAAAACTGGCTCTGGCAGTCGCCGGGATGCCGAATTTTGTATGCAGGGGCATGGCACAATGATGACCCGCTCGCACGGCGATACCATCGGCATCCAGAATTTGGGAGATGTCGTGTGCGTGCGCTTCAGGCAAGGTAAACGATGCCACCCCACCTCTGTGTTCTGCCGCCGGGCCAAAGACCTTCACACCAGGGATTTCTTCCAGGCGTTCCAGCGCATAGGTGATGATCTGGCGCTCGTGCTGCTCTACGGCTTCCATGCCCAAATCGGCAAGATAATCCACCGCTGAGCCAAAGCCTATCGCTTCGGCGATCGCCGGGGTTCCAGCTTCAAATTTGTAGGGCAAAGCATTGCTTTGGAAAGAACGCAACTCCACACGCTTAATCATATCGCCACCACCCAGAAAAGGCGGCATGGCTTCAAGCAAGGCTTTGCGCCCGTATAGGATACCAATCCCGCTGGGGCCAAGCATCTTGTGGGCCGAAAAAGCCACGAAATCGGCATCCAGCGCCTGCACATCCACCGGCAAATGCGGCACCGACTGGGCGCCATCTACCAATGTCAGCGCGCCGATTTCATGCGCCATGCGGATTATCTCGGTTGCGGGGTTGATCGTGCCCAATACATTCGACATATGTGTGAAGGCAACCATTTTGGGATCCAGCGTAAGCAGGCGGGCATATTCATCCAGATCGAGCAGGCCATCCCCGGTCACAGGGATAAACTCAAGGCGCAGGCTGCGCTCCTGGGCCAACATCTGCCAGGGTACCAGGTTCGAGTGATGCTCCATCTCGGTAAGGATGACGACATCACCCGGGTTGAGATTAGCGCGCCCCCAGGATTGCGTCACCAGGTTGATCGATTCTGTGGTGTTGCGGGTGAAGATCACCTCTCGGGGGGTAGCCGCACCAATGAACGCGGCAATTCTCTCGCGGGCCGATTCATAGGCCGCAGTCGATTCTTCCGCCAGCGCGTGAATCCCGCGGTGAATATTGGCATTTGAACGCCGATAGAACTCATCCATCGCCGCGATCACCTGAAGTGGTTTCTGGCTGGTTGCGGTCGAGTCGAGGTAGATCAACGGCACACCAGGATGTACTTCTCGACTCAGGATTGGGAAATCAGCCCAAATTTTTTGAATATCGAATGCTGCTATCGAATAATCCGTTATAGCCATACGTATTGTATCCAATATACAAAGAATGTGGCTTTTCTCAGCCACATTCTTGTGCTTTTAATCACCCGCGGCGGCGCGTTTTCGGACGGCGGATATTTTCGGCCTCTTTGGGGCACCATAAAACATGATCGGGGACCATCCAGCCATTTGTCAAATATACATTCTCACGAAACTGGATAGCAACCATCTTGTCATCCACCTGAACGACAACACCAGTAAGCCAATCGCGCACGCGGTCTTTTTTGTCGTTGTCGTGGTCGCATAGAACTTCAACCATATCGCCAACTTCATACTCACGCCTTGCTTCGGGAGGAGCGGAAAAAGGTAAACCTGCCAATTTAACCTCCAAATAAGAAAATCTCACCAAATAATACCGGGGCTTACGCAGTTCAAAAATACTTGCGCCGAAATCGGGGAAATACACCCCCTATTTACAAGCTTTTCGCTGAGAAGTGCATAAGATTAAAACAACCTATTATAAGGCAAAACTTGCTTATTGTGCGTCCATTTTTTCTTGAATTGCTTCCTGGAACCGATTGCGCACACCATCGAAGGGGATTCGCTGCATAATGGGGTCGAAGAAGCCTTCCACTACCAGGCGCTCAGCCTGCTCATTCGGGATGCCGCGGCTGCGGAGATAAAATACCAGATCGGGGTCGATCTTCCCCACGGTAGCGCCATGCGTGCAGCGCACATCATCCGCCAAAATTTCAAGGCCAGGGATCGAATCGGCGCGGGCGTTGTTGCTGAGGATCAGGTTACGATTAGCCTGATAACCATCGGTTTGTTGCGCGTCAGGGGCCACATAAATCATTCCCTGCCATACGGAACGGCTCTCGCCTTTCAGCGCACCCTTAAATAACAGGTCGCTGGTGGTATGCGGGGCAAAATGATTTTGCTGGGTATCATGGTCGAGAAGCTGCTGTCCATCGGTAAAATAAAAGCCCGACATGCGGCCATTGGCGCCTTTCCCGGCTAAATCTAAGTCTGAAAAATTCTTGGTCAAGCGAGTGCCAATGGCGCCAAAAATCCAATCGACATTGCCGTCTTGTTCCACACGGGCGCGCTCATGGGTGAAATTCCACACGGCATCGCCCAGCGATTGCAACTCAACAAAACGCAAATTTGCACCTGCGCCCACATACAACTCAACAATGCCTCCATGCAACGTTTGTGCCTGGGCACCATTTGGCGAGGCCACTTCGTGAACATAGGTTAGCTCAGCGCCTTCTTCCAGCCAGATAACCAAATGAGAAAAATGGGCTAAGCTTTCACCAGCCGCCCACACCAGGCTGTGCAAAGGCTCTTTCACCTGTACACCCCGCGGCACATAAACAAAAACGCCATTAGGTGCTAAGGCTGCCGTCAGGGCGGCAAATTTTCCTTCCGCCGGATCAACGATTTGCCCCAACGCTTTTCCAAATTCTTTGGGATACGCGCGGGATGCGGTTTCAAAATCTGTGAAGATGACACCTTTCGGAACGGATTCTGGCTCGAAGTTTTTCTCCATCCCGCCCGGGAGCAACGTGATCTGGCCCCCGTGTTGATCCCCGACGAGCGGTTTTAACAACCGCGAGGGGATAGCCGGTAAATCCAGATACGCATCCAGCGCGGGCAATTGAAAATCGCTGTCCAGGCCGCGAATATCGGTGCGACGCCAGGGTTCATCTTTCGTAGTCGGGTAAGACAATTTCTCAAACGCATCCCAGGCACGGGCGTGAAAATCGGCCAAAATACCGCTGCCATCGCCGGGCACAACCATCTCTCGGGTGAAGTTAAAACCTTCAAATTGAGTGCGTCGGCGTGTTCGCTGTGTTCGTGTAACTACTTTCTTTGTTGTCATAATATTTCCATCATAGCGTCGGGAATCTGACGCAACTATCCGATCGAGCCTTCCATTTGCAATTGAATCAGCCGGTTCATTTCGATAGCATATTCCATTGGCAATTCTTTGACTAGCGGTTCGATAAAGCCCGAAACGATCATCGTGGTAGCTTCTTCTTCAGACAAACCGCGGCTCATCAGGTAAAACATTTGCTCCTCACCAATTTTGGATACCGAGGCTTCGTGCCCAATATTGACATCTTCGTCATCGATTTCGATATACGGATAGGTATCGGAACGCGAACCCGGGTCTAGCAGTAGGGCATCACAAACCACATTGGAACGCACATCCCCCATCCCTTCGTGTACTTTGAGCAAACCGCGGTACGAAGCTCGCCCGCCATCTTTGCTGATCGACTTCGATACGATCTTGCTGCTGGTATGCGGCGCAAAATGGATCACTTTCCCGCCGGTATCCTGATGCTGGCCTTTCCCGGCGAATGCCATCGAAAGAATTTCGCCATGCGCACCCGGCCCCATCAAATAGCAGGAAGGGTATTTCATGGTCAGTTTGGAGCCCAGGTTGGCATCTACCCATTCCATGGTGCCACCTTCTTCTACGATAGCGCGTTGGGTCACCAGGTTATATACATTATTTGACCAGTTCTGAATGGTAGTATAGCGCACACGGGCATTCTTCTTGACCACAATCTCGATCACGCCGCTGTGGAATGAATCGGTTGTATATTGCGGAGCGGTACAACCCTCCACATAGTGAACCTGCGCGCCTTCATCTGCAATAATCAGACTGCGCTCAAATTGGCCGATATTGGCGATATTCAAACGAAAATAAGCCTGCAAGGGCAAATCAACTTTCACGCCCGGAGGAATATATACAAAAGAACCACCCGACCATACCGCACTGTTGAGGGCCGCCAGTTTATTATCTTCGATCGGAATAACGGTACTAAAATATTCTCGAAAAAGTTCGGGATGCTGACGCAAGCCTTCTTCGATGCTCAGGAAAATGACACCCTTTTTTTCAAGGTGCTCCTGAATGCTGTGATAGACCATTTCGGATTCGTATTGCGCACCCACGCCAGCCAAGAATTTTTGCTCGGCTTCAGGAATGCCCAATTTGTCAAACGTGTCTTTAATACTGTCGGGGATATCATCCCAGGATTTTCCTTCACCATCTGAAGGTCGTACGTAGTAATAAATATTTTCCAGGTCAAGCTTGGCAATATCGCCCCCCCAGGTGGGCATTGGACGTTGTTCGTAATGCGCTAAAGCGCGCAAGCGAAAATCCAACATCCACTGTGGCTCGCCTTTCATTGCCGATATTTGTTCGACAACATCTCGACTCAACCCTTTGCCGGTGTTATACACAGAAACATCGGGATCACTAAACCCATACTTGTAATCGCCAATACCTTCTAAAAGTTGATTATCTGAACTCATAATTTCTCCAGTTAGATAGCTGGGTAGTTATTAATTGGATTGTTGATATTGAATATTCAAAAACTATGCCACTACCGAACTATGTTTTTCGCGTACCCAATCGTAACCCTGTTCCTCAAGCTGAAGCGCCAATTCGGGGCCGCCCGATTCGACCACACGTCCATCGAGCATAACATGCACATAATCAGGCTGGATATAATTCAAAATCCGTTGGTAGTGGGTAATCACCAAAGCGCCAAATTCGCTGTTACGCAAGGCGTTCACGCCTTCGGAAACAATTCGCAAGGCATCAATATCCAGGCCAGAGTCGGTTTCGTCAAGAATGGCAATCTCAGGTTGCAGTGTTGCCATTTGCAGAATTTCAGCACGTTTCTTTTCGCCGCCTGAAAAACCTTCGTTGAGATAACGTCCGGCAAAAGCATGATCCATTTTCAACATATCCATACGCTCTTTGAGCATGGTGCGAAACTGGGGGATTTTGATGCCCTTATCTTCTGGATCGGCTGCCTTGCGGTGGGCGTTGATCGCTGTGCGCAAGAAATTTGCCACGGTCACCCCTGGGATGGAAACCGGATACTGAAAGGCCAGGAACAACCCCAAGTGAGACCGCTCGTCCGGCTCTAATTCCAGAATATTTTCGCCCTTAAACCAAACTTCCCCACCAGTAACATCATAGTTAGGATGTCCCATCAACGCATAGGCCAGGGTAGATTTACCGGTGCCATTCGGACCCATAATGGCATGAATTTCGCCCTGACGTACCGTCAGGTTCAGCCCTTTTAGAATTTCATTCCCTGCAACGTTAACGTGCAGATCTTTAATGACCAACTCAGACATGAAAAATACTCCTTAGTCGACATGACAAAAACACCATCGATGTCGGAAATTTCTATTGGTTGAACGGGCGGTATTATAGCATGCAGCATGATTTAGGTCAATATTTCAGATAAATTTCATATATATTATTGACATTCGAATTAACGGATGATATACTGCCTTTACTGAGGAATAGCATTAAATGTCTACTACACGCGACAAAGTTCTCAAAACCCTGCTCACCCGCCAACGCTGCACGATCAATGATCTGGCAGAGGCTGTGGAGATTAACCCAATATCGGTGCGTCACCATGTCAATAAGCTAGAAGCCACCGGGCTGGTGGCTTCGGAAGAAGAGCGGCATGGTGTAGGTCGTCCGCGCCTGGTATATTTTCTGACTGAGAAAGGGATGGAGAAATTCCCCAGTCGCTATCTCAAACTTACTGTGAGGTTGCTTCAGCAACTCAAAGAGACTCTGCCCGCCGCGATGGTGGGAGAACTCTTCAGTCAGATGGCCGATGATTTGGCTGCTGATTACACTGCTGAAATGAATCTGGCAGAACTCCCCATGGAAGAACGCCTGGATTTAGTCAAAGACCTCTTGAGTACTGAAGGCTTCAATATGGAATGGGAGCAAAAGGCAGATAGTTACCACATCCGCGAGGTAAGTTGTCCTTATCTGCATGTCGGCCAGTCGCATCCCGAGGTTTGTGCGGTTGATGAAACCCTGATCTCAAATATGTTGGCTGTCCCCATTGAAAAAGTAAAATGCATCTTACAGGGGGATTCGTTATGTACTTATATCGTCCCCAAAAACAGCATTAACGCAGAGGAAATTAAGAGTTAATATGAGCGCAATACGCCCACGCCCAAAATGGCTTATCGAAGATACGCACCCAGATTTGTTTCAACCCGTTGATGCTGCCTTCCGAGAGGTTATGGACCCTGAAATTGGCCTCAACATTATGGAACTAGGCTTGATCCGCGATGTCAGCATCAATGAAGAAAATCTGGCCCATGTGGTCATGATTATGACAACTCCATTCTGTCCCTACGCACCGGCATTGCTCGAAAATGCACGCTCAAAGGCTGCCGAAGCTCTCGAACGGGAAACCACCATCGAGATGGGTATGGAATACTGGGACCCCAGCTATATGGAAGACGGCGTCGGCGCGGATTGGGGTCTATTCTAAAGATCAAAAAACTATTCTCAAAGCAAAGCGGGGGCGTCATTGCCGCCCCCGCTTTGCTTTGATGGAATTTGTACTTCACAAATCAAATCCTTTATGTTATCCTTGCACGGCTTTCCGCTCCTAGACGCATTCGCGGCGTCAGGGGCAAATCCCATGGAAAGGAGGTAATTATGCGCGATTACGAACTCATCTTCATTATTCATCCCGACCTGGATGATACCGCCAGCAATGACGTATTAGAAAAGGTTAAAGGTTGGATTACCGAAGCAGGGGGGTCTGTCAACAAAGTTGACCCCTGGGGAAAACGCAAGTTGGCTTACCCAATTCGCAAACAGAATAGCGGCCAGTATTTTCTGCTCAATATTCAGATCGCCCCTAGCTTTGTAACCGAGTTAGAGCGCAATTTACGGTTCCAAGAACCTGTAATGCGCTTTATGGTCACTTCGATTGAAGAATAAGCATTAGGAGGCTGATATGAGCCGAGGCTTAAACAAAGTCATGATCATTGGTCATCTGGGACGCGATCCTGAGATGCGCTATACGCCATCGGGTCGTCCGGTGACTACTTTTAGCGTCGCCACAAACCGAAGTTGGTCAACCGCCGATGGTGAACGACGCACAGATACCGAATGGTTCAACGTTGTCGCCTGGAATAAACTTGCCGAAATTTGCAATCAATATCTAACCAAAGGACAGCAAGTCTATATCGAAGGGCGTTTACAAACTCGCCGGTGGGAAGACTCAAATGGCACCCGCCACACATCGGTTGAAGTTGTCGCAAATGAAATGACTATCCTCGGTGATCGTCGTGGCAGCGATGAGATTGATGATGATGAACCCATCGAGGATGAATTTCCCTTTTAGCTACAGCACAATCAGCCATAACGAAACCATCACTAATCAGGAGTAATAACTGTGAGTGCATACCAACAGAGGCGTTATTTCAAGCCAAAGAACTGCCGGTTTTGCGCAGACAGCAAAGTCAAGATTGATTATAAAGAGACTGATCTGTTACGCCAATATGTGCATGAGGACGGAAAAATCCGTCCTCGTCGCCAAACCGGCACCTGCGCCAAACACCAACGCGCCATCACAAAAGCGGTAAAGCGTTCCCGACATATTGCGCTATTGCCGTTTGTTGGCGAAGTTTTACGCTAAAAAATAGCATGACATATGGGGCATAGAGTATTCCACTCTATGCCCTGATTCTTTATCCAACCCTTCGCAGCAATAAGATCATCGACCCAAATTCCAGGGGCTACTTTATTAGCTGCATACCAGAATAATAATCGAGTAAGCTATGGCAAAACAGACACAAAAACCGGCCCCACACAGCCGCAAACGCTTGGCTCGCGTCGAACGCGAAAATATTCAAAAGCGCATCATCACTATCGCAACGGTTATTATCGTCAGCCTTGTTGTGCTGATTGCAGTTTTTGGCACAATCAAGGAAGGCGTAATTGATCCTCAGAAGCCTGTAGTCACCGTAGGCGATTACGAAGTAACTCTGGCCCAATTCCAGGCACGGGTACGTTACCAGCGCTTCCAACTTGTTAACCAATACGCCAGTTACTATAATTTCTTGCAGAGTTTTGGTGATGCAAATACCCAATCGCTATTGGAAAACAATCTGCGGCAAATCCAGTTTCAACTCGAACCGATTATTCTCGGCACCACTGTGATTGATGACATCGTTGCCGATTTACTGGTTCAACAGGAAGCCAAAAATCACGACATCACCGTAAGCGATGATGAAGTCAACCAATTTATCGCGGAAAATTTCTTCATGTATTTTCCGAACGGGACTCCCACCCCTGAGCCAACACGCGAACTGCACCCCACTTCGACCCTCTCCCCCGAACAGTTGACACTGGTACCCCAGGAGCCAACGGCTACCCCGGAGGAAGCTGCTGCCGAAGAGACCCCGGTAGAATCTGAAACCACCGCGGAGCTACCCACCGCAACCCCCTACACCGAAGACGCCTTTCAAACGCAACTCACTGAATATCTCGACTATATTGCAATCTATGCCGATATCACAGAAGATGATTTGCGCTGGATGATCGAGGCCGATATTTATCAGGAAAAACTCATCAAGGCGCTGACCGATGCTCTTGAAACCGAAGAAGAACAAGCCTGGGCGCGCCATATTTTAGTAGCCGATGAAGAAACCGCGCTTGAGGTGATTGAACGCATCAAAAACGGCGAAGACTTCATCACCCTGGCCCAAGAACTTTCTACGGATACTGGCAGCGCTCCATTGGGCGGCGACTTGGGCTGGTTTGGCCATGAACAAATGGTGGCAGCCTTTGATCTGGCTGTATTTGAGCTTGAGATTGGCGAAATCAGCGCCCCGGTAGAATCCAATTTCGGCTGGCATGTTATTCAACTTTTAGGGCGTGAAGTGCGTTCAATTTCTGAGCAGCGTCTGGCAACCCTCAAGGAACAAACTTTCCAAAACTGGGTGACTGAACAACGCGCTATCTCGGAAGTTGTGATCAACGAAACCTGGAGCGAAAATATTCCCGAAGAACCGGCGATTCCGCCAGAAATCGCATTACCCTAACTTCAAATAATTGGATAAAAAAGAGTGTC
>JACNJM010000299.1:0-7909 GCA_014382605.1 Anaerolineae bacterium
TGGGATTGAATGAATCAACCGGCTGGGTCAAGATCGTCAGCGATGCCAAATACGGCGAGATTTTGGGCGCGCATATGATCGGCCCCGAAGTGACTGAGCTACTCCCCGAGTTGACTATCGCACAAATGATGGAACTCACCGCGGCAGAAATTGCCCGCAATGTTCACGCTCACCCCACTTTGAGTGAAACGCTCATGGAAGCAGCGCACGGCATTGAGGGGCATGCTATCCACATTTAGCGCTGTCGCCAATTTTTATGAAGAATGCGGATACACAAGCGAATTCACCGATTTGTGTATCCGCATTCTGATTTTGCATCAGACCTGAACCCACTACTTTATCCGTTAGTACTGCTACCGTATCACCCCACGCACAATAACAACGCCATTCCCCCACTCAGCGGACGCGAAACGCACGGGCAATAGTTCCGCACGGCGTAATTGAGTTTGGATCTCATTCTCAATGGCTATGCGCACAGATTGCGGAAGCGGCAAACTTAAATCGATAATTTCCACCACGGGCAAGCCATCCACGAGGGTGATGCGTGCCTTGCCACCAACGTGCACGCGCAATCCCGCTAACGTTACATCCCCCTCCCCGGCAATATAATCGGGCGCGATCTCTATTTGCGGATGGGCAAAGGGGATTTGAGGGTATTGCTGCAAATACCAGGTGATGGTTTGCTCGGCTTCCAGCTCGGTGAGAGTAACTTGCCAACTCTCGCCGGAATGCTCTCCGGAGCGGATATAGTCCAACAGGGCAACCACTTCCGGGTCGCGTACCGCATCTACAATATGCGGTTCCGGGGCCTGTAGCAACAAATTCGTCCAGGTGAACAGGTTCGCCGCAATTAATCCCCCAGCAATCCAAAAGTTTATTCGTCTCACCACAAAAACACGAAGGGATTTCGTCAAATTCATCGGTGGCCTATTCCCAGTCTTCGATCGATTCTTGCCATTCTTTGATGTCATCGAGGTTGCGCTCCACAAGGATCGCCGCGCCGACCAGCAATAAACCAATCATCCCAAAGGAAACCCATTGATTGACGGCCTGCAGAGCATTGATCAGTTGCCCCAGCGTAGCCAGCACCACAGCCAGAATTCCAGCGTAGAAGAAGCGACGTAAACGGCGGGCGCTGCCCAGTAAGAAAATTCCCAGGCCTTCTGCCCCCAAAAGTAAGGCAAATTGCCAGCCAAAAACCAGAGTCTGCCAGAACAACGAGCCAAACATCAAGAACAGGGCGGCGTAATCCAGACCCCGCGCCAGACTTTTGCTGCCGGTATGCCACTCCATTGCAGAAATCCCTAGCAGGTACAGCCCCGTGGGGAGAGCGTACCATTGCGCCTGTCGCAGCCCATCCCAGGCCTGGGTGTAGAAGGCAAATAGCAGCCATCCGGCTAACAACATTCCTACTGCGGCATAACTCTGACGGATGCGGCGATACACCAGCGCATCGCTGAGATAGAGCAACCCCAGCAACGAGAAGACACTCACCGCCATTTGCACGGTGGAGAGGGCCACGATCTCGCGGAAAGGCATCCCAAAAAGAGCGCGCACCGTCCAAGTTGTCAGATCAAAGCCAAGAACAACTGTGAAGAACAACACCCCGAACGAAAGCAGCAAACCCGACCGCTGCAAAGGTCGCGCCCAACTTGCCAGCCACACAGGCAAGTTGCGGATATTGTGATACAAATGCACGCCGTAGCCGACTAATCCGTAACCCAATGCCAGATATGCAAAATATACGGACATGGTTTCGACAGAAACGCTGAGAAGTTCAACCCACTGCAATAATGCCAGTGCGCCCAGCCCAGCGCTGAGATACAAAAATGCCGGAGCCAGCCAGGCGGAAGCCAGCAACAGCATCAACAGCGCGTGGATTATAGTCACCCACACGCTGGCGGGTGTTTCCCACGATGCCGAAGCCTGGGCAATGATGAAATCTAGCATCACAAATAGATACAGCGGGCGCGACCAACCGACGAAGAATCGCTTCGCTGCAAAAGGCGCGCCCTCCGCCAGACGGCGTTCGAGCCACAACCCCAGACAAGCCATGACAATCGGCACCGGAGTAAACAGCAACCAGGCCCAATCGGGATAATTCCACCAGCCCAACGCGTCCAAACCCATTACCGCGGCCAGATGAACCACCAGCACAGTGATAACCATCCAGCTTCGCAACCGGAAGCGGTAGATTCCCCAGCCATAAAATCCCGCCAGCAATATCAAATTCAGCGCGGCTATATCTGAACGCTCATTGGTATAAAAAACGCTAAAGGAAGCCAGACCAAATCCCAGCGCGTAGAGCGGCAAGCCCCACCAAGCCCACCAACGCTTCAGCAAGGCCCCCGGCCAATCCAGCAACTTCGACCAGGGAAAATCGTCCCAGACACCGTACCGACGCTCCAGCAGCCAGCCCAGCGCAACTGCCAATAACGCCCCGGGATACAAGGCCAACCCAAAATAGTCGTCGGCCAACCCTGAACGCTGTATGACGATCACGTATGGCACCGTCACAAAGACTGCGGCAGGGGTCAGCAAAACGGGACGTTCTAACCAAAAGGCTGTGACTACATATATTAGAGCTGCGCCGCTATACCCCCATAGCGCGCCAATTTGATCCTGACTGGAGGGTAACAAACCCAACGCCGCCAACGCCATCGCTCCCCAAAGCGGAGCGATGCTGTAGCGACGCAAATCTACCCGGCGCAACAGCCAGGCCACCAACAGATAGGCCGCGGCAAGCCCGATCAGCCACCAGCCTTCCCGGTTTGCAGGAACTCCGGCCACATCCAACGCCAGCAGCAACGCCAGTGGGGCAAACACCAGGGCCGGAACCAGCCAAGCCGGATGCCGAAAGAGCAGGGTCGAAATCAGCATCAGCAAGGCATCGTAAAGCAGCGCCATTGCCAGCAGGGCGGGCTGCTCGGCAATCAGGATCAGCAGCGTACCCACAAACAACGAAAAATAGGCTGCCAGATAAGCGGGAAAGGCATAGGCCGCGCGGAGGTCAGAGCGCGGCGCGACTTTGCGGAGCCAACGCCCTGCTAACAAGCCCAGCGGAACCAGCGTCAGCAGCAACAAACCATAATGCTCCACCAGCATACCGGGCAGCCGGTTTAACAGATACATGCTCCAAATTGGGAACAACCCAGCCGCCGGATAAAGATATTTACTTGCCCGCAATTTTCCAAATGAAGAAATTTCGCCAACAACTCGGCGGGTTTCGCCATGCAGCACCCAGGCCGCCAGGGCATACAATCCCAGCGCCAAACCAAATGCATAACGGCTGGCTTCCGCATCGGTGCAGGCCCACAAAAGCGCAAAACTCACCAATAGATGCGTGACAACTTTGACCGGCAAAGCATAAGCCCGTCCCGCTTTGAGCTGCACGCCGCGACTAACGCCATACAGCAGCCACGCCAAAACCAGCCAACTGACCGCGAAACCGGCCACGCGCAGGCGATATGGCGTAAACCAGCCCAAATGCGTCAAAACCGTCCACGGGGCAAAGACCAGAGCAGCCGACAGCCACACAAAGCGTTTTTGGCGGAATAAATATACAGCCCCCGCATACAGCGCCACAATCAGCAACAAAGCGACCATAGCCCAAATTTGCTGGATGCGACTCCCCTCTAAAATCATCAAATTGCGCACCAGCGCCAAACCAATTGTGCCTGCCGAAATCGTCCAGCCGCCCACTAATAATGGATAGCGATACAAGCGCCAGGCCAATCGTACCAAAACCCGCCAGCGGCGCGCCAAACGCGCATCCGTGCGTGCATGCTGCAGGCCGCGCTCAGCCAGCACCAACCCAATCGCCATCAACGCCGCCAATGCCGCCGAACGCCCGCTACCCTGGCTCAATACCGAGACAATCAATCCACCGCCGTAAATTCCCAGCCACACGCCCACATACGCCCACCACGCCCGGTTGCGCCCCCAGGCATACAGCGCGTATACAGCCCCTAACCCGATCAGCGCCGCCGCCGCCCACAGGCGCATAGCATCGCTATATTCCGGATAGACGCTAATCGGACGCGCAAGAATATTCAGCAACACCCAGCCCGTGAGCAGATGGGAAACTTTATACAGAGGAGACAGGAATTTCCCATTGCTGAATTTCCGCCATTCGGCCCATAATCCAGCGAGAAAGTAGAGTCCAGTCAGAAGCGCCAGGGCGAACAAACCTGGATCATAGTGGACACCTGCCCGAGAGAGCAAAAACCCTACCCCCCAGGCAGATACCAGCCCCGCGGGCGCCAACCCAGAATTTTGTCTCGCCATAAAGGCATCCGCAAAATAAAGCAACCCCGCCGAGAGAATCGTAATGGGTAACGTATATCCCCTACTCGCGACACTGGCCGCGGTAATCATGGCTGCAAAGCTTATCAGGATGCCAACCAAGCGCCAGGGGTGCCTATGCGCAACCTCAGAACGAGACAAGCGATGTCCCAGGAACACCATCCCCCAGGCCAACACCGCCAACGCCAGCGCCAGGCTGAAATCTGCCGGGCGGCGATTGGTGAAAAGAATCCACACCCAGAAAGGCAAGGGCAAGGCCGCAAACCAATGGAATAGCGTCTTAAACTTGCCAAAGCCGGGCTGATGGCGCGCTGTTAGAACCGCGCCCCAGGCCGATAATCCCAGCCAATTGCCCAGGGCATAGGCCATTTGCCCGCCTGCGTAAGGAAAAAGCGGCGGCAGCAAGGCCAGCGCGGCAATTCCATAACCGCTGTATAGCAAGGGCGGGGCAAATTTTTCACCCGCCGCGCCAGAGCGATTGCCCAAACTGACCGCCGCAACGACCAGTACCAACGACAGCGAAATCCAGCCGATACTGGCCTGAGGGATAGAAAATTCGAAGGCTGAAAGCGCAAACGTGACGGATGAGAAACCCAGCAGCCCAACGCCATACAAGTACCCGGGCTGCCGCCAGAATACCGTAGCCAGCACCAACGCCAACGCCAGTACGGCATGGCTGGCTGCGGCAGCCTCACCGCCGGTGAGATCCGCCAGCGGCCAGAAAACGGAGATGATTAAAAATATCCAACCCCAACGCGCTGCGCTACGGCTATGGTCATGCAATACGGCATCATCGGCGCGCTGCGAGAGCGCTTTCGCGACCACAAAATAGAGCAGCACCAGACAAGCCCAGCCAAAGGCATGCCAGGCCGGGTGAATTCCGGCTTTGTCGAAAATCGCTGCCTGCGTCAAGTAGATGCTGATGGGCAACGCCCCGGCGGCCAAAAATCCCAGGCTGCGGCTGCGATACTTCAGCGCGCCCCAGGCAAAGATCAAACTTCCCAGCCACCAGTTCACCGTCAGGGCGGCGTGTAGGGCATCGTAGGTGGAGCGGTCGATAAAACGCCAACCGAAAGTGAGCGGCATCAGCGCTCCAACGATGAGCAAGGCCAGCGCCCGGAAGGGCGCGGCGAAGATGCGCCAGCGACTCTCCGCTTGAAGCCGAATCAAACCCCCGGCTGACAGAATCAGCCCTAGAGCGAGTCCGCTCAGCCCCGCCGAGTACCAATCTCGCGAGAAACCAATCCGCTGATGGGCTACTTCGATCCCCCCTAAAACCAGACCCCCCGCGGCAATTCCGACTAAATATACAAAGAAGCGACTTTGAATCCGCAGCGTCGCCAGGATATATGCGATCAGACAGACCAGCGAAGCCAATAGCCAGAACTCAGCCCAGTAATGCGGCGGTGTGCCGAAATTGATATAAACGGTATACAGGTCGATGGGGACGAGCAACGCCGCAATGGCGCTCAACGCGATGCCGGAGCGAGAGAGCGGGGTTTGGGTGCGCACGTACCAGCCCAGGGCGAAGAAAAGCAGCGTGAAGCCGGTTGGGATGCTGACCCGCATCAGGGCGGAAAAATCTTTCCAGCCCCAAATGACAAAGGAAACCGCCGCGGCAAAAAGCAGAAAAATGCCCAGAAACAAAATGCCATACAGTGTGCGTTCCGAGAGCAAGGCGCGGCGCAGGCGTTCGCGCAACGGGGTTTGCGGTGGTCGCGGGGGCGGGAATGGCGTAGCACGCGGTTTTTCGATGGGGGCAACCGGCCGCGGTTCGGGCGGATACATGGGTCGCAGGCCAAGCTTGATTTCCCAGGATTCTTTTTCGATTTCCAGATCGGCCAAGAGCTTAAGACCAATTTCGGGACTGATAAATGCGTTTTCCGTTGCCAGCCACTCGGCCGCATTGCGAATAAAATTGACAACTTTAAGGTGTTCTTCCCCGCTGGGGAAATCGGGGCGCGTGCGCCCTTCCAGGCGCTCCAGGAATTCTGCAGCTCTGCCGCGCAGCCGGGTCTGCAGCGGCTCGGCAGATTGCGCGTTGAGTTTACCGGAAGCGATCCATTGATCTAGACGCTGCAAGAGGCTTTCATGCTGATACAATTCCACCCAGGCCAGAGCGGCTTCTGTTTCGCTAAAGGGGGGCTGGCGCAATTCCAGAGCTATTTGCAATTTTCGTTGACGGGGCGAGTAGATTTTGCGGATCGCGTCTTGAGCGGCACGAAGCATTGGCGTGGAATTCCAGGTTTCGACTTCCCCCAGAAGCCAATTGATATGTATCAAATCTTCAACTCTGGCAGCATCCCCATGAAACTGGCAATGCGCACAGGGCGCTGCGGGCTGGAAGTCTGTATGCTGACATTTTGGACAATTCATCTTTCCATTCTAAACGATCTTTGGGGCGCGTGTCTACCACATAAGGGGCAAGTTTTAAGCACTCGAGTGCACAAGAAATTCGGCGCACAACAAATCCAAAACGGGAACGTAAGATGAGAAATAAATAACCCTAAATGATCAAAAAAAAGCGCCGAGTTATTTTTACAACTCGGCGCTTTTGAATGCGAAACTTTCGCAACGATTACAGTAATTCTTTTAATGCTGCCAGCAACAAGGTAACATTTTCTTTACGGGATGAGTAACCCATCAAGCCGATACGCCAAATTTTACCAGCCAGGGGGCCGAAGCCACCCGCAATTTCGATATTATATTCACTTAGCAATTGTTTGCGCACAGTAGCATCTTCCACGCCCTCAGGTAACTGCGGAGTGGTCAGCGTGGGCAAGCGATATTCGATCGGAACGCGCGGGGGCAGTCCCAAATCTTCCAGACCCTGCCAGAGCAATTCAGCAAAGGTCCGGTGACGCGCGAAACGGGCCTCCAGGCCTTCTTCGTCAACGATGCGCAGCGCCTCACGCAGGGCATAATTCATGTTAATTGGCGCAGTGTGATGATAGGTACGTTCGCTGCCCCAATATTTGGTCAACAGACTCATATCCAGGTACCAGTTGGCAACTTTGGTTTTGCGGTTGTCCAGCACTTCACGCGCTCGCGCGCCGATGGTCAGCGGAGATAGCCCAGGAGGGCAAGAAAGCGCTTTTTGTGTGCCGCTGTAGGCCACATCCACACCCCAGGCGTCAATCTCTACCGGGACGCCGCCCAGCGAAGTGACCGTATCGAGTACCAGCAGCGCGCCGTGGCGATGAGCCGCGGCGGCAATCTCGGCAACCTGCGGCTGAAGCGCGCCAGTTGAAGTTTCGGCGTGGACAATTGCCATTAGTTTATATGACTTCTGCTTGAGGTTGGCTTCAATCTCTTCGGGGGTGAACACCTCCCCCCACGGGCGATCAATCCGATCCACCTGAGCGCCATAGCGCCCGGCCATATCCACCAGACGTTCACCGAAATATCCATTTACTGCGATCAGAACATCGTCGCCGGGTTCAATGAAATTGCACAAAGCGGCTTCCATCGCCGCACTGCCGGTTCCCGAAACGGGAATGGTGAGCTGGTTTTCAGTCTGGAAAACATAGCGCAGCAAGGCCTGCACATCGCCCATCACCTCCAGAAATTGCGGATCCAGATGGCCTACGGGGGGCTGGGCCAT
>JACNJM010000299.1:8403-14051 GCA_014382605.1 Anaerolineae bacterium
CGCACAGCCAATTCGCCAGGTGGGATGCGCCGAATTTTTTCGTCAGTGATGCGTTTAACCGGCAACACGTAAGGCCATAGCATCGTCAGGTTAGGAGAGGTAGTGCGCTGAGGCACATCGGCGTAGATAAAATCGGGTTCATTGAATGCTTCCAATTTTGCAAATTCTTCTTTTGAGCAACGTAACAAAATGACTTCTGCTGCTGTATTGGCAATCAGGATAATTGAAACCAGTCTCTCTATACCCGGCGATTGACTTTCGTGGACAACAAAGTGGCTGACTTGTTCGGTGACGGGATTCAGGATGATGTGCGTAGAGCGACCGCAATAACCATCGAGGCAATGCACATCCACATTCAGGGGGAATTCCATAAAACGTCTCCTCAGCTCAGGTCTGATTGTTCCGGTATCTTGCTACTGCCGCTTTCATCGGCCAAATGACAGGTTACAAAATGTCCGGCCTGGATTTCCCGAAACTCGGGTTCTACCCTGATGCACCTCTCGACCGTCAACGGACAGCGAGTATGGAAAACGCAACCCGAAGGCGGATTCGCCGGGCTGGGTGGGTCACCCTTCAGGATAAAACGTTTCCGAATTCTTTCCGTTTTTGGATCAGGAACCGGAACAGCCGAATTGAGCGATTGGGTGTAAGGATGTAAAGGATCATCAAACAGAGTATTGCGTTCAGCCAACTCCATTACTTTACCCAGATACATCACGACAATCCGGTGTGAGATATGTTTTACCATGCTCAAATCGTGAGCGATAAACAAATAGGCGACGCCTAATTGCTCTTGCAAATCTTGCATCAGATTCACGACCTGAGCCTGGATCGACACATCCAACGCCGAGATCGGTTCGTCGCAGACGATGAAGTCAGGGTTTAGCGAAAGAGCGCGGGCAATACCAATGCGCTGTCGCTGTCCGCCAGAAAACTCGTGCGGAAACCGGCGCATATAGGCAGGATCCATGCCAACCAATTCCAATAGTTCAGCTACCCGATCGCTCAATTCGGCGCTGCCCTTTTTCATCATGCCGTGGATCACCAACGGTTCGCCAACGATTTTTTTTACTGGATGCCGCGGGTTAAGTGTAGCGTAGGGGTCCTGAAAGATCATTTGCATTTTAGGCCGCAGAACCCGTAACACTTCAGCATTCATTGTTGTAAGATCTGCCCCATCATAAATAACCTGGCCCGCGGTGGGCTTGTGCAATTGCAGAATGGCACGCCCAGCAGTGGATTTACCACAGCCACTCTCGCCGACCATCCCCAGAGTTTCGCCACGCTGGATGTCAAACGATATATCATCCACGGCTTTAACGGTGCCTATCTGACGACCAAGCATACCTCCAATAATCGGGAAGTGCTTTCTGAGGTTCGCTACTTGCAATAAGGTTCCATTCTCAGACATCACGCGGGGCTCCTTTCTCCAAGTCGTAGAAACATGACGTTTGGTGGCGTTCGCCCACCGCGATCAGGGAAGGTATCTCCTGCCAGCAACGCTCAAAGGCAAAATCACAACGCCACGCAAAGGGGCAGTGCTGTAACGGCAGCAGGAGGTCAGGGGGCGTGCCCTGGATACTCACCAGGCGCTTTGATTCGCGCGCGTCCAGTCGTGGCAACGCACCGAGCAAACCCAGCGTATAGGGATGTTGAGGGCGCTCGTATAGATCATCCACCGAAGCAATTTCCGCTGGCCTGCCTCCGTACATCACCAAAACCCGTTCAGCGATCCCGGCCACAACGCCCAAATCGTGAGTAATCCAAATCACGGCCACATCCAAAGCTTCACGCAACTGTTTGAACAATTCTACAATTTGAGCCTGGACGGTTACATCCAGCGCGGTAGTTGGCTCATCCGCGATGATGATCTGGGGAGTGCAGGCAATCGCGATAGCAATAACAACCCGCTGGCGCATACCCCCAGAAAATTGGAACGGATAGGCTTTGTAGCGCAACTCGGGGTCGGGGATGCCCACCTGTCCCAGAAGTTTGATCGTGTGTTTCCGGGCTTCATCTTTGGTCATGCCTTTGTGGCGCGTAAGCGTCTCTGCGATTTGCTCACCAATCGTCAGAATCGGGTTCAGCGTAGAAATGGGGTCCTGAAAAACAAATCCAATCTGCCCCCCGCGCACTTCGCGCAGTTCTTCGGGCGTCATTTGTAACAAATCGTGACGTCCCCCTACGCCGGTGAAGTGTGCCGTGCCGCCTTCAATCTTGCCCGGGGGCATCGGGATCAGGCCCAGCAGCGACATCATGGTAACGCTCTTGCCACTGCCGCTTTCACCCACAATTGCCAGGGTTTCGCCTTCTTCCAGATCAAAGCTGACACCATTGACGGCGTTAACGACACCATCCAGGGTGTAGAATTTGGTGACGAGGTCTTTTACTTCTAAGATTTTTGCCATGATTTACCGCCTCATTTCCTCGAACGCCTCATGCGCGGATCGAGCACATCGCGCAGCCAATCGCCCAGCAGATTCATTCCCAGGGATGTGAACATGATCGCCAATCCCGGGAAGGATGCCATCCAGGGGTAGCTGGTCATATATTTTCGGCCAGCGGCGAGCATATTGCCCCAGGTGGGATATTCATTGGGCGGCACACTCAAGCCCAAAAATCCCAAACCAGCTTCGTAGAAGATCATGCGAGACATTTCAAACGTCGCCAGGGTAATCAACGGCCCAAGCAGGTTAGGCAGGATATGGTCAAAGAGGATGCGCGGCCAACGCGCCCCGGCGCTAACCGCCGATTCCACGTAGCCCGACTCACGGATGCGCAGGACTTCCCCGCGGGTGACGCGTGCAAAAATGGGGGCATCTGTAATCCCAAAGATGAGAATCACGTTCAAGAGACTACGCCCCAACACCGCAGCAATAAAAACCACAAACAACAGATACGGCAATGACAAAATCAAATTGACCCCGCTCATAATGGCCGCATCCAGGCGCCCGCCGGCATACCCGGCGATAGCGCCAATAAGCATACCCAGCGTCCCGGCGATCAGCACCCCAAAGAGGCCGACCATCAACGAGACACGCGCCCCATAAAGCACACGGCTAAAGATGTCTTTCCCCAGGCTGTCGGTGCCGAAGGGATGCGCCCAATCGCCTTCTTCTTGCCAGGCGGGCGGCATCTTGCTGGAGCGTAAATCTTGATCGAGCGGACTTTGATCGGTAATCATCGGCGCAAATACCGCCGCAAACACAACGATCAGGAACACGATCAAACCGATCACGCCGCTGCGATCACGCCATAAGAAGCGACCAAAATACGCCACACGCTCCTTGAAGGTTTTCTCGGTATCGAGCAAGCTGTCAACCGTTTTCGGAGTAGTAGTATTATCGGCCATAGCGGATCCTCGGGTCAATGATAGAGTAAGCCATGTCGGTGACGATATTCAACGCCAGAACGATCACGCTGGTAAACACAGCAATCGCCTGCACCAGCGGAAAATCGCGCCAGCCAATGGATTGCTCCAGCAACCCCCCCATGCCCGGCCAGGAGAATATCGCTTCGATGTAGATAGAACCACCCAACATATAACCAAATTGCACACCAATTACACTCACCAACGGAATAGCCACGTTGCGCAGCACATGCTTGGTATAGATGGTCTTCGGCTCCAGCCCCTTGCTGTGGGCGGTTCGGATGAAATCTTCGCCGCGGATTTCGAGTACGGCAGAACGTGTGAGGCGCACAATTTGGCCAAGTACGGGCAAGCCCAGCACAAAGGCGGGCATCACCACCGAGTGCCAGGTATCACGCCCAAAGGTGGGAAACCAACCTAACTCCACCCCAAAGTACAAGATCATCATCAAACCAAGCCAAAAGTTGGGGATACTTTGCCCCATGAGAGCAATAAAGCGGCCAATATTATCGGTTACGCCACCGGGAGTAAATCCACCAATCAATCCAATGGGTATCCCAAAAATCATCGCCATCAGCAGGCCAGCTACGGCAAGCTCAACTGTGGCCCCCAGTCGCTCTACCACCATCGGCATGGCCGGGGTTTTGAAGTGCAGCGAGTTGCCAAAATCGCCCTTGACGGCCTCGACAATGAAGCGTCCGAACTGAACCATCAGCGGATCGTTGAAGCCCATCTCTTCACGAAATGCTTCAATTTGTTCGGGCGATGATTCGCGCGGCATCATCAGGGCGGCAGGATCGCCGGTGACGCGCACCATCATAAAAACGAGAAACAAGACCCCAAACAAAAGTAGCAGCGATTGGGCTAACTTCGAAAACAAATAACGGTGCATAGCCTTCTCCTAGTTTGACAATTCCTTTTTGGCTTCAATATTATACACGCCATAGTCAGCATCCATTGCATATTGTTCAATTATTTCACCGCGAAGACGCTAAAAACGCAAAGAGATTCAAAGTATTATTCTTTGCGCACTTTGCGGTTATTTATTTCTAAAACAAACGCACATACTGACTTTTTAGCGCCCGTTGAATATTCTCTACACTCACCGTCCGAGGGGATTGCCCAGTTTTCACGGCTACCGCCGCGGCCACACCCGCACCTTGCCCGGTGACCGTGCAGCACATCATGTTTCGCGTAGCCGTGTGGGCAATTTTGTCGCCGCCCACAATCCGCCCGGCAACAAGCAAATTTTCGATCTTCTGCGGCACAAGGATGCGATAGGGAACCTGAAAATAGCGCCCGGTTGTTGGGAGAATGAGCAGACCGTACCCGTCCAGAAACTCGGGGAAGATGCCGATTGAATCGTCAAATTGCGCCTGATTGCGAACATCATACTCGCTGAGTGTGTACTCGCTGCTAATTTTGCGCGAATCACGCGTGCCCAATGTCATGCCGAAATTTCGTAATTTGGCGCTCTCAAACCCGGGCACAAATGCTCGCATGGCTTCAATTGCCAGCATAGCCTGCTTGCGCCCTTCGATCTCCGCGGCGGTTAAATCCCAAACATCGGTGCAATCGTAGCCGGTCATATAGACCATATTCAGGTTGGTGGCTTCGCCCTCATCGGTGATCGTACTCCAGGTGCCGCCGATGCTTTTAATATTTTCAGGAATGATTCCGGCTTCGCGGGCCAGGTTGAAGGGCTTCTCCAAATACGTACTAAACAAATCATCTTCCTTGCCGGATGTTTTGATATCCCAGTGCTTGCCCCAGTCGCCATAGGTGGACGGGTTTGCGCGGATATACTCCTGAAAACGTGCTTTGTTAATCCCAGAGCAGGAGAACATCACCGTCACGCCAAGCATTTCGTTTTTCGGCATCGAGACTGTGGGCACGCCAGCCCGGTGAGCAACGTCGGCATCGCCGGAGGCATCAATAACGACCTTCGCAAGAATCGCCTTGCGCCCCATTTTGCTCTCGGTGATTACTCCCTGGATGGTGTCTCCCTCCATGATGGGTGCCACCACTGAACAATGCAGCAACGGGCGAACGCCGGACTCACTCACGAGTTGGTCTGCCACAAATTTGAACATCTCTGCATCAAGCGCTTCACTCTGCGATTGAGCTTCTTTTGAAGTGCCGCCCAGTTCTTTTGCGCGCTGCTCAAACTCGATGCCGATGCCTTCCACATCGGTTGTGCCTTCGTGGCGATACCAGGCGAGGGTTTCGACGCCAACCTGAGAGATGACACCCCCGAAACAGCCGTAACGCTCTACCA
>JACNJM010000299.1:14359-19975 GCA_014382605.1 Anaerolineae bacterium
TCCCAGGCCGTGTGTTGTCCCTGTGCCAGGGCCGGCGCCACCAACTGCCGCCGCCGCTGGCTTTTCAAAATCGTCTCTTTTAACACAGATGAATTCCAGTGGGCCAACATCAGGGTATGCAGCGACTGTTCAACGGCAGCAAAATCGGGCTGCCCGGCCAGATTGGTTAATTCATGCGGATCCGTTTCCAGATTATAGAGTTGGGGTGGGTCTGATTCGCTGTAAATATATTTGAACCGACCGCGCAAAACCATCAGGCAGGGGGCTATCGCTCCCTCAGCGAGGTATTCGCCGCAAACGGTATCATCCCAGTTCGAGTCGTCACCTTGCATCAAAGGGATCAGGCTGGCTCCATCAAGCGGGGCCGCCCATTCAGGCGTTTCACCGTTGGCTACCAGATCAACCAGCGTGGGCAGTAAATCCACCAGCGATACATTCTGGCGCACCCGCCGGGCCGGAAATCGTTCCGGGGCATGTACAATCAACGGCACCCGCGCCGACCATTCAAAAAAGTTCATTTTGTACCACAGGCCCCGCTCGCCCAGCATTTCGCCGTGATCCGATGTAAAGATAATCACGGTATTTTCATCCAAGCCGGCAGATTTCAGCGCCTGCAAAATCTGGCCGATTTTCTCATCAATATAACCAATGGCGCTGTAATAGGCGTGCCGGGCATTGCGCACTCTGGCTTCGGTCAGGTCATATTCGTCCATGGCGCACATGTGATACAAGCGTTGGCTGTGGGCATCAAGCTGGTTATAAGGCAAGGACGGCACCGCGGGCATGTCGATATTGTCATGCTCATACAAATCCCAATAACGCGGGGGAATGGCAAAGGGGTCGTGCGGATGCGAAAAGGAGATCGTTATGAAAAACGGACGCTCGTCCGGACTGCGGGCCATATCAAAAATTTTACGAACAGACCGAAAGGCGACTTCTTCATCGAAATCAAGCTGATTGCTGGTGACACATTGGCCGGCCTGAACCACGCTGAGCATATTGTGATACCACGAAAAACGATCTTCCGGCGACTGATTCCAGTCCGGTGTCCAGCCAAAATCCGCCGGATAAATATCGGTGGTGAGACGCTCTTCAAAGCCGTGGAGTTGGTCTGGCCCAACGAGATGCATCTTGCCAATCAGGCTGGTTTGATACCCCATAGCTCGCAAATAATGCGCTATTGTAGGGATTTCTGATGGGAACTCGGCAGCATTGTCGAATGTGCCAATGCGAGATGGTAACTGTCCGCTCAACATCGAGGCCCGCGAGGGAGCGCACAACGGGCTATTGCAGTAACTTTGTTCAAATACGATGCCATCTTCAGCTAAAGCAGACAGATGTGGCGTTTTTACAACCCGATGACCGTAATCCGGTAAAGCCGGAGCGGCCAACTGGTCCACCATAATCAGCAAAATATTGGGGTTGGATGTATGCAATTTACATCTCCATTGCGGGTTTTTTATACCGGCACAGCGCCATGTTCAACGGTCAGGGCGATGATGTCTTTTGTACTAATCTCTCGTGAAGGAACTTTACGCTGCACGGCCAATGCCGCTGCCGCGCCCATAGCCTGCCCCATCGCCATGCACACACACTGGGCACGGATTCCACCCAAGGCCACGCGCTGCGCCGAAACAATGCGTCCGGCAACGGTAATTCGGGCGCTGCCTTTCGGAATTAGCGCCCGGAAAGGCACTTTCGGTAGCAGGGTTTGATCGTCATGGAAAGTAACATCGCAGCCGCGCGCTTCGCTGTGCATGTCGATATAGTTGAAGGCGTTACAAATTTTGTCATCAAAATCTGTGGCTTGCATAAAATCATCTTTGGTGATGATATATTCGCCCTCCGTGCGGTACGTCTCACGCGCCACGGCGCGCGGATACATGGTCTTTAGCACAGCGCGCTCGCAGCCTGGGATCGAAGATGTAACAAATTGAAACATGCGCAACATGCGGGCGCGGCCTTCCAGGTTCGCTGCGGTTTGCCCATTCACATCAGAAGTATCCGAGTTGTAAATATGCGTGCCGTTGTGTCCACCGTGGTCAAGATAATATTTAAAGGGCAGTATATTGGGGTATGAAAAATCACCCTTTTGCAGTTCCCCGCTTTCCATAGCTTCTTCGTAGATTTTTTGTACTTCGCCTTCCCAAATTTGTTCGTGCTCAATGCCCTCAATTTTGTACTGGTAACTTCCCGGTTGGCGCACTTCGTCACGCATCACCCCCAGGCCCAGAATCCGCACCACGTCCGAGTCGCCGCTTGCATCGATAATTTCACGCGCCCGCGTCACTCGTTGGATTCCACGCCCCAGCGAAGTCACCTCCCAAAAATCGCCCACGGCTTTCACATCTGAAATAAATTCATGATAATGAATAATCGCGCCCGCCCTGACGACTTCTTCCTCCGCCACGGCCACATAAATAGGCACATTGATATAACTATAATAGCCCGGCGATTCAACTGGCCGCCGCTTCGTATAATCAGGGATCGGCAGACCTTC
The DNA here is from genome assembly GCA_014382605.1 of Anaerolineae bacterium. GTDB lineage: Bacteria > Chloroflexota > Anaerolineae > Anaerolineales > UBA11858 > NIOZ-UU35. Next base: position 16,860 of record JACNJM010000299.1, read on the forward strand.
TATTTCTTTCGATTTAGTATAGAGTTCCCACGGAATTCCTAGCACTACCGGCCCCATGGTGCTGTAAAAATGATTGGGCATATTCACCCCACCGGCTGTCATCGTACCCGCCAGCATTGACCCGGCCTCAATCACTGCAGTCTTCACGCCCGCCCTGGCAGCCTGCAAAGCGGCGATATGCCCGGCAGTACCGCCACCTGCAACCAAAACATCAACCGTCTCTCTAACGGTTTTCATTTAATTTTTTACTCCTGTGGAAAGTGGGGTGAAATTATCTGGAAAGACCTGACACAATACAATACCAACAACAGATTACGGGAGGGATGAGCGCCCACCCGGAGGTTTTTGCACGCTCCGGGCAGGCACCAGTTTAACGTAGGGTCTGAAATCCAGGGGGGGTACGACTATTCAGCAGTAACCCAGGTTTCGAAGAGCCAATAACTTTCTTGTGAGTGAGGTTTGTAGTCCATCACGCGATCCTGAACAGCTTCAAAGGCTACCGGTTCATACAGGTAGATGAAGGGCGGATCTTCTTGCATGTAGACCTGCAGTTCTTCATACAGCGCTTTGCGCTCGTCGCGGTCGACGGTGGTGGAGATCTTCGCCAATAGATCATCAATCGCCGGGTCAGACCATGCAGAGTAAGCCGCATCCCAGCCACCCAAAGCGCCCGTCAGGCGGCGCAGTGCTTCGCCAGAGCTTGCCGACCAGCTATCGCCGAACAGCGGGGGCAGTTCTTTGGCGGCTTCAAGCTCCCAGTATTGACCGGATTCCATGATCTCGAGGTTGACCGTAATACCAATTTCGGCCAGGTAACCGGTCACGGCTTCGCAAACTTCTTCGAAGTTGGTATAAGCACCAGCGGGGCAAGCCATATCCATTTCAAAACCATCCGCATAACCGGCATCAGCCATCAAGGTCATGGCTTTGTCAGGATCATAGCCGAAGGGTTCTACAATACCAAAACCCAATTCGCTGGAGGCCACATAACCAGCCGCCGAAACGCCATGACCGTCAAACAGCGCATCAATAATGGTGTCTACGTCTACGGCGTAGTTCATCGCCTGACGTACTTTGGCATCCATGGTGGGTTGATCTACACCTGTAGTCAGATTGTTGAAGGCAATATAGAAAATACGGGTAACCGGGTAACTAACAACGGTAACGCCTTCAACGCCTTCCAGGCTGGCGGCTTCCTCGGATGAGAGACGACCAACAACATCTACCTCATCTGCGGAAACAGCAGCGACACGGGTGGCTGATTCGGGAATCGGGCGGAAGATCAGGGTTTCAACCAGCGGGTAGCCTTCCATCCAGTAGTCGGGATTGGCGGTATAGGTAATATGATCGCCTTTGACCCATTCCACGAACATGAAGGGGCCGGTACCAATCGGGTGTTCCTGGAAACCATCCAGCCCAACTTCGGCGTAATATTCATCGGGGATAATCGCCCAGAAGTCAAAAATTGTGTCGAACAATTCCGGATTCGGGGCTTCAGTGGTCAGCGTGACCGTATAGTCATCCAGCTTTTCAACCGCCACAAGGGTGTATTTATCGGTCCACTCACCCACTTCTGAACCAGACTCCCAGGTGGCAATCACATCATCAGCGGTGAAGGCTTCGCCATTATGGAAGGTGACACCTTCGCGCAGATAGAATGTATAAACCGTACCATCCTCGGAAATATCCCAGCTTTCTGCCAATGCGGGTTGAAGTTCGCCCTCAGGGTTGAAATACACCAGGCTGTCAAAAAGTTGGGTGGCAGCATTGTCGGCATTACGTTCAGCTGTCAGGGGGATAAACAGAGAGTTGGGGAAGGTTGAAAGAGCAACCCGAAGGGTTCCTTCAGGAGCTTCTGGGGGTTCGGGGTCTTGAGCAGGGCTTGCCGCAATGGTAAAGAGCGAGAAGGCGATCAGCAAGATCAAAATGCTCATTAATTGTTTACGTGACATTATTTTTACTCCTCTTATCAATTATTTATTTGAAACTAGGAATTTGGATAAATTTCTACTCTTCAGTTGATCGAGAGCAACCTCCTTTCCGCACGTATATTCGTTTGATAAACACAGATACTCGTGAATTTTTTTACGATTCGCACATTGACACGACGCCGTAACTGCGTCTACAATAAACAACTATACCATCTGGACGGTTTAGTTGTCAAATAAAATTTTGGGATTTGCTAGCATGTGCAAAATCTAAAATACTGGCTATACTTTGTACCATATCCTATAAAAATGGAGTCCATAAAATCACACTATGAGCATCGTTCGTATTCAACAGAAAGTATTTGATATAGACGGAATTATCTTCGACAAAGATGATACCTTGATTGAATTCGATGCCCTCTGGGGGCCTCGTACAAGTCAGTGGGTTGATGCGCTTGCCATCTCGCTTGCTTTAAATGGCAATTTCAAAAATGAACTTTTTTCTCTGTTAGGCTATCTCCCAGAAAACGCGCGAACGCGCGCTGAAAGCCCGCTGGCGGTGGCGTCCCTGGATACGCTCTACACACTTGCGGGAGGCGTTATCAGCCGATATGGCCCATCTTGGCATGAAGCCCGCTCCCACGCCATAAGCTGTGCCCAAACTACGCTGTTGGCCGATTTTGCCCCCACTGAAATTGTCACAAAAGGAAATGTTGCCAAAGTGATGCACCAACTCACGGAGGCCCATATTCGCATCGCAATTGTCACTAGCGATGACCGTCAAATGACCGAAGCCACGCTTTCATTTTTGGGGATTTCAGATTTGATTAGCGTCATCATTTGTGGTGACGATCCTGTCCCCAACAAACCAGCCCCCGACGCACTCTGGGCAATTTCAGAACAGCTTGGCATTGAACCCAGCCGCATGATGATGGTCGGGGATATGATCAGCGATATGCAATTTGCGAATAATGCCGGAGTAGCCTATCGCGTCGGCGTCGCTTCACATTCGGACAATATCCTCGCGCTTACGGCGCAAGCCGATGAGATCATAACTTCAATTGACGAAATTATCGTTGAAGGTGGGTAAAACTTATTCCACCGGAGCGCGGCCGCGCGCCTGATCGGGGTGGCGCATGGTCATCATGGGGATGCCAACCCCGTAGGTGATGAACTCGCCAACGGGCT
>JACNJM010000190.1 GCA_014382605.1 Anaerolineae bacterium
AACGCAGTTAACACGCGCTTCCGGCAGCTCAAACAAATTTTGCAAAGAAAATAAATATCATCACAGAGACACAACATCCAGAAGGGTGCAGGCGACCCGAAGAATAAATAAAGAAACTTTGTGTCTTTGCCGTCTCGCACCGGCGTGCTTGCGGCACGAACGGTGTGTCTTTGTGCTGAATTGAAAAAATGGAAAGATAATGACAAACTCGCAAGAACAATACCAAGCCCTGCTCGAAGATGTCCCCTGCAACCTGTGCGGTGCGGACGACTATGAAGTTGTATACCCGGCCCGTTACGAAGATGCCCGCCCCGATGACATCCTGGAAACTTTTCGTTCGTCGGGCGATGAAATTCTCGTAGATCAATTGGTACGCTGCAACCAATGCGGATTGCAGTACCTGACCCCGCGTCTCAAAAGCGACGTGGTTATCACCGGGTACAGCGAAGGTACCGACGAAGCCTTTATTTCGCAGAACAAAGGCCGCGAACTCACCTTCGCCAAATCACTCGATTTAATCGAAAAATACAAGCCCCAACGCGGCCGCATCCTTGATGTGGGTACCGCGGGCGGAGCCTTTCTCGGCGTAGCCCATCGCCGCGGCTGGGAAGTGGCGGGCTGCGAACCCAACAAGTGGATGGCCGAGTGGGGCAGCCAGCACTATGGCATCGAAATTCAGGCCGGAACGATGGACGATATGGAACTCGCCGATAATAGCTTTGATGTGCTCACCCTGTGGGATGTCCTCGAGCACACCCCCGATCCCAAAGCCGTCCTGGAAGAGTGCCGCCGCGTACTCAAACCCGATGGCGTGCTGATTGTCAATTATCCCGACATCGGAGCGTTGGTTTCGCGCCTCATGGGGCGCAAATGGGTTTTCCTGCTCTCGGTGCATCTCTACTACCTCACCCGCGAAACCATTCAGAAATTGCTCGCCGCCAGCGGCTTCGCTACGCAGCGCATTAAACTTCATTGGCAGAGCCTCGAGTTAGGTTATATCCTCTTTCGCATGGGGCCGTATATCCCCTGGCTCTCGAAGCTGGGCACCAAAATCGTCAAAGCACTGCATATCGAACACCTGCAAATTCCCTACTGGATGGGACAAATTCTCGTCATCGCCCAGCCTAATCAAGAATAATTCACCACAAAGGCACGGAGAACACAAAGATTTTAAGTTCTTTCTCCGTGTCCTTTGCGTCTCTGTGGTAAAAACAAGGTTACTATGAAAGAAAAAATTGTTGTTCTCGGCGCCGGTATCGGCGGACTTTCGGCGGGGTACTTCCTCGCCAAAACTGGTAAATACGAAGTCACCGTGTTAGAGAAGGCCTCCGTCACCGGCGGGCTGTGTGCCAGCTTCAAGCACGACGGCTTTACTCTCGACTACGGGGCGCACAAAATTTACTCCGTCATCCCCGGCGTGCTGGATGAAATCCAAAACCTGATGGGCGATAAATTGCTGACTCTGCCCAAAAAGAATAGTCTGTTCTTGCGCGGACATTTGGTGGATTACCCGCTTAAATTGGGGAATCTGGCGAAAGTGCTGGGAATGGGAACCTTTATGCAGATCGGACTGGGCTACGCCCTGGAGTTGGCGCGTGGCATTTTAGGGAATCCAACCCCCAAGAGCTACCAAGAATATATGATCCAACGTTTTGGGCGGCCAGCCTACGAGTTAGTCTTCGAACCCCTGGCCGATAAAGTCTGGGGTGGCCCCGACACCCTGCACCCAGAGATGGCGCGGGCGCGTGTGCCCGCTTCGGGTGGCATCGAAGTTATCCTCAAACTGCTGGGTATCAAAAAAGAAACGGCTGAAACCAATGCCGAATTCTTCTACTACCCCCGCGCCGGATTTGGCGATCTGCCCCAGGCGATGGTTGAATATATCGAAGCCAACGGCGGGCAGGTGATTGTCAATACCGATGTGCGTGAACTGGCGCGCGACGGCGCAAAAATTACTGCCGTGCGCGGCGCCGTGGATGACAAACCTGCTGATTTTGAAACCGATTATCTCGTTTCATCGATTCCGTTGCCGGTGTTGGGGCGTTTGCTCTTTGGCTCAGATGCTGCCGTTTTGCCCTCGATTGACGAGTTAGCGTTCCGTCATCTGGTGCTGGTGTATATTTTCGCCGAAAAAGATTTGCTGCTTGAAGATCAGTGGATTTTCTTCCCGGAGCGCGAGTATATTTTTAGCCGCATCTTCGAGCAAAAACAGATGAATCCCGAGCTTGGCCCTGCGGGCCGCACCGCAATTGCCTGCGATTTCACCTGCAATGAAGATAGCTGGCAGTGGCAAGCCAGCGATGAAGAACTGGCCCAGAAAACGATTGAAGGTTTGGTGAAGGGTGGTTTCCTAAAAGAAGAAGATGTCAGCGGATATTATGTTACCCGCACACGCAACTTCTACCCTCGTTATGATCTAACTTATGTCGAGAAGATGAAGCAGGTTAGCAACCAACTGCAAGAAGCCGAAAACCTGTTGTTAACCGGGCGCATCGGCATGTACAACTACAACAACTCTGACCATTGCGTGGATATGGGGCGCTTCATCGCCGAGAATCTTTCAGCGGGCCGCGCGCCTGTGGATGTGTGGAACGAGTTAGAGCAACGCGTAGCGGATTACAAGATTGTAGACTAAGAATTTAACGCAAAGGCGCAGAGACGCGAAGAACACAAAGAAGCATTAAAAAACTTTGTACCTTCGCGTCTTTGCGTTAATTTCTTTTCCCGCGCGCCCAGGCGATCAGCAGATGCAACGGGAGCGGGATCAGCCCGACAACGGGGAGCAGCCACTTGAGCAGGTAATAATGATCCTCCCCCTCACATTGCAGATTCTCATCAATGGTCTGATTCCACTCGGGGCCATAAACATCCACCAAAATATCAATCACCGCATCGCTATACCCCTGGGCCGCGTAAAATGGGCGGATTAGCTCCGGGTTGGCTTCAATCGCGTCGATATCGTGCTCGACGACTACGCCGTAATCGGCATCCAAAATCCACCAAATATCGCTCTCATTATCAACGCGGGCGCGCGTTACCACATGCCCCTCTAAGCCGACGATATGTGCTTTCACGCGGTTACGCCCCAGGATATCGGCCAGCATTTTGGATGACTGTGAACATACCGAAGTCGCTCGCTCGATGGCGCGCTCGGCGCGGCAGAACTCATAATTGGCGCGCTCGCCGCGCAGCAGTTGATCGGAGAAAATCAAGTAATTTTCACGCAAGGGTACGCGTAGGCTGAACGCCTTGTCGCCGCTTTCGGGCCAGTAGTGTACCGTGCCATCGAAAATGAGCTGCGTCAGGCGTTTGACGTATTCGGGATACTGTTCGTCAATCGTCGCCTCGCGGTTCATCTGGGCGTAAACTTCCTGGGGGGCGTATTGAGCTGTGCGCTGTTTGCCCGCATACTCGATTTCCTCATATACTGCTGGATTGCGTAGCGGAATCAGCACGCCGCTGAAATTGATGAGCAGCAAAAGAATACTGATGCCAAAGATGACCGAACTGGCAAGTTTCGTGCGGCGCGTATCGTGGGGCGTGATGAAACTGCTCAAAATGACGGCCACGAAACCGGCAGCAACTCCGGCGATTTGCATGGCGCCAATGCCATAGCTCCCGGCGGGGTTGTAGAGCAGATCAAGTTTTAGCGCACCAAAAATAAGCACGATACCGGCAAGATCAAAGACCAAGGCGAGCGGCCTGCGAAGTTTTTGGGGAATGAGATTGAACAATATAGGCTCCATAAGTCAGGCTACGGAAGTTTCGAAAACTTTGAGAATCTCATTATACCCGCGCATCTTGACCTGTGGGGTGAGCGAGTTATAATTCAGAAGTTGAATTTTAGGAATTATGCTATGAATTTGGATGACGCACACGAAACCCGCGAGTTGATTCTGCTCGAAACCATAGAGCAAAACCCCGATGTGACTCAGGTGACTCTGGCTGACAAGCTGGATGTGGCCGTTGGTACGGTCAACTGGCATATCAAGCGCCTGGTCGAAAAAGGTTTTATCAAGTTGAAACGTGCTGAACGCAAAAAGCTGCGCTATATTATCACTCCCGAGGGCTTGGCCTTTCGCGCCCAACTGACCGTGAATTATGTTGAAAACTCGATGAATTTATTTCGCCGAACGCGCCGCAAAACACTCGAATTGCTGGCCGATATCCGTGCTGAAGGGTATGAGAGCATCCGCATTCTGGGCAACGGCGATCTGGTGGATGTCATCCGTCTGACGTGCCTGGAACAAGGTGTGGGTGTTGATGGTGACCCCGCCGCGCCCGCGCTGGAAATACGCGGCTGGCGAGTTTACCGTTCAGAGAAGGAGCTGCAGCCGTGAGCGAGCATATTCTGATTACCGGAGGCGCGGGCTATATCGGCGCGTACCTGACGGGTGAGTTGCTGCGTCGGGGGCAGCGTGTCACCGTGGTGGATGATCTGCTTTATGGTGGCGAGTCGCTGCTGGCCTATTTGCCCGATGACAATTTTCATTTTGTCAAAGCCGATGTTTGCGAAAATCGCGCCATACGCACTGCCGCACCCGATGATTGGCCTGCACCCACAGCCGTGATACATCTCGCCGCGATTGCTGGATTTCCAGCTTGCCAGTCGGTAGGGCGACAGGTGGCCTGGCGCTATAATGTCGAATCTACACAGCGAGTTTTTGAGCAGGCCGAAAATATTGGCGTGGAGCGTTTCATCTACATCTCTACATATAGCAATTATGGCCTTTCCATGGATGGAAAGCCTGTAACGGAAGAGACGCCGGTAAACCCGCAATCGTTGTATGCCGAAACGAAAGTTGCCTCAGAACGTTATTTGCTGGCGCACTCAGAAAGCAGCACGTGCGCGCCACTGATTTTCCGTCCGGCGACGCTCTACGGGCTTTCGCCGCGCCCACGTTTCGATCTCATCGTTAATCAGTTTGTCTTAGATGCCTTCACCAAACGCCGTTTGATGATTTATCAACGCGGTTACTCGCGTTCTTTTGTCCACATTGCCGACGCGGTTCATGGTATTATTTTGGGTCTTCAATCACCGCTGGAGACGATGCGCGGGCAGGTGTATAACATCGGCGCCGATGAGGGCAACCTGACCAAGAATCAGGTTGTACAACTGATCCTCAAGCGCCTGCCCGAAACGATTGTTAATAACAAAGATATTACCTTTGGTGGTGATATGCGCGACATCACCGTTTCATTTGAGAAAATCAAGCGTGAGTTGGGCTTTACCGCCCGCTACACAGTAGATAATGGCGTGCGCGAAATTTTACTGGCCTTGCAAAACGGCCTGATTCGCAACCCGGCTGACCCGCGTTATCGCAATGCACGCTTTATTGTGCAGTAATGCGCATAAATTAATGATGAAGCCAGGAATACAGGAAGAAAAATTCATAGTTTCTTGGCTTCATCATAGATAGAAGGATAGAAAAACATGCCCAAAGCTTTAATCACCGGAATTTCCGGGCAAGATGGTTCGTATCTGGCGGAGTTGCTGCTCTCGAAGGGATACGAGGTTCATGGTATTGTGCGCCGTGCCAGCACGTTTAGCACCGGACGCATTGACCACCTGTATCGCGATCCGCACAACGGCGAGAAAGCCCAAATGCGTTTGCATTATGGCGACCTTGCCAGCTCCGATAGCTTGCAAAATGTAATCCAGGCCGCCGAACCGGATGAGATTTATAATCTGGCAGCGCAGAGTCATGTGCGCGTCAGCTTCGATATGCCAGAATATACCGGCGATGTCACCGGCATCGGCACGCTGCGCATTTTGGAAGCCATTCGCCGTTCTGGACGAAAAGTGCGCTTTTATCAGGCTTCCACAAGCGAATTATTTGGCAGCGCCAAACCCCCGCAGAGTGAAGCGACTCCCTTTGAGCCGCAAAGCCCCTACGCCGCGGCCAAGGCCTATGCTCACTGGCTGACCAAAAATTATCGCGATGGTTACGGCATTTTTGCCAGCACGGGCATTCTCTTTAATCACGAGTCCCCCCGCCGGGGCGAGACCTTCGTCACCCGCAAGATCACCCGCGCGGTGGCGTCGATCCTGGCCGGGAAGCAGAAAAAACTCTATATGGGCAATCTCGACTCGCTGCGCGATTGGGGCTACGCGCCCGAATATGTTGAAGTGATGTGGCGTTTGCTGCAACTCGATCAGCCCGCGGAGATTGTCATCGGCACGGGCGAGTCCCACACGGTGCGCGAATTTCTGGATGAAGCTTTTGGCTATGTGGGTTTGAATTACGAGGATTATGTCAAAATAGATCCGCAGTATTTCCGTCCCACCGAGGTCGATTATCTGCTGGCCGAGCCGAAAAAGGCGCGCGAGCTGCTGGGCTGGGAGCCGAAAATCCGCTTCCATGAATTAGTGCGAATTATGATGGATGCCGATCTGGAATTATTAGGTTTAGAAGTTCCTGGTGAGGGCAAACGCCTGCTGGCCGAACGCTTTGACGGCTGGCATCGCTGGGAAGATCAAGTTATCAGTATGGATAGGTGAACATGGAAAACACATACCCGAATCCGAAAGAATTTTGGGCCAAGCGCCGCGTTTGTGTGACCGGTGGGGCTGGCTTTTTAGGCTCTTTTGTGCAAGCGGAACTGCGAGAACGTGGTGCCAGTGAGCTTTATATTCCCCTCATTGAAGACTACGACCTTACGCAGATGAGCGACATCCAGCGCATGCTAGCGGATGCGCGCCCCGATGTGATTATCCATCTGGCGGCGCTGGCCGGTGGCATTGGGGCCAACCGCGAGCGCCCGGCAGAGTTCTTCTATAAAAACCTGATGATGGGCGTCCCACTGATGCATGCCGCCTGGGCGCAGGGCGTCGATAAATTCGTTGCCATCGGCACGATTTGCGCTTACCCAAAGTTTACGCCGGTGCCCTTCAAGGAAGAGAATCTGTGGGATGGCTATCCCGAAGAGACCAATGCGCCTTACGGTCTGGCGAAAAAGATGCTGCTGGTGCAAGCGCAGGCTTATCGCGAGCAATATGATTTCAATGCGATTTATGTGCTGCCGGTGAATCTTTATGGGCCACGCGATAACTTCAATCTGGAGACTTCGCACGTCATCCCGGCGCTGGTGCGTAAAATGATTGAGGCCCAGCAACGCGGCGACGCCGAAGTTGTGCTGTGGGGTGATGGTTCTCCGACGCGTGAGTTCTTCTACGCCGGGGACGCGGCCCGCGGTATTGTGATGGCTGCCGAGCGTTATAACAGCTCCGAGCCGGTCAACTTGGGAGCGGGGATGGAGATCAGCATCAAAGATTTGGCCGAAATGATCGCCCGTCTGACCGGCTTTGAGGGCAAAGTTGTCTGGGATACCAGCAAGCCCAACGGGCAGCCGCGCCGCGGTCTGGATACCAGCCGCGCCAAAGACTATTTTGGCTTTGAAGCACAAATGTCGTTTGAAGAAGGTCTCAAGCGGACGATTGAGTGGTTCAAAGAAAATCAAGCGTCTATTCAATAGACGTCTTGACGTCAGGACGTTGTGACGTTTTTATGACTGAAACTTCTCTCACCACCAAACCCGATGCTTTGGAAACCATCCTCCTGCGCCCGACGCGCGGCTGGACGGCACTGAATCTGGGCGATTTGTGGCGTTATCGTGAACTGATCTTTTTCCTCACCTGGCGCGATATAAAAGTGCGCTACAAACAAACAGTTCTGGGGATGGCCTGGGCAATTATTCGTCCGGTAATGTCGATGCTCGTCTACGCATTGATATTTGGTCAATTGGCGAATCTGGATTCAGAAGGTGTGCCATATACGGTCTTTACCTACGCGGCGCTTTTGCCCTGGCAGTTATTTTCCAAAGCCATGAATGATACCGGACGCTCGATGGTCTCCAACCGCAACATGATTACTAAAATCTATTTTCCGCGCCTGGTGATCCCCATTTCAACAGTACTCAGTGGACTGGTAGATTTTTTCATCGCTTTCCTGGTTCTCATCGGAATGCTGTTTTACTATAAAATTCCCCTGACCCCGGCCATTTGGACGCTGCCGCTCTTCTTGTTGTTGACTATGATTACGGCGCTAGGTGTTGGATTGTGGTTCTCTTCACTGAATGTGCTATACCGCGATGTTGGCTATATGCTGCCTTTTATCACTGAGATGTGGAAATACCTCACGCCCGTAGCCTACTCGGCCGGGTACATCACCGGAACCTGGAAACTGATTTACGCCCTTAACCCAATGGCGGGGGTGGTGGATGGTTTCCGCTGGGCGCTGCTCGGCATAGAGTTAGACCCTTCGGCATCCGTTACCATGGCGATCTCCGTCGGTGTAGCGATTGTGGTACTGGTCTCCGGCTTGTTCTACTTCCGCCGCATGGAACGCACCTTTGCTGATATGGTTTAAGGACGGGAGACCGAAGACAGATGACGGAAGTATATAAGTTTCAGAAGTTACGAGTGTATCAAATGGCTTTGGATTATGTAGATACTATCTATGTGTTGGGCCGAGAATTGCCAGATTCAGAGAAATACAATTTGCGCTCGCAAATAGAACGTGCCGTGACTTCTGTTGTGTTGAATATTGCGGAAGGTTCCACCGGGCAGAGTGATGCTGAACAGAGCCGTTTTCTTGGCCTTGCTCTACGGTCTTATCTTGAGACAATTGCCTGCCTGGATTTGATAGAGCGCCACGCATATATTGCACCAGAAGAACTGCATTCTGTTCGAGAAAAGGGATACCAATTATTTATAAAACTTCAAGCGTTCAAAAAGAGCATTCGTTCATGACTTCCCCATCTCCCGTCCTCCGTCCCCCGTCTGCGAATAGCCTTGCTATTCGCGTCGAAAATCTCGGCAAACAGTACCGCATCGGCACCGCGCCAGAAAAATACCGCACGCTGCGCGAGAGCATCGTCAACGTGGCTACCTGGCCCATCCAGCGCATTCGCCGCGGACTGGCGCCTTCAGGCACGGAGCAGTCCGATACGATTTGGGCGCTGCGCGATATTTCTTTTACTGTGGAACAAGGCTCTGTACTGGGCGTGATTGGGCGCAATGGAGCCGGAAAAAGCACCCTGCTGAAAGTGCTCTCGCGCGTTACCGAACCGACTGAGGGGGAAGTGGAGATTCGCGGTCGAGTCGGTTCTCTGCTCGAAGTGGGCACCGGCTTCCACCCCGAACTGACCGGGCGCGAGAATATCTACCTCAACGGCGCTATTTTGGGCATGAAGCGTACCGAGATTGACAGAAAATATGATGAGATTGTCGATTTTTCCGGTGTAGAGCAATTTATTGATACGCCGGTCAAACGCTATTCCAGCGGCATGTACTTGCGGTTGGCCTTTGCCGTGGCCGCCCATCTGGAGCCGGAGATTCTCGTCGTCGATGAAGTTTTGGCGGTTGGCGATGCCGAATTTCAGCGTAAGTGCATCGGCAAGATGAGCGATGTGGCCCAGGAAGGCCGCACGGTGCTGTTTGTCAGCCACGATATGTCGGCCATTTTGCGCCTGACCGAAGAAGCGATTGTGCTGGAAGGCGGACAGGTGGTCTACCGCGCCCCCACCGTGGAAGCCGTGGACTATTATATGACCTCCGGTTTCTCGGAGGCTGGTGAGCGCAAATGGGCTGCGGACGAAATTCCCCCCAATTCGGCGCCCTTCCGCCCAATGGCTTTGCGCGTGCGGGATGCCAAACAAAACAACGTGGATGTCGTCCGCTCTACCGAGGCAATTCACCTCGAGGTCGAGTACGAACTCCACGAACCTATCCAGGGGTTGCGCGTCGGCCTGTATCTGATGAGCGCCCGCGGCGAGTATGTCTTCACATCCTTCGATACCGACGAGCCGGAACAGTATAATCAATTTGGCATCCGCCCGGCGGGGCATTACAAAAGCATTTGCACTATCCCGCCCGATTTGCTCAATGAAGGCCGCTACACCGTGGGTATGAACGCCAGCTCGTTCCGCATCAAACGCTATTTTATGGACGAGCGCGCCCTGACTTTCACCGTAGATGGCATGGGCGCGCCCGGCAAGCAATGGGCCGAAACACGCATGGGCCTGATGCGTCCGCGTTTGCAGTGGCGCATTGAAGAGCAATAAATATCACCACAAGGACACGAAGACTCAAAGTTTTTTTCTTCGTGCCTTTGCCGTCTCGCACCGGCGTGCTTGCGGCACGAACGGTGTGCCTTCGTGGTTAGAATCATCGCATGATCGCAAAAGAAACTGCCAAAAAAATTCTGGGCGACCTGCCCCTGACCGCCGAACTCTACTGGCTGCTGCGCCAGAATAGTGAGCCGCCGGTGGGGGGGTATCACCTTGATAATCTCGAAAAATATTTGCCGCAATGGCTGGAACAGGCTCAGGCCGTAAAAACTGACGCCCAGGAACCCAAACGCGTGTTGGTATTTTGTGTGCTGCGCTATTGGCTGGAGCATACCCTCATCACCAGTCTGGCGCTGGCGGCATTGGGGCATGATGTGACGCTTACCTACCTGCCCTATGCTCACTGGAAGAAGCATATCAACCGCTTCGATTCGCGCCGCCAGGATATGTATGTAAAAAGCGTTGTGGAGCAGGTCAAGCCGTTTATTGGCATCGAATCTTTGCTCGATGCGCCCCAGGCGCGGATACTCCCCGCTGAACTGGCTGCGCAGATGCCCGCGGCGGCTTTCCGTGATACGCAATACAGCCTGCTGCGCGAAGATATTGACCCCGAGAGCGTCCTGTATTATCTGCGTCAGGAGCGCAATGAAATCCATGCCCGCCGCATGCTGGCCTATATGCAGAAACAGCGTCCCGATGTTGTCGTCGTGCCCAATGGTAGCATTCTGGAATTTGGCATCACCTACCGCGTGGCGCGCTATTTGGGCATCCCGGTTAACACTTATGAATTTGGCGAGCAAGACAGTCGCATGTGGTTGGCGCAGAACGATGATGTTATGCGCCAGGATACTTCGGCTTTGTGGGCAGCGCGTGGCAAAACGCCGTTGACCACAATCGAGAAAGAGCGCATCGAAAAGTTATTTGCTTCCCGGCAGGGTGCGAATTTGTGGCAGAATTTCGCCCGCCAATGGCAGGATGCCCCCAAAGTAGGTGGGAGCGCGGTGCGACGCGACCTCGGTCTGGATTCTCGCCCCCTGGTGTTGATTCCTGCCAACGTGCTGGGTGATAGTTTAACGTTGGGCCGCCATCTTTTCAGCGAATCGATGACCGAATGGATGACGCGCACGATAAAATTCTTCGGCCAGCATCCCGAAGCGCAATTGGTCATCCGTGTGCATCCCGGCGAGCGCGTTGGCTGGGGATTGTCTGTATATGATATTCTGCTGGAGCGCTTCAAAGAATTCCCCGAAAATGTGCGCGTGCTGCCCGCCGATTCGACCATCAACACCTACGATCTGGTAGACGCCGCCGACTTTGGCCTGGTGTTTACCACCACCACCGGCATGGAGATGGCCTTAATTGGCAAACCGGTAATCGTCTCTGGCCAGACGCACTACCGCGGTAAAGGCTTTACGCTGGACGCCGATTCCTGGGATGGATTTTTCGAGCTTCTGGAAAAAGTTTTACAAAACCCCAGAGTTTATTATTTGTCCGAAGAACAGGTTGAATTAGCCTGGCGCTATGCCTATCGCTTCTTTTTTGAGTACCCACAGCCTTACCCCTGGCGGGTTCCCAACATCTGGAAGAGCGTCGAAAACTGGAGCATTGAACGCGTCTTCAGCCCGGAGGGGATAGAACGTTTTGGCAATACCTTCCGCTATTTAGTCGGCGATCCCATTGATTGGTCCCTGTCACGCCTGGAAGATGAATCTGCCAATGAATGAAACCCTGCGCGATCGCCCCATTTTTTTATGCGGACATCCGCGCTCTGGCACCAGCCTGTTGCGAGCTTTATTCGATGGGCATCCTCAGGTGGTTGTCTATCCGTATGAGACCTTCTTCTTTCGCGGTTTTTTGCCTCAGGCCGCAAAGCTGAATGCCGATCAACGCATTGAATTTGCTGCCAGGTATTTGCTTCACTTCTTTGAATTGCGCCCTGAGATGGCCGATGAGTTTGATGTATTCCCTGATGCTGAACGCAAAATCCAGGCTTTTGCCCGGATGTGCCTGACGGTCCAGCAGCAAATAGAGAATTATGGCTATCGTCATGACGGCGATTTATTAGCTGCCGTGATTCTGGCATTTGGTCAGGTCTACCGATTGCTTGGCACCGAAACGCGCTACTGGCTGGAAAAATCGATTTTCAACGAGTTTTTCGCCGAGCAGATTTTCGACTGGTGGCCGGATGCGCGCTGCATCCATGTGATGCGAGACCCGCGCGATGTTTTCGTCTCCTATCACCCCCGGCGCAAAAAAGTGCTGCCGCGCAAATTTGCCTTGCGCTGGCAAAAAAGCGCCGAACAGGGATTGGCGAATCAGCGCAGCTATGGCGATGAGCGGTATTTGATCTTCACATACGAGCACCTGGTACAGAATCCGGAAAATGCGCTGAAAGAATTGATGGATTTCTTGGAAATTGAGTACGCGGATACTTTGAAAACCCCTTCGGAGTTGGGCATGCCCTGGGAAGGCAATTCGACCTTTACCGATTCGTTGGCTGGCATCAGCGCTCAGCCGGTTGCGCGCTGGAAAAACGAACTCACCTTACTGGAAACACAGACCATCGAGCAAATTACTGGAAGAACCATGCAGCGTTTGGATTACGTAGCCGACACGAAACCATCACTAACCTCGAGTTGGCAAATTTTGCGCGGCTGGCTGAGTTATTATCGGCATGTATTATCGAATATTGATCCCACCGATATTTCCGGGATTGATCTATAGGACAGGCATGACAGATATTAAACAAGAAGTACGCGAATTCTACGACCAGGTAGGCTGGCAGGAAGTTGGCGAGGGCGTTTATCAGAACGCCCGCTATGAAGATTTACGCCCGGTGTCGCGCAACTATATTCATCGCTGCCATTTGCGTGTCAACCGGCATCTCAAACCGACAGGACGCTATTTGCTCGATGCGGGTTCCGGGCCAATTCAGTACCCGGAATATTTGACCTATTCCGAAGGCTATGACTACCGTGTCTGTGCCGATATTTCACACGTTGCCCTGCTTGATGCGCGCAAACGCGCAGGCTTGGACCATGCCCTGTGCGTGGTCGCCGATGTGGCGCATCTGCCTTTTGCGCCGGGAGTCTTTGATGGCGTTGTCTCCTTGCACACGCTGCATCACCTGCCGCAAGATGAGCATATCCTGGCCTATCAGGAGTTGTATCGGGTGCTGGCAGATGATGCGCAAGCTGTGGTGGTCAATGGCTGGGGAGATGCGCTCATCCCGCGTTTGCTTGCAAAGCCCATGCGTTGGATGAATCGCATTATTGGTATTCTGCGGCGCATCTTTGGAATTCAGGCGCCAGTGCATCCTGCTAAACTGGTGCAAACGCCCGAGAGCGAGGAGCGCAAGAGTACTTTCGTGCGCAAGTACGATGCTGAGTGGCTCAAAGAACAGCTTACCCCAATCATGGCGTTTGACATCTTCGTCTGGCGCGCCGTCAGCGTCAAGCACCTGCGTACGTTTGTACATTCCGGTTTTGGTGGGCGCATATTACTGCGTCTGTTATTCTGGCTCGAAGCGCGCGCGCCGCGCTATTTTGGTGAAAACGGACAATACCCGTTAGTTGTAATACGGAAGCAATAATAAAACACTAACCACAAAGGCACGAAGACACAAAAAAAACAAAAAAATTTGCGCATCCTGCGTGCCTTTGTGCCCTTGTAGTGAAAAACTTTTGGAGTATCTATGAACTGGAAAGAACAAGTTGTCCTCGTTACCGGCGGCACTGGCTCATTTGGTAAAAAATTCATTCGCATCTTAATGGATGAATATCAACCCAAAAAGATAATTATTTACAGCCGCGATGAACTCAAACAGCACGAAATGCGTACCGCTGGCTACGATCATCCCAATTTGCGCTATTTCATCGGCGATGTGCGTGATTTGGAGCGCATGAAGCGTGCCATGCAGGGTGTCGACATTGTCGTGCATGCTGCCGCACTCAAGCAGGTTCCGGCCTGTGAATACAACCCGATGGAAGCCATCAAAACCAATATTCTTGGCAGCAGCAATGTGGTTAATGCGGCCCTCGACAGCGGAGTCAAGAAAGTGCTTGCGCTGAGTACCGACAAAGCGGTCAGCCCGGTGAATCTCTATGGAGCAACGAAATTGGCCGCCGAAAAACTGGTTGTACAAAGCAACGCCTACGCCGGAAAATACGCCACCCGCCTGAGTTGTGTGCGTTATGGTAATGTTGTAGGCAGCCGGGGCAGTGTTGTGCCGGTTTTCTTGCGCCAGCGCGACAGCGGCAAGCTCAGCATAACCGATGACCGCATGACTCGTTTCTGGCTTTCGCTCGAACAAGGCGTGCGCTTCGTCATTAAGAATATTGAACACATGCAGGGCGGCGAAGTCTTCGTCCCCAAGATTCCCAGCATGAAAGTCATTGATTTGGCAAAAGCAATTGCCCCCGATGCCGAACTGGATATTATCGGAATTCGCCCCGGGGAAAAATTGCATGAGATGATGATTTCGCGTGACGAATCGCGCTCGACGATTGAACTCGACGATATGTATGTAGTTCTCCCGGTGGAAGCGTTCTGGTTCGGCGGTGAGTGGCAAGAAAAAGGACAACCTGTTCCCGATGGTTTCCGCTACGCCAGCGACGATAACACCGAATGGCTGGAACTCGATGAAATTAAAAAGATCATTGCTCCATTTGAGGAGGATTTTGCTCAAGGAAAATTAACATAATCTTCAAGTTTGAATAGCCCCGACGATTCTATCGTGGCCCGCTAGCAGTGCATTGGGCAAAAGTTTATGAAAATTTTAGTCACCGGGGTAAGCGGCTTACTAGGTATCAATATTGCTTTAGAAGCTGCTCAACATCATGACGTGGTTGGCATTGTCAACCGTCACCCCTTGATAACACAGGCTTTTTCGGTTCAACAGGCAGACCTGCGTACCCCCGGCACAGTAGAACGCCTCGTAGACAGCGTACAACCCGATTGGGTGATCCATTGTGCCGCCCTGGCAAATTTAGAAGCTTGTGAGAAAGATCCCCAACTGGCCGGGGAATTGAATATTGAGCTTCCCCGGAAACTGGCTCGCTATGTCGCCAGGGGCGGAGCGCGTCTGCTGCACGTTTCTACCGATGCAGTCTTTGATGGCGTTAGAGGAAACTATGCCGAAGAAGATGAACCCAATCCCCTGAGCGTATATGCTCAAACCAAGCTGGCCGGAGAACGCGCCGTTCATGAAGTCAACCCCGCTGCGATCATTGCCAGAGTCAACTTGTTTGGCTGGAGCCTGCTCGGTCAACGTAGTCTGGCAGAGTTCTTTTTTTATAACCTGAAGGCAGGCTATCCGGTCAAAGGGTTTACGGATGTATACTTCTGTCCCTTGCTTGCCAACGATATGGCGCAAATTTTCTTAAAAATGCTGGCGAAGAGATTGAGCGGTCTATATCATGTTTTTAGTAATGACAGCATGAGCAAATATGCCTTTGGGGTAGAAATTGCCAGGATATTTGCACTCAACCCCGAGCGAATTGCGCCCATCCCAGTATCCGCCGCGGGATTACAGGCAGCGCGTTCCCCAAATCTGACGATGCGAGTAGACAAGCTAATCCGCGACTTGGATGAGACACCTCCTACAATATCCACAGGCCTTGAGCAGTTTTCCCGACTTTATCAACAGGGTTATCCACAGATGTTGAAAAAAATGGTGAAAGCAGAATGGTGATTGGCGGAAGAAAATAGATTTGTCCCTGTTTATCTCTGTTATTATTCCATTTGAGTCGTTTTTGAGTAAAGGAGTTCTCTATGACGGTTCCCGCCCCTGAAATTACCATCGCAGACCAAAAAGTCGGCCTCAACCACCCCACCTACTTCATTGCCGATATTGCCGCCAATCACGACGGCGACCTGGAGCGCGCCAAACAATTGATTCGGCTGGCGAAAGAAGCCGGAGCCGACGCGGCCAAATTCCAGAACTTCCGTGCCCCCAAGATCGTCTCGGACTATGGCTTCAAATCGCTGGGCGGGCAGCTCTCCCATCAGGCTGCCTGGAAGAAGAGCGTCTTCGAAGTTTATGCCGATGCCTCCGTGCCCTTTGAGTGGACGCCCATCCTCAAAGCAGAGTGCGACAAAGTTGGCATTCATTACTTCTCCTCGCCCTACGACTACGAAGCCATTGATATGCTCGATGCCTACGTTCCGGCCTACAAAGCCGGTTCTGGCCTCATGTCGTGGCCGGATGCGCTGGTTCGCATGGCAAAACTGGGCAAACCGATCTTGATTGCTTCCGGTGCAGCCGACATCAGCGATGTGGTGCGGGCGGTGCGTGCCATCCAGCCGCATAACGACGAGATTGTCCTGTTCCAGTGCAACACCAACTACACCGCCCGCGACTCGAACTACGACCATCTCAACTTGAATGTCCTCAAAACCTATGCCGCCATGTTCCCCAATCTTGTTTTGGGGTTGTCCGATCACACCCACAGCCCGGCTCCGGTGGTGGGCGCGGTGGCGCTGGGGGCGCGTCTCATCGAGCGTCACTTCACTGATAGCAACGACCGCGAAGGCCCCGATCATAAATTCGCCATGAACCCCGAAAACTGGGCCGAGATGGTGCTGCAAGTCCGCACGTTGGAGCGCGCCCTTGGTTCGTATGACAAATTTATCACCGGTAGCGAGCAAGAGACCTACTGGTTGCAACGCCGTTGCCTGCGCGCCGCCCGTGAGATCAAGGCTGGCGAAATCATCACCGCCGAAATGGTCGAACCTCTGCGTCCCAACGTCAAAGGGGCTATCCAACCCTGGGAGCTTGAGCAACTTGTTGGCAAAAGAGCTTTGGTCGATATGCCCTCCGGTATGGATTTGCGTTGGGAGAATATCGGCGCGTAGCACCGTTGAAGGTTACAGGTTGAAAGTTGTAACCTTCAACCTTCAACTTTTAACCTTGTATGAAAATTTTATACTTCTCCCGCGAATACACCACCCATGACCACCGCTTTCTATCAAAATTAGCGCAAACTGAGCATCAAATCGGCTACCTGAGGCTGGAAAGTCGCGGACATGCCCTCGATGACCGGCCCTTGCCCCCGCAGATTGAACAACTCCACTGGGCGGGCGGCAACGCCAAAGCGGAACTGCGAGACTCCTTTTGGCTGGTTCGCAGTTTAAGGAGGATCATCCGCACCTTTGAGCCGGATATTGTTCAAGCTGGCCCCATCCAGACTGTAGGTTTGCTGACTGCCCTGAGCGGCTTTCGCCCCTTTGTGAGCATGTCGTGGGGCTACGACCTGCTGATGGATGCCGGGCGCAATCGCTGGTGGCGGCGTGCCACCGAATACACCCTCAAACGCAGCGCAGCCTTCCTGGGGGATTGCGACACCATTCGCAATTTGGCGGTTGGCTACGGCATGAACCCCGAAAAAATTGTCACCTTCCCGTGGGGAGCTGATATTCGCCAATATGCCCCCGGCGATGACGGCGGCTTGCGCGCCCGGCTTGGCTGGAACCACGACGAATTTGTGTTGCTCTCCACACGGGGCTGGTCGCCCATCTACGGCGTAGAAGATTTGGCCCGCGCCTTTGTGCAGGCTGCCCGCCAGCGCCCCGAGCTGCGCCTGCTGATGCTTGGCAACGGCCCGCTGGCCCCCAAGATCAAACGTATTTTCATGCAAGCCGATCTGATTGACCGGGTGCATTTCCCCGGATTGGTCAATCAGGCTGATTTGCCCAATTACTACCGCGCTGCCGATTTATATATCAGCACCTCCCACAGCGACGGAACCTCGATTTCGCTGCTGGAAGCGTTGGCCTGCGGCACCCCCGTGTTGCTGACCGACATCCCCGGCAATCAGGAGTGGGTTATAGAACCCGGCCAAGTCGGCTGGCTCTTCAAAGATGGCGACATCCCCTCTCTACGGCAGGCAATCCTTCGGACGTTAAACCTTCGGGAACAATTGCCCGCTATGGGCCTGGTCGCCCGTTCATTGGCAGAATCACGCGCCGACTGGGAAAAGAACTTCCCCAAACTTTTCGAAGTCTATGAGATGGCTTTGTCGGCATGATCGTCCTTTCCCACTATCAAATTCAGCCGGTACTGCAATTGCGGGATCAAACCCTCACAGTTGAGATTTCCCCCGATTTGGGAATTTCCACCATTGAAGCGGAACTGAACGGGCAGGGAATTTACTTTCCAACGGGTGAGCGTTTGAATTGGGATGCCGCCGCAGAGATTGCCGAGAACGAAAACGGTTGCTTTTTGATAGAAGGCGGACAGGCGCAGGTCATTCAATCTTTTTCCGAGACTTTTCAGCGCGTGTACACGCTTTACCCAACTCAGGCCGCGCCAACCATGCTGGTTTCAGGCCTGCCGATGCACCGCATCAAAGATACCGACCCCTGGCGGGATACGCAGGCAAAAATTAGGGCGCTGGGGCATTTTGGCGGGCGTGTGCTGGATACCACGACGGGCTTGGGCTACACGGCGATATTGGCTGCCGAACAAGCCGCCAATATCACCACCGTGGAGCTTGACCCCGCGGCGCAAAAAATTGCCCGCCAAAACCCCTGGTCGCAATCCTTATTTGGCAGCCCCAAAATTGAGCAGATCATCGGCGATAGCAACGATGTCATCGAAACTTTTTCGGCCGGTCAGTTCAACGCCATTATTCACGATCCGCCCATGTTCAGCTTGGCGGGCGAATTGTATTCACTGGAATTTTACCGGCAGGCGTACCGCGTACTCAAACCCAACGGACGCATGTTTCACTACATCGGCAACCCGGAGAGCAAATCGGGCGGGCGCATGACCAGTGGCGTGGTACGGCGGCTCAAACAGGCCGGATTTCGTGATGTTCAGATGCGGCCCAAGGCTTTTGGGGTATTGGCGCTAAAGTGAATATAAAATGGTTCAATTGAACCATTTTATATTCATCGTTTGGAGACTCTATGCTCACATTTGACCAACTCGTAACTGAATTCCAGGCCATTGGTGTACAAGCCGGTGATGTCCTGCTCGTTCACTCAGCTTATAAATCACTCGGCGGCGTGGATGGCGGCCCGCAGACCGTGATTGACGCCCTGCTGCACGTTCTTGGCGAAGACGGCACGTTGATTATGCCGACCTTTAACTTCGATTTCTGCAAAGGCGCGCCCTGGGATGTCAACGAAACCCCCTCGCATATGGGCATCATCACCGAACTGGTGCGCAAAGACCCGCGCAGCCAGCGCGTTTTCCACCCGATCTATTCCTTTGCCGTCATCGGGGCGCAGGCCGAATTTCTAACCGCCGAGCGTTACAAGAGCAGCTACGAGCGTAAGTCCCTCTTCGGGAAATTGCGCCAACTCGATGGCAAGATCATGGTCATCGGTTTGTCCTACAACGACAGCATGACCTTCTTCCATCACGTAGAAGAGCTTGAAGGCGTCGAGTATCGTTATCTAAAAACCTTCACAGGCATGATTACTGATGAGAACGGCCAAACCTACGAAGATTCCTTCCAGATGTTGGTACGTGACATCGATCAAGGCGTCGAGACGATGGTAGACCCGATGGGCGCGCGGGCTGAAAAAGCTGGGCTAATTACCTTAGCCCAAATTGGCGCGGCCAAAGTCTCGCTGATGAACGCCAACGAAATCTACGAATTCACCGCCCGCGAAATGCGCCGCGACCCGAAATTGCTCTATCGTATCGAAGAATAAATAACCCACAAAGACACGAAGTCACCAAGAAAAACAAAAAATTCATCACCTAACTTTGTGTCTTTGTGCCTTTGTGGTGAAGAATATGAAACTTAAATCCCTGCTCATTCGCCTGCACCCCTTGCATCGTACACTCGCTTCTGACGAGATGGACGAAGCCCTGCGCATTGTCGGCGAATCCATGCCCGCTGCGGCCAATTACACCGTCGAGAGTTTTGTTCCCAATACGCCAGTCTGGA
>JACNJM010000151.1 GCA_014382605.1 Anaerolineae bacterium
TAATCGAGGCTATTTGCTTGTTAAACGCATTTTTGATCTCACAGTTGTAATTGTTTCAACGCCAATGTGGCTCACCGTGATGGGAGTTTGCGCGCTACTTATCAAACTTGATGACCCAAAAGCTTATGTTCTCTTCACGCAAGCACGCACAGGTCTGGGTGGGCGCCGTTTTGAAATGTATAAATTTCGCTCCATGGTAACAAACGCGGAAGAGCTAAAGAAAGAACTGGCTCATCTAAATGAATTACAATGGCCTGATTTTAAAATCACCAACGACCCGCGTATCACAAAAATTGGCGCATTCCTGCGCAAAACCAGCCTGGACGAATTGCCGCAAATCATCAATGTCCTCGTCGGCGAAATGAGTCTGGTTGGACCCCGACCAACTTCCTTCAGCGCAGAAACCTATGCGCTATGGCATACAGAGCGCCTGGATGTATTGCCCGGGGTTACCGGTCTATGGCAATTACTGGGGCGTGGTAAAAGCGAATTTGATGAGCGCCTGCGGATGGATATTACGTATATCGAGCGGCGTTGCTTGCGCCTGGATATTCAAATATTCGTGCGCACGCTTTTTTCGGTTCTTCAGCAAGAAGGCGCTTATTGAAATCCACTTTGCGGCTATTGTTCACCGCCAATTCGAAAAGCAAAAATAAACGCCAATTTTTTAACAATTAAAAGATTGGTGGAAGAGTACAATGTATTGGTACCTTTTTCTTATATCTGCTACATATATCCAGTGAGATAATTGTTAGCAGATATACAGTGTTTATGTTTTATTAAGATTACTACATAAGTAATCAGGAGGACGGTCAATGGAATTTCGCCTTTATCTCCAAATGCTCCGGCGTAGTTGGTGGATAATTTTTCTAACTGCCTTTTCTGCGCTGATCATTGCGCTCGGGTTTGTCTATTTCGCAACCCCCATCTACCGCGCCTCTACGCTGCTCATTGTCAGCCCCAATATTGAAGCCATCGGGGATGAAAATCAATACCAGATCGTTAGCAGCCTGGTCGCGTTAGATAAGCGTTCAATTGTAGGCACCTACGCTGAAATTCTGAATAGCGGAACAGTCTACAATAACACGCTTACAAAGATGGGTCTCGGCATTGAAAATATGGTCGACTATGAATACTTTACGGTGGTGCTTCCGGATGCCAATATTCTTGAACTCGCGGTGGAGGGACCGAATCCGGCAACTGTAACTGTGCTTGCCAACAGCCTCAGTCAGAGTGCGGTTGAGTATATTTCAGATCTCTACACTGTTTACGATATTGATATTCTAGATGCAGCCACGCAACCTATAAAACCAGTCCGCCCACAGCCTGTGCGCGATGCGGCCCTGGCTTTCACTTTGGGCCTGTTGCTTGGTGCTGTGTTGGCTATTGTTCGAGAACAGTTGCGCACACCCCTGGAAGCGCTACTGGAACGAACACAGGTTGACGGCATCTCCCAGGCATATAACCGCCGCTATTTCACCGATCAACTCGATTCACTCACGGGAAAATCTCCCGACACGCTGGTTGCACTGGGGCTGGTGAAGCTGGATGGCCTGAGCAACTATTTGACAGTTCTGCCGCAGCCGGTTATTCAACAACTATTGCGCCAGATTACCGCTATCATGCGAAAAGAGCTGCGCGGGAACGATATTATCGGTCGTTGGGATGATAGTACTTTCTCGATCATGTTGCCAGATACACCCGGCAAAGCAGCATATAGCACACTTGGTCGCGTCCAGATGGCGCTCTCGACCCCCATGCGTTTTAGCCATGATGGCGAGGTGATTTTGCTCAGCCCCAAGGTTGGCATTGGGGAACGCCTGCAAGGCGACGGCGCTACGGTTCTCGTTGAACGCGCCGAGGGCGCCCTGGAAGAAGCTGAACACGATGAAAGTGGTTTGATCTTGTTTAAGACGCGCGCATTGATCGGGTTCTAGCTCCAATGGCAAATCACGCCCATTTACCAGCACCCACGCGAGAGGTCGTCCTGTGAACGTCTCCTCTACCAACCAATCCAACCCCTGGCTTCAGATCATGTATGCCCTGATTGGGATTGGCGTAGGCGTGGGCGCTGGTTTTCTTGTATTTACTACTCCCGATACGCTCAAACTCTTTGTGATCATCATCGGCGCTTTCGCCTTCATTGTTTCTGTGGCGCGCGTTGAATGGGGGCTATTGGTGCTGGCATTTATGGTGTACACCAATATCTCCGATATTGCCATTGTATTCCACGGGGCGCCATCGGTAACAAAATCTTTTGTCTTCTTGCTCTTGTTTGCAATTTTGATGCGCTGGATTGCGTATAACGAAAAACCCATAGGCTGGCAACGCGCCTTGGCGCTGCTTGCCGGTTATGGGGTAGTAGGTTTCGCATCCATATTATACGCCGCCAGCCCAGAACGCTCACAAGCTGCCCTCGAATTGTATATCAAGAATGCGATGATTGTGGTTGTGGTCGTGATTCTGTTGCAACGCGCCGTAACACTTCGGCGCGTTATTTGGGCTTTGCTGATTGCGGGTATTTTCCTGGGGACACTGACAGTTATTCAATATGCCACAGGCACATACGGCAATAATTACTTCGGTTTTGCGCAAACCAGTGCGGCAGTTCTCGTCGGAGCCTCAAGCACGAACCGCGTTAGCGGACCGATCAACGATCCCAATTATTACGCGCTAATTATGACGGTGCTGGTCCCGCTGGCGCTGGATCGGGTTTGGCACGAGAAAAATCGCTGGATGCGGATTCTTTCCGTATGGGCATTTGGTGCAACGGTTGCTGCGGTGATACTGACCTACTCGCGCAGTGGATTCGTCACCCTGGCGGTGGTCATCGGATTAATGTTACTCTACCGTACCCCAAACTTGAAAAACTTACTCATTTTGCTACTGCTTGGGGTAATGCTATTTCAGTTTATCCCCACGCAATATACCGAACGGCTTGAGTCGATGTTATCCTTCCTGCCGGGTTCCGGCAACAGCCTGCGCGCGGACGAAGCCATTCGCGGGCGCACCAGTGAACTATTGGTCGGTTGGAATATGTTTCTGGACAACCCTGTTCTGGGCGTTGGTTACGATAATTATCCGATTCATTATCAGGCCTATTCGCGTCAGGTGGGCCTTGATCCGCGTGCAACAGAACGCTCAGCGCATAATTTGTATATTGAAATTCTCGCGGAAACCGGCATTGTCGGGCTGATATTTTTCCTGGCAATTGTGATTATCACTTTGCGCGATATCTATTGGGGCGCTAAAAATCTTCAAGCACAGGGTCTGCGCGATATAGCCGATATGGCAACCGCGGTGGGGGTGAGTCTGCTGGGTTATTTATTGGCATCGGTTTTCATTCATGATGCCTATCAACGATATTTCTGGTTAATCGTTGGTATTGCGATGGCGATACCCAAAATGGTAGAATACGAAATCGCTATCCAGAAAGTAGCCACGCAAAAGTCCTGATTCCCCACCATGACATCTGAAGCTGAAACGCGTTCAGCCTTTGTAAAGAAAAAAGCCATACAGGGGACATTTTGGTCGTATCTTTCTTTTATCGTCGGCAAATTGCTCTCTTTCATCACGACCATCATTCTGGCGCGCTTGTTGCTGCCCGAGGAATTTGGACTGGTCGGCTATGCCACTGTTGTGATTGATTATCTTGATGTGCTCAATACACTGGGTATGGGCACCGCCATTATTTCCCGCAAAGACAAAATTGAAGAAGCCTCCAATATCGCTTTTTACAGCAGCACAATCCTGAGCATTGTGCTCTATCTCCTTGCCTGGGTGGCGGCTCCCTTCGCGGCAGCCTATTTTAGTGAACCCGCGGTAACACCGCTATTGCGCGTGATTGCACTCACCCTGCCAATTTACGCGCTCGGCGCGATCCCCGGAGCGCACATACAAAAGAATTTGCGTTTCAAAATCAAAATCATCCCTGATTTCAGCCGAAGTTTTAGCAAAGGGCTGGTATCGGTTGTATTGGCCTGGGCCGGTTTTGGCGTTTGGAGCCTGATCTGGGGGCAAATCGTCAGCGCTTTTATCGTTGTCATTCTGAATTGGATTCTGGGTAAATGGCGGCCTACGCGCGTCTTTGATCGGCAGGTATCTAAAGAAATGCTCACCTTCGGCGGACATATTGTAGCCATCGGTTTTATTGGTGTGCTGCTCAACAATGTAGATTATTTGATCGTAGGCCGGGTTTTGGGCGCGGCAGCATTGGGCTACTACACGCTGGCCTACCGCATGCCCGAACTGGTCATCCGCACCATCAACCTGGGCGTAGACCGGGTAGCCCACCCCATTCTCTCTACCCTGCAATGGGATCAGGATGAATTACGCAGCGTTTACCGCAATTACCTGCGTTATACCTCGCTGGCAATTCTGCCTGCGGGTGTGGGACTAGCAATCCTTTCCGCTCCGATCATTCGCATATTCTATTCCAATGAATGGCTTGCCTCAATTCCTGTTATGCGCTGGATTGCCATCGCCGTGATGATCGCCGCGCTGGGGCATATTCCCGGCGTACTCTACAAAGCCATCAATCGACCCGATATTCTGAACAAGCTGGCCCTCATCAAACTCCCGCTAACCATCGCGATTTTATGGTACGGTTCGCGCTGGGGCATGGTCGGCGTTGCGCTAGGGCATGTACTGCTGGCTTTTATTAAAGTCACTCTGGATACAGTTGTCGCCGGACGCTTCGTCAATTTTGGTTTACGGCAAGTTTTAAAAACCATCTCGCCCGCGTTCTGGGGCGCTATCATCATGGGGGCTGCCATCCTGCCGCTGCATCTGATACCTAATTTTGCCGACATTCCCAAACTCATCACAGCCATAATCCTGGGTGCGGGTGTTTATATCACAATGGTCTATTGGCTTGATCCCGGTTTAATTACCAAAAGTAAATCCATGTTGCGCGGCGCGCTTCAGAAATAAAGGCATATCCCTGTGAGCCAGCCAAACCATCCCCGCGTGAGTGCAATCATCACTACCTATAATTGCCAGAAATTCGTCAGCGATGCGATTACCAGCGTGCTTTCGCAAACGCGGCCTGTAGATGAGTTCATCATTGTAGACGACGGTTCCACCGATGCCACGCGCGCGGCCCTCCAACGTTTCTCGAGCTACGATATTCAACTCATCACACAAGCAAACCAGGGACCGGGCGCAGCGCGCAATACTGGCATCCGGGCTTCTAGCGGGGATTTAATCGCCTTTTTGGACTGCGACGACATCTGGCTGCCCCAAAAAATACAGCTGCAGGCGGATTATTTAGAGGAACGCCCGCAAGACTCGCTCGTAGGTACGCATAGCTGGTGGTGGGATACCTACTCCGATGAGTGGACGGTTAAACAACGCGGCATCCCCCAGGGCAAAAATAAAGCCCCAGAGATTCTGATTCACAACTTTGTCGGCAACCCGTCGGCCACCATGTTCCGGCGCGAACTCTTCGAGCAAGTTGGTCTCTTCAACGAAACCCTGCACTGGGGCGAAGATTGGGAACTGTGGATGCGCATCCTGCAACAACATGAAATTGGTTTCATCCCCAAACCGTTGATTGTCTACCGCTGGCATAGCGCCAATATTTCACACGAGCGCATGTGGGAGCGCTTCACTTATCTGGAAAATATCGCCCTGTCGCAAATCGGGACATACCCGCATCGAATCCAACGCCCGTTTCTGCATAGACGGGCCAAAGCGCGCTGGGCGCTGGAGCGTAGCTGGCATTTGCGTTCCCGTAATGCGCCGCGTTTCAGACAGCTTGGCTATCTCTGGCGAGCTTTTTTTTATTCCCCATTCGAACAATTTGGCGAAAAATTCAAGTTACTCATCTCGACTGTCGTCGGCAAAGCAAATTATGGCGCGCTGCAAAATTTTAAATCGTGGCTCCGATCGGGATATTCAACCGCACAAGTCGACAAAGACCTGCTAAAACCGGATTGCCAGGCGTTGCTCAAGCCTGCTCCAGGCCTGTCGTATTCATTCCATTCACCTAAGAAAGCCAACTAATTATGAATATCGCCCATATGATAGACAGTCTGACGGTGGGGGGCGCGCAAATGTTAATTCTAACGTTTGCCAAAATGCTGCAACAAATCAATCTTGAGCATTCCACTCAACACAAACTGGCAGTCATTAACCTGGGCTACGCTCTACTTCAGGAAAGTCTTGAGGCGCATGGCGCGGTCGTCTACACCCTGGAAAGCGACCGGCTGCTTAGCCCCAAAGAGAATCTCGCCTTATTGCAAATCTTGCGCCGAGAGCAGTTTGACGTCATTCACACACATCTGCCGCGCTCCAATATTCTGGGGAGTACATTCGGCGCTCTGACCGGAACCCCGTCGGTATGTATGCTCCATTCAACCTGGCAAGACCCGCGCACATCCAATCCCAGACGAGATCAACTGGAAACCTGGACGTTACAACATTTTGCGCACAAAATTTTTGCTGTGGGGTATTCGGTGGCTGAAGTGCATCAACCCAGACTACAGTCTAAAGTGATTGAAATTCTGCTCAACCCAGTAGATGAAATTCCGGATATCACATCGGAGGCGCGTCTCAAACTACGCGCAGAGATAACGGGAGATGCCCAACGCCCGCTGCTAATCGCCGTGGGACGATTATTGCCACCAAAAGGTTATGAAGATTTATTGTCTGCTTTTGCGATTCTGCGAAAAACATACCCAGATACTTTTCTGGCAATTGCTGGCACTGGCTTCCTACAAGATGATTTAGCGCGGCAAATTGAGCAAAGCGGTTTACACAGCCATGCCCGACTGCTGGGTACCCGCGAGGATGTGCCCGCATTATTAAAAGCCGCAGATATTTTCGTTAATTCTTCTCATTGGGAGGGTCTACCCTTATCCGTATTGGAGGCTATGTCTGCGGGTTTACCAATTGTTGCCACTGATGTCGGTGATATTGCCCAGGTTGTCAGCCCGCAGCGCGGAATCGTCGTCCCCCCTCACCAACCCGAAAGAATTGCACAAGCGCTCATTCAGTTACTCAATAGCCCAGACCAATGCTTGACATTAGGCGAAGCGGGAAAAGCCTATGTTGCACAAGAGCATAATGCCCGCGCCTGGACACAACGCCTGCTCACATGCTACGAAAAACTCGCATAAAAGCAACTGCAAGCGTTACCACAGCGCGAATAAGCGTATTCTGGCATATTTATTGGAACAGTTTTGCACAAATATTCGGGTAGAATTGTGATACTGACTCAATTAATCTAATAGGGAGAAAATCACTCATGGGGAATAACCTGCTGAAATATAAAAAACGAGCTGCTACGCGTTTGGAGATCTATCGCGCACGCCTGTTCGATGCACTGCATCTTGCACCCAAAGATCTCGCCTGGAAAGTTCGTTGGCGCATGAAACATGATCGCAATCCACTTTTCATCCAAATTCAGGATAAATACGCGGTTAGGGCTTATGCGCAAGAACGCGGCATCCGAACTGCAGAGTTATACTATGTTACCGAACAGCCTGAAAGCATCCCCTTTGACACGCTGCCTGCAAATTACTTTATTCGGGCAAACCACGGCTGCGGCTGGAATGTCCTTTGCAAAGATGGCGTAATCTACTATTACAAAAGCGGAGAAGATCTCGGCAATCGCGATATGTCCCAATACATCATCACCCAGGAAGAATGTATCCAATACTGCAATACCTGGCTGAACTCGATCTATTCGAAGAGTCAATGGGCATACCAGCACATCACGCCGCTTATTCTGGTCGAAGAATTGCTCTTGCCGCGCGTTGGCGACGTACTGATCGATTACCGTTGCTTCACCTTTGATGGTAAAGTCATCGCCATCAATGAAGATTCGCCGCTGCACAATATGGTAGAAGGCGTATTTGTGGATACCAACTGGCAACCCTTTGATATTCCCAAGCACATCGAAAAACCACCAGTGCCGTTTCCCGACAGGCCCGAGACCCTGGACGAAATCGTGGCGGCGGCTGAAACGCTCGGCCAGGGGCTTGATTTTGCCCGCATCGATATTTATGACACCACCCGCGGCATTACGCTCGGAGAAATCACGATCTACCCCTGGGGAGGCGAACTCAACACCCCCACAACAGACCCCGAGTTTAACCAATGGCTTGGCGATCATTGGACGTTGCCAGCCCATCAATGAAATAGAGCTTACGAGTGGAAGAAAACCTCAGCATTATGATGCTGGTCAATGAATTCCCGCCGCTCAAGGTTGGCGGCGGCGAACGACAGGCGGAGCAACTTTCCATACAACTGGTCAGGCAGGGGCTTATCGTCGGTGTGATCACTCGCGGCGCGCAAAACCTGCCGGATTATGAAGAACGTGATGGGCTTTGGGTACAACGCATACAGCCGCGCGGCTCGGGAAAGCTCGAATCGCTCAATTTTTTGTTTGGGGCTATGTGGCAGCTCTGGCAGCGGCGCAACGACTATCATATTATCCATGCGCACCTGGCCTTCACCCCGGCGATTGCCGCCGCTCTGATTGGCAAAGCGCTGCGCAAACCGGCGATCGTCAAATTTGGCAACAGCGGCCAATTCGGCGACGTGCAGGTTTCACAAGCCACGCGCCGCGGCCGCGTCAAACTGGCCTTGCTGCGGCGTTGGGGCAAGCGTTTTATCGCCCTGGATCAGGCCATGCACGCTGAATTATTGCAAGCCGGTTTTGATCCTTTACGCGTGCAGCGCATGCATAACGGTGTCGATGCCGTGCGATTCCACCCCGCAAATGACCTCCAGTCGCACAGAGTTGAACTTGGCCTGAGACAAAAAACAGTGCTGCTCTATATTGGCCGCCTTTCACCGCAGAAATCGCTGCCCCTGCTGCTCGAGAGCTTTAACGAGTTAACACAAACCCACCCAAATGTTTTTTTA
This sequence comes from Anaerolineae bacterium, assembly GCA_014382605.1. Lineage (GTDB taxonomy): Bacteria > Chloroflexota > Anaerolineae > Anaerolineales > UBA11858 > NIOZ-UU35. The sequence goes on from JACNJM010000151.1 coordinate 8,875, forward strand.
CTGCTGGTCGGTGACGGCCCCGACCGCCCGGCGCTGGCCGCACAAACCCTGAGATTGGGATTACGCGAGCGGATACGCTTCGTCGGCAATGTCAGCGATGTGCGCCCGTATCTGGCTGCCAGCGACATTTTCGTGCTGCCTTCGGTTTCGGAAGGCATGTCTAACGCCCTGCTAGAAGCTATGTCAAGTGGATTGGCCTGCGTAGTCACCCGCGTTGGCAATGCCGCCGAAATGTTGCAAAATGGCGCCTGTGGCGTGCTGGTAGAAGCAGGCAATCAACACGATCTCAGCGACGCATTCAACACGCTGCTTCAAAATCCAAAACGCATACTCGAACTCGGCCAGAAAGCGCGCCAGCGCGTCGAAGAGAATTATGCCATCCAGATTGTCGGTCGCAAATACCAGGCGCTATACGAAGAGTTGCTCTATGCGAATTCTGTATTTCATTGACAGCCTCAAAGTTGGCGGCGCGGAGATTTTGCTGCGCAACCTGGCTGCGGGCATACTCGCGGCGGGACACGAAATCCATGTAGGCTATTGCACCCCCGGCCCGCTGGAGAACGACTTCCGGCACATGGGCATTCCCCTATACCGCCTGCCGCGCCTGGGACGCATTGATCCATTCTTGTTGCTGCGCATGTACCAACTTGTACGCCGTCTCCGCCCGGATGTCGTTCACACACACCTCTTCAAGAGCGATTTCCACGGGCGGCTGGCGGGGCGCATGGGCGGCGCAGGGCGGGTTATCTCTACATTGCATAGCGCAGACCCCTGGGCCGCAAAATTCCCGCTGGGACGCATCTACGGAGCTACAGCGCGCTTTGCCGATATTTTGATTGCCGTTTCGGATGAGGTCAAGGCGTATCACGTTGCCAAAACGGGGGTGCTGCCGGAAAAAATTACCAGCATTGCAAACGGAATTGACATGCAGCGATTCGCGGCGCGGCCCGAAGTGGGTAGCCATTTTCGGGCGCAATTCAATATCCCGAGGGATGTGCTGCTCCTGGGGGCAGTCGGGAGGCTGGTTCCCGACAAGGGGCATTGCGACTTCATCGAGGCCGCGGCTCTGATTGCAGCATCACACCCCCAGGTTTGGTTCATGTTGGTTGGGGATGGCCCACTGCGAGCGAGTCTCGAACGTCAAGCTGAGGCAGCCGGCATCCGCTCTCGGATGGTGTTCACCGGCCTCCTCGAAGAAATTCCCGCCGCCATGCAAGCCCTGGATATTCTCGTCTTCTCGTCCCTGCGCGAAGGCTTGCCACTAACCCTGCTCGAGGGCATGGCGGCTTCCAGGCCGGTTGTAGCGACCGATGTGGGCGGCATCGGCGGCGTGCTAAAAAACGGCGTGAGCGGCTGGCTAGTGCCCGCTGGCGACGCGTCTGCGTTGGCTCATGCTTGCCTGCGCCTGATTGAAACCCCGGCGCAAATCGCCCAGATGGGCAAAGCGGCGCGGCAGCGCGTCGAGGCCGAGTACACGCTCGAGCGCATGGTCGCGCAAACGCTGCAACTTTACATAAAGGCCATATGACCCCAAAGAAAATTCGCGTTTTTGAAATCGGGAAATCGACTGCCGGTGTAGGCGAGTATTTGCGCTGGCTGGCAACAGGATTCGACAAAACCCAATTTGCATTGACATTCGCCTGCATGTCCGAAGGCGGAGATGCGCTGGCCGCGGAGTTGACACAAATCGAGGGAGTGACAGCTTTCAGCATCCCCATGAACCGCTACAAAATCGCCCCGCTCTCCGATTTGCGTGCTTTGCTGCGCTTGAGGCGCGCGATACAAGGGGGCAGCTTTGATTTGATCCATGCGCATGCCTCCAAACCGGGGTTTATGGCGCGGCTGGCGGCCATTGGCACAGGCATTCCGGTGATCTATTCGCCGCATTGTTTCGCATTTCACGCGGGCGTGCATCCGCTGGCGGCGCGGGGAATCGCTTTATTCGAGCGTAGCGCGGCACGCTGGCTGACCTGCAAAATTATCACCGTGGCGCGCGCCGAGGTTGATCTTGCCCAACGCTATCGGGTTGGCAGCACAGAGCAGTTCATCACCATTCATAGCGGCATTGACACAACCCTTTTTGATGTGTCACGGCAAAAAACTGCCGCGCGAGACGATCTGAATATTCCACCGGATGTGCCGCTGGTCGGCGCGGTGGGGCGCATGAGTCGGCAAAAAAATCCGCTGCTATTTGTTCAAGCCGCCGCGATAATCCACGGCCAGGCTCCCCATGTCCATTTCATCTGGATCGGCGACGGCCCGCTGATGACCGCCGCAAAATCGCTGGCAGTTGAGTCTGGGCTGACAAAAATCCTGCACTTCCCTGGAATGCGCAATGATATTCCTGAGCTACTGGGCGCGTTGGATTTATTTGTGTTACCATCAGATTGGGAAGCATTCCCGTTGACTATCCTTGAAGCTATGGCTGCCCGTCTGCCGGTAGTAGCCACCGATGTAATGGGTGTTCCCGAAGTCGTAATTCCCGGCAAAACCGGGCTGCTCGTCCCACCCAACGACGCCCACGCCCTGGCAAATGCAGCTATGCAGTTATTGGCCGACCCCAAGCACGCCAAAATCATGGGCGAATGTGGTCGCCAGCACATTGAAAGTGCGTTTTCACGCCAACAAATGATCCGAAGTATCGCAGAAGCGTACCAAAGGACTGTTGCATAATCGCCTAGAGTGGTAGATAATTATTGCAGAAAAGGGCTGCCAATTTTTTAAGGAGAAAGACAAATGAAGAAACTTTTTGCCCTCACCTCCGCCATACTTGTTATTACATTTCTGATTTCTCCTGCCTATGCGCAGGATGATCAGCCCCCCCCCGCAGATGAACCTGCCCAGGGAGTAAATCTTCCCACGGAGCAGAGCGGAGACGAGATCTATTTCAACCTGCTCGATTACACCGAAGAAGTACTGTACGGGCCGTTCGACACCTTCACCTACACTTTTTCATTGCCAGCAAACTGGGAAATTACCCAGGCCGGTGAAGTCCGTTTGGCGATCAAGATTTTTACCGTCGGTGAAAACGCAGTCGGCGCTACGGCAGATTCGGCCGCCGATACGCTGGCAGCGCAATTGGAAAACACAATCGATGGGTCGCTGCAGGTATTTTTCAATGACCAGATTCTCGATACAATCTTGCTCGAACAAAGTGGCGAGCGCGTGGTGACGATTCCAATTCCATTGGAGACCATCGAGGCGCTGGACCCCGGAAGAGATCACCAACTGATTGTAGAACTGGATGCCGGTGGAAGCTGCGACGAATTTGACCTGCGCACACGGGTTGCCATTCACCCCTATTCGTTGTTCAATTTCCCACATGCTATCAGCGCTCCGTCAACCGATCTGGCTTTGCTACCTCGCCCGATTTTCCAAAATTCATTTTTGCCCGATCAAGCTTTGCTCATTGTCCCGGACAATCCCAGCATCAGCGAATTACAGGCAGCTTTTACCGTTGCCAGTGGTTTTGGCACGCTTACCGGCGGTCGCCTTGAATTAGCGCTGCGCTCGAACAGTCAGGTTACCCCCGATGAGTTAGGGCAAAATCATCTCATTTTCGTAGGCAAACCGGCGAATCTTTCCTTGCTCGGTTCAGTTGCCTTCCCCGTGGAGCCAGGCGAAAGCGCGTTGGGTTCACAAGGCGCTCAAACCGGCGACGGCATCATCGAGATGGCCGTCTCTCCGTGGAATTCAAACTACGTCGCCTTGCTGGCAACTGGCATTGATGATATGGGGGTTCTCAAAGCGGCTACTGCCGTTAGTTCGGGCCAAATTCTAACTGGCGACCAGGAAAATTTTGTCATCGTTGCCAATATTGCGCCAGCCGCAGCCAATATCGAACAACGTATCGACCAAACTTTTGCTGATCTAGGCTATGCCGACAGAAAACTCTGGCGCGTTGGCTATAGCGTCACCGAATACGAGTTTTATCTGCCCCCCGGGCAAGTTCTGGATAACAACGCCTATCTCGATCTGCTCTTCAGTCACTCCAAATTAATGAACTACGATCTTTCGGGCATGGTTGTCACCGTCAATGGCAAAGATGTTGGCAGCATCAAATTTAATGATGATAATGCCGACTATAACCAGACACGCATCAACATTCCGCCAACAACAACCTATCCGGGTTACAATAAAGTCCGTGTCAGCGCTGAGCTAATTCCCCAGGATTATTGCATCGACCCGCGGCTTGGCAGCACCTGGGTGCGCATCTGGCCTGAAAGCACATTGCACATCCCCACCAGTCCCCAGGTCATCTCCACTGCGCTTAGTTTCGGTCTGGATACATATCCGGCTCCCTATTCGCTGCATCCGCTGCTCAGTTCGACTGCTCTCATCGTTCCTACGGGCGACCCCGCAGCCTGGGAAGTGGCCGCCAAAGTGGCCTTCGATCTTGGCAATCAAGCTGATCCTGCGATTACAGATTTGGTTGCCGCCTTTGCCGATTCTGTTCCCGATGAAATTCTCGGTGGCAGGAATCTAATTCTCGTTGGTTTGCCCTCCTCACTGGCGCTGCTCAGTGAAGTCAACAGCGCCCTACCAGCGCCTCTGGATATGAGCAGCAACACAATCACACAAAACGTGCTGGAAGTGGACTATCGCATCCCGGTGGGCAGTAGTGTGGGCTACCTTGAAATCATAACATCGCCCTGGAACGCCGACCACGTACTTCTGGCTGTGTTAGGCAGCAACGTCGCTGGCTTGCAATTAGCCGGAGACGCGCTCAGCAATCCCGAGCTGCGCACTGGCCTGGCTGGCAATTTCTCAATTGTCGTCAACGACCAAATTCTCAGTGCGGACACACGTGAAATTGCTGCCTATGAAGCTCCCCCAGGGACTACTGCGGCTGAAGACACTGCGCTCACTGAACTCATGCCCGAAACCCCTGTACAAGGCCGCGCACCGTGGATATTGCCAACCATGGCTGGTGTTCTGGTTCTGATATTAATTGTGATTGCCATCGCGGCCTCTGGCTGGTGGCGGCAACGTCGACAGAACGCATAAACAGGGCCAGTTTCGCCCACGTTTCATATATAACTCAAAGGGTGGGTGTGGGAGGCAAAATTCCCCACACCCACCTTTTCTATAATACCGAACCTGTCCAACTGTATTTCGTTTTTTCTCGCGAGCAGCAATAAATGCAATGAAGAAAATCGCGCTTTTCCGAGTTTGGGATACACATCCAATTGACAAAAGTATTGTTCAGGTGATCGAAAAGCACTTCCCGGAATATGTACTGGAAGTCTTCACGCTCATGGATTTTTTGCGCGCTCGCAAGATTCTCCTATTCCTAAATATCTTTGCGGTCATCAGGTATTATGGTTTTCGCATCTTGCGCGGGGAGCTTGGCTTTCGAGAATCGTTTTTGCGCACGCCTTACATTTTTAAGAAAATCAATGCCTATGCGAAATTTATTCCAAAAAAAAATGGCCCTTACGCGTTTTCTCTTCAATTACAATCACTGTTTGATACTGCCTCATCGACAACTCCCCACTTTATCTATACCGATCATACCCATCTTGAAAATCTGAATTATCCAGGCTTCACCCAGCAAGAGTTATTCGCTTCGGCATGGATTGACTGCGAGCAGCAAATCTATGCCAACGCCAACCACATTTTTACACGCAGCACGAATATTTCGCGCTCACTCATCGAGCAATATGCCTGCCCCGTCGAGAAAATTTCCTGCGTATACGGCGGCAGCAATATCCCGCTCGACGAAAAGCGAGTAATCGAACAACGCGTCTTTAGTAAACATATACTCTTCGCGGGAATCGATTGGGAACGCAAAGGTGGCCCTGATCTACTGGCAGCCTTCAAACTGGTTTTGCACAAACATCCTGATGCGCGGCTTACCTTGGTTGGCGCGCAACCTGAAATTACACATCCCAAAATTCGTGTGGTTGGGCGAGTACAACCATCAGAGATGCCAGACTACTACCGCGCGGCAGATATTTTCTGCGTGCCTACAAAACAAGAGCCTTTTGGAGCCGTATTTATTGAGGCGCTGGCCTATCAATTACCCATCATAGCCACTCAAATTGGAGCCATCCCCGATTTTGTCATCCCGGATGAAAACGGCTATCTGGTTGCGCCCGGCGATGTTCACGCACTAGCCAGCGCGTTATCAGATTTGCTCGACAACCCGAAACAATGCGCCCGCTTTGGCAAGGCTGGCTACCGGTTGGCTCAAGACCGCTATAACTGGGATCAGGTGGGCTTCCGCATTCGACGGCAAATTCTCGCCACGCTCACGGCAGAATAAATTCAACCGTATGCTGCACCGGGTCTACAATTACAGACCCTTTGGTAAAATCCCGCCGCCAAAGATCGCCCTCTGGATAGCGAACCCCGACCGGAACACCAAGGTCGTAATAATAATTCGGAAACAACCAGTTTTCACGATAAGCCGTTGAATTGGAGTAACGGAAATACGCGCGGCCATGATTAACCAGGAGATAAGAGCCTAAAGCAAATTGCTGGCGCAACAGCGCCTGGCGGTCTCCAGGAGAAACCAGCAAAGCGATCTTGCCATCTTCCTGGGTGATCTCCGCACGGGTAAGGTGGTTTTCCCATTCGGATTTCGAGAAATACCCGTCACCCCAATCCAGCGCCCAGCCTTCATCCATGGCGCCATCAAGATACTTAAGATAGCCGTACCAGGCATCAAAGCCTCGGTTTGAAACAATATTGGCGTATAGCGGCCTGCCCAGGGGGTGAAAATAACCCTCGTAAATATATTTCAAAAAACCTTCAACAGCGGTTTGATACGCCCCATCATTGGGATAGCGCAAGGGAATCACGTCATGTTTTTGCACACGCCCCAGGCTGGCGTCCACATTATCCAGAAAAACACCAAACCATCCATTTTGGGTTTGACTCATCTCGACGCGCTCCAACCAAAATTGACGCCATTCCGCATTTCCGGGGTCCATAAGATAATATCCCGTATCTTCGAAAATTCGCTGCCCGCGCGAGTCCAGCAAAAACCAGTCGGGGTGCTGTTCGCTAATCGTACAAAAATCGCCCGCAAAATAGGCCACCTGATTCCCGGGCGGCTCATCGGTGCAGGAACCCGGATCGTTGATCGCATCCAGACGGAAATATTGCGGGACAGATTTTGAATATCCCAAAGCGCGCAATTCGTCCAGGACAGCTTCGTCTTTTTGTGTAAGGATCAACAAATTATAATTTTCAACCAGCGATTGTAGATTTTCATCGAAGGGCGGCTTGGAAAACCAGGTCAACTGAATAGATGCCTGCCCCTGAAAAGCATACGGAGTTGGCGTGAATGCAGGCATTTCGGTCAGATACGGCCCATCATCCTGAACAATCGGCTGCGGTACAGCCTCTTGATTATATGCGTAGTAAATGGTCCACACGAACACCGCGACCGCGGCCAGGATCAACAAGGCCACAATCGCTACGATCAAAGCTGGTACTTTAGTCTGTTTTTTGTAATGCATAGAGGTTTTCCTGAAATGTTATGGTATCCTAAGTCAGAATTACGCGATACGAAAACCGGAGTTTGGGCACTTCAATTACCAGATGTCATTCTTCGTAAATATGATACTTTGAACATAATTATAGCCTGATTTCCAGGCATCGCTGCACATTTATGAAACACCGTCTCACAATCGGAATCCCTGTATTCAATGGAGCCCAATTTATCACCGAGGCGCTGGATTCGATTCTGGCGCAAACCTTTGATAATTTTGCCGTGGTCATATCGGATAACGCATCTACCGATGAAACCGAGTCCATTTGCAAAGCCTATGCTGAGCGCGATCATCGCATTCGCTATTTTCGCGAAGCTATCAATCGAGGCGCCGCCTGGAATTATAATCGTGTCTTCGAATTGGCTAAAACCCCTTATTTTAAGTGGGCTGCCCACGACGACATCTGCGCGCCAACCTTTTTTGAGCGTTGTATCGAAACGCTCGATCAAAATCCGCAGGCGGCGCTGGTATACCCGCGCACAACCATCATCGACAAAGATAGTCAATTCGTGAGACACTATCTCGACGAGTTGGATTTCTTCGATTACAGTCTTTGCAAACGCTATCGCAGTTATATGAGGCTTTATCGAAAACCGCGTTCTTGCAACCCTGTTTTCGGCCTCATGCGCCGCGACATTTTAGCGCAAACGCCGCTAATTGGCAGTTTCGTCGCTTCGGATATGATCTTGCTGGCCGAATTAATCCTGCGCGGCCACATTATCGAAATACCTGAATACTTATTTTTGCGCCGCGATCACGACAATGTTTCTATTCGCGCTTACCCATCCTACCGTGATCGCATAGCCTGGTTTGATCCCAACAAAAAGGGACGCCTGCAACTCAGCCGCTGGCGCTGGCTCTACGAGTATCACCAATCGCTTCAAAGCGTATCAATGAGTGTCTTGGAGCGCTTGTGCTGTCACGCGTATCTCGCCGAATGGGCAGCCTGGAATACGCCCGGATTGGTCAAGGATACCATCAGGGCAATTCTGTGGCCGCTATTGAAAAATAGACTTTAATGGCTTTACGATAAAAACGCGCGCTGTATCGAAACTATTTTGGCTCATCTGTAAAAAGTGTGCAGGTGACAGTCACTTGCGAAGTGACTGTCACCTCGTTTGCACAGATTTGCCATATGAGCCACTATTTTATGGATGTGTGCTGAACACGCTCAGGAGGCAGAACCATGCTCGTTTTTCAGTTTCACCACTATATTAAGCCCGAGCACATCGAGGCGTATAAAGCCGCGATTATTGAAAATGTCCGCACCAGTATGTCGACCGAACCTGGTTTCCTGCGCTTCGATATTCTGCAAGATCAGGCAGACCCGGCCCATTTTTCACTCTACGAAATCTATCGTGATGCCGAAGCGCGTGAAGCACATCTGGAAAGCACACATTTTCTGATCTGGAAGGAACTGGTTCTGGGGCAAGAGATGTTCGCCAAAAAGGGACACGGCGGCGAATTTGACCCGGTGGTGATCTCACATCTCGATGAGGAAACCACCCTATGAAGGTTGCCATACTGGCCGGGGGCTATGGCTCGCGGCTGGCTGAAGAAACCGAGATTCGTCCTAAGCCGCTGGTCGAGATCGGCGAACATCCGATGCTGTGGCATATTATGATGATCTATGCGCACTTCGGATTCAATGATTTTGTCATCGCGCTGGGGTACAAAGGCGAGATGATTAAAAAATATTTCGTCGAGCGCGCTGCCTATGGCAGTAATTTAACGGTCGATTTTCGCAGCGGACGTGTGGAAAGCATCGAAAATAATTTGCCCAAATGGCGTGTAACGTTGGTAGATACCGGCCAGAACACGCTCACCGGCGGGCGTATCAAACAACTACAACCCTATATCGGGGATGAAACCTTCATGCTCACCTGGGGCGATGGTGTGGCCGATATTGATATTGCCGCGCTGGTTGATTTTCATCGCGGCCACGGTAAACTTGCCACGGTGACTGCTGTCCATCCTCCAGCGCGTTACGGTTCGCTAGATTTGGAGCATAATCGCGTTGTGGCTTTTGCCGAAAAACCGCAACTACAAAAAAGCTGGATCAATGGCGCTTTCTTCGTGCTGGAACCGGAAATTTTTGACTATATCAAAGGCGACAGCACACAATGGGAAAAAGAACCCCTTGAACGGCTCGCCAACGAAGGGCAACTAATGGCCTACAAGCATAATTCTTTCTGGCAGTGCATGGATACGCTGCGTGAGAAATATATCCTCGAAAATCTATGGGATTCTGGGGAAGCCCCCTGGAAGCTATGGGATTGATATTGCTCTGTAAATCTTGAACCGCAGAGAACGCAGAGTTTTTTTCTTTGCTTTTTCTCAGCGCACTCCGCGTCCTCCGCGGTAAATATCAGGAGAAATCATGCGCGTACTCGTCACCGGACATCTCGGTTATATTGGCACGATCTTAACCCCCATGCTGCTGGCCGCGGGGCATGAGGTCGGCGGCATGGATAGCGATCTCTACGCCCGTTGCACCTTTGGCGAATTCTCTCCGCAGGTACTGAACAATTTTAAAGATGTCCGCGACGTTGAATTGGATGATGTCAAAGGCTTTGATGCTGTGATCCATCTGGCAGGTCTATCGAATGATCCCCTGGGCGATCTCAATCCGGCGCTGACCTACGAAATCAACCACCGCGCTTCGGTGCGTCTGGCAGAATTGGCGAAAGCCGCCGGAGTCAAACGCTTTCTATTCTCGTCCTCTTGCAGCACCTACGGAGCCGCCGGGGAGGAAGCCCTCGACGAGAGCGGCGAATTCAATCCGGTAACACCCTATGGGCGCTCCAAAGTTCTCGTTGAACAAGATGTGGCCATGTTGGCGGACGAGAATTTCTCGCCAACTTTCTTGCGTAACGCCACTGCTTACGGCGTCTCGCCGCGTTTGCGCTTTGACCTGGTGCTAAATAATCTCGTCGCCTGGGGCAACACCACCGGCCTGATCTACCTGAAGAGCGATGGAACGCCCTGGCGTCCGTTGGTGCATATCGAAGATATTTCGCGGGCATTTCTGGCGATACTGGAAGCTCCAATTGATAAAATCCACAACCGCGCCTTCAACGTAGGACGCAGCGCCGAGAGCTACCGCATCCGTGAGGTGGCTGAGATTGTTTCCCAAGCCGTACCTGGCTGCCGCGTCGAATACGCCCCCGATGCCGGGCCGGACAAACGCACCTATCGCGTCAACTGCGACCTGATTCAACGCGAACTGCCCCAATTTCAACCTGAATGGGATATTCGCCGTGGCGCGCGAGAACTCTACGAAGCCTATCAGCGCGTCGGCATCCAACAGGCCGAATTTGAAGGCCCGCGCTATAAACGCATCGCCCACATTCGCCAACTCATCGCCGATGGCCTGCTCGATGAAAACCTGCGCTGGATTTAAAAAAATCAGAGTAACAACTCAAACTCGAAAATAAAAGGGGCCG
>JACNJM010000201.1 GCA_014382605.1 Anaerolineae bacterium
GAAAGCCGTGCAGGTAACTCCTTTCCTATTGCGATTATCTATTCTTCACCTATAATCAGATACATGGCCTCACAGCAAGTTCGTGCAAATCTCTTCGGAACTTTTGCGCTCTGGCAGTGCGAGGAACAGCTCGATCTTCCAAGATCAGCCTCGGCGCGCGCTTTGTTGGCTTATCTACTATTGCATCGCGGGCAGTTCCAATCGCGAAATAAAATTGCGGGGATTTTCTGGGCGAATATGGATGAAGCCCGCGCTCGCAAAGCGCTCACCCAGGCGCTATGGCGCATCCGTAAATTTATGCCTGATATTCTCGAAGTCAATGCGCAACAGATACGCATCCCCGAAAATGAGGGGCTGTTCATTGATGTGAGCGTTTTTGAAAAAAAAGCGGAAACGTCCTGGCAATTGGATGCCGCGACCCCCGATGATAAAAAAAATGGCGCCCAGGCTTTGCATGAGGCAGTAGAACTTTACAAGGGTGTTTTACTGGAAGGTTTCTATGACGACTGGGTTCTGGTTGCGCGCGAGCGTTTGCGGGAAATGTATCTGCGCACTCTGGAGTATCTGATTGAAATTGAGAAGAAAAACGGGGTATACACATCGGCTTTGGACGTTGCCCTTAAGCTGGCGCAGGCAGACCCCTACCGTGAGGCCGCTCACCGCGAAGTCATGCGCCTGTATTACGCGCTCGACCGTCCAGAAGCAGCCCTCTCTCAATATGAAACATGCGCCAATATTCTGGAAGAGGAACTTGGCCTACAGCCAGATCGACAAACGCGCACCCTGGCGCAAGAAATTGCCTTGCGCGTACCCAATGTGCAAGCGCCTTATTTGCCCAAGACTCCATCGCCGTTAACGCCCTGGTTGTTCGACGAATCGCGTCCCGCACAGCTTCCGCTATTAGGGCGCGAGGCCGAACGAGACGCGCTCACCGGCTTCATGGAAGAAGCCATTCGAGGCTTTGGCGGCACCATTTTAATTGAAGGCGAAGCCGGAATCGGAAAAACGCGCTTGATGAACGAGGTCATTCGCGATGCCGAGTGGCGCGGCGTGCAACCGCTGTGGGGGCGTAATCTCGAAGGCGATGTCTCATCTCCTTATTCTGCGATCATCGAAGCTTTAGCAGGTGGCCTGACCGCATTGCGAATTAATCAGCTAGCCCAATTTGTGGATGAAATCTGGTTCCGGGTTTTAGCCCCCCTCGTGCCTCAACTGTGCCAGGAATTGCCTGGGCTTGTACCAGCGCCAACCCTGCCCCCCCAACATGAACATGAGCGCCTGGTGCAGGCCTTCGCCAGTGTGCTTTCGGCATGGGGGCAGATCACTCCGGTTCTATTGGTATTGGATGATTTGCACTGGTCGAATGAAACCGATATTGATTTACTGATTGCGCTCACGCCCCTTTTGCACACCAGCCGCGTATTGATGATTGGCACATTTCGCGGCGAAGATGCCCAGGTACGCGGCACATTATGGCATAAAATTGGCGGTTTGAACCAATCGGGAATACGGGAGCACATTGTTTTGGAGCGGTTATCCTCCACCGTTGCGAGCGAATTGATCCGTCGCAGTTTAGGAATATCGAAAGCGGCTCCGCTCTTTGAAACGCGCCTCTATCAAGAAACACTGGGTAATCCGCTCTTTATTCTGGAAACCTTGCGCGCCCTACACGACGAAGGGCTATTGGAACAAGATGAGGGCGGCGAATGGCATACGCCCTGGGATACGACGACATCCGATTATCGCGAACTTCCCCTGCCGCAAGCTGTAGAAAAAACGATTGCCACTCGGCTGGCACATTTATCGAACAACGAGCAGATTGTCCTAAGCGCAGCAGCCGTGCTGGGCCGCGAATTTAATTTTTCGCTTTTGAGCAACACCACCGGGATGGAACTCAGCCAGGTTCTTGCCATCGCCAGCGCCCTGGTCCGCCGCCGCTTCCTGGAAGAATTGCCAACAGCGTACCGTTTCGGCCACGACAAAATTCGTCAGGTTGCCTATCAGGCCATCCCGCACGTGGCGCGGCGAGAATTACACAAACGGGCGGGAGAAAATTTACTCATCCTGCAACCCGACCAGATCGAAACCCTGGCACATCATTTTACCGAAGGCCATATCTGGGATCAGGCCGCAACACATAACCGGCGAGCCGGGGATCGGGCAAAATCAATGTATGCTAACCGCGCCGCGGCGTTGCATTATTCGCGCGCATTGGAGGCTTTCGAAAAATTCTCCGATAATATTGATCCAGTCCACCAATTCGAGTTGCGCGCCGCCAGAGAAGTCGTGTATGCGCTCCTGGGTGAGCGAGAAAACCAAAAAAATGATTTGGACGCGCTTACCGCATTGCTTGAGAATCTCAAAGTGACCACTCCAGAGCGACGCTCAAAAATCGCTTTGCGCTGGGTAGATTATTGGGAAGCGATTAGCGACTATCCCGCGGCCATCCGCGCGGTGCGCCATGCCGTAGAACAGGCAAAACTAGCCGGTGACAAAGAATCTCAACATCAGGCTCATGTGAAATGGGGACAAATGCTGCGGCAACATGGCGATTATCCCCAGGCGCGCCAGCATCTGGAAATTGCCTATCAACTCGGTTTAGAAAATCGAAACCCCTTAGCTCAGGCAATCAGCTTAAATGCACTTGGCGTGGTGTTCTTCAATTGTGGCAATTATGATGCCGCACTCGACTACTCTCGGCGCGCACTGGATGTCGGTCAACCAACTGGCGATCAGGCCTTGCTGGCCGAAGTTCACAACGCTCTGGGCGGCGTATTTCATTTTCTGGCAGATTTTCAGGCGGGAATTGAACACCATCAGCGTTCGCTCAACCTGAGACGTGCTATCGGCGACCGCCGTTTTGAAATATCCAGTCTCTACAATCTTGCGATCACCTATAGTGATAGCGGCGATCTGCATTCGGCGCGCGAAAAACTGGTAGAAGTTTGCGATCTCGGCCAGGCAGTTGGCGACCGCCGCCTGGAAGGATACGGTTGGGTATTCCTCGGGCTGGTGCTGGAACAGTTGGGGGAAGTGGATGATGCGCGGGATGCTTATTCACAGGGGTTGGAACTCCGGAGAGAGGTGGGGTTGCACGCCATGACCAACGATCCCCTGGCGGGATTGGCGAGATGCGCAACAGCCCAGGGAAAACACAGCGAAGCCGTGGGTTATGCAAACCAGGTTCTCAACTGGATCGAAGAAAATGGGACCGATGGCATTGGCGATCCCTTGTTGGCCTATGTGGGCGCTTATCGCGCCCTGCTGGCGGCTGGAGAAAGCGAACGCGGATTAGTTGCATTGCAAGCTGCCTACAACTTATTGATGCAATTCGCCGAAAATATTGCCGATCCTGAACGCCGCCGCGCCTACCTGCATGATATTGACCCGGGGCGGCTGATTTGGGATGATTACCATGAACATATCCTCGGTCAGAATAAGGTGCAGCTTCCCCGTGCCAACGCGCCTCTTGGACGTCCGCTCCTGGCGAACGAGTGGGTCGAAATTACCTGGACAGCGAATTCGCCCGAAGATGAGAAAATCAAAGGGAAAACTGAACGCCGTCAGCATCAATTATTGCGCCTGGTGCAAGAAGCCCAAGAACAAGCCGCGGCGCCAACGGTGGGCCATTTAGCACTGGCCCTGGGGGTTAGTGACCGCACAATCAAACGCGATCTGGCAGCATTGCGAGATTCCGGCCATATCATCGCCACCCGCGGGGTCTAGCCAATAGTAACTGCTCGGGCTAACGTCTTTGCAGAGAGAACGCCGAAAAAGGGGGCATTCGCGTTCCGTCTTTCGCCATTACACATAAAAAATGTCCCCACAGTTTAGCAAATAAAAATCACAGCGAAGACATTTTCGAGATAGCAGACATTTATACTGATGCACAATCATACGCATCAGTTTTTGCTCTTAAGTGATAAGGAGAAAAATCACATGAAACAACGCACCTATAAACTCGTTTTGGTCATCTCCCTGCTAATTCTGTCCATCCTGGCATGCGATTTCAGCGCCACCACTGCCAATATCGCAGAAGCGTTTATGGCAAAAGACTACGATGGAACACAACCATCAACAGCCTTCGCTCAAGATGAAACATTTTATTGTGTTGTAGATCTGGCAAACGCTCCGGATGATACGACTGTGAAAGCCGTTTGGATTGCCGTCGAGGCAAATGGCGTCGATCCCAATTTTCTGATTGAAGAAACGGAAATAACTTCTGGCAGCAACTCGCTGCACTTTGAGTTGAGCAACGATAATTTATGGCCGACGGGCAAATACAAAGTAGAACTCTATCTAAATGGCGAACTGGATCGCACACTCGAGTTTGAGGTACAGTAAAAACGATGACCTTGCCCAGCAAAAGACAACTTTCCCGCGAAACCTTCGTCCTTCGCTTATGGGCTGAAGAAACCGTTTCTTCAGCCTGGCGGGGGGAGGTGCAGAACGTCCGCAGTGGGCAGACGGCTGTGATTAGCGACCTGGAAGAGTTGCTTGATTATTTGCGCAATCAACTCGATGAGCAAGCAGCCGCTCTTGCCAACAAACGCGGCGGGCTACGATAATTCAAGGAAAAAGACGGAGCGTTGGATGGTACCTGCCCTGATAAGACTTGCTTGACTACCTTAACAATGTCACATTTCAAAAAAGATGGTCGAAAATTCGCGCGAATGTGACATTGTCAAACTACTCAGGAGACTATTGATATGAAACCGACAAACCCAAAAAAATTTGAGGCGATCATCTCAGTATTGCTGGTTTTAATTCTGGCAACGCTGGCCTGTGAGATTCCGGGGACAACGCTTGATACGAACGCGGCCGCGACTGCCGTACAGCAGACCGTTCAGGCCGCAGCCCCCGGAGATTCAGGCTCGACGGGGGGTTTACAGCCCATAGACCCCGCCGCGTTGACGGCAACCAGCATCGCTGCCGCCAACCAACCCATTTCTACGCCCACCGAGGCCGGGCAGGTTGCCCACATACCCACAGCTACAACCCAAAGTTACGCCCAAGCGCCCGCAGCATCCCCGACGGCAGCCTCTGGTAATGTGCAGCCCACAGCATCGCCATCGCCGACATTGCCGCCACCACCCGCACAGGGACCTGCCCAGCCTTCTTCGATGACATCCTCCTATGTGGAACTCTACGATTATTATGATTCCAAACAAGGCGTCGATCTGGATAACGGCGGCGGGCTGGATGAGATGGCCTATATGGAATACAACTCCAGCGATCCAAATCCCGGTCATGCCCTTGGGCAGCTCGGCGGCAGGGGTACCGTTTGGGCAGATGTCGGAACTGCATCTCCAACCTATCAAAGCTGCACTGCAATCATGAGTTGGTATCCCAGCCTGTTAATCTCGAAAGGTCACTATTATTGCTATATCACCGACCAAAATAATTATGGTTATCTGCGCGTGGATCGGTTGGAACAAATTGGCACCGGGGGCAGCGAATTGCAACCCTGGGTGCTTGGCGTCAGTTTCACCACCTGGCTGCCGTAGAGCAGATCATCTCAGGAGGAGAGTTTTCATGAAAAATACTAATTATCGCAATCGACTGCTCCTTTGGAGTCTGATGCCGTTATTTGCAATTTTGGCCTGCCAGGCCGTTGGAAGTGAGGCAAATCCAACGGCTGTTGCACTGACACTCCAGGCCGGGGCATCGCAATCTGCCCCTGGCGGGTTGCAACCCATCTCACCGGCGGATGCTCAGGCCACCCAAGTGGCAGCCACTGCCGCCGCCGGGAACCAGCCCACCACGCCGGATTCCCCCCCAACGGAATCCAATGCTCAGGGGCCGGCCGCCGCGCCGCCAACGGCAACGCCGATCCCTTGCGACAAAGTCAGTTTTGTCAAAGATGTCACCATCCCTGACAATACTACGCTAACCCCCGGGAGCGCCTTCACCAAAACCTGGCGCTTGAAGAACGACGGTAGTTGCACCTGGAGTTCTGGCTATAAACTGGTTTTCGATCGCGGCGACGCTCTGGGCGGGCCGCAAGAGGTGCAATTGACCACGGGCACTGTGGCTCCCGGCCAGACGGTTGATGTTTCAGTGAATCTGACGGCGCCTGCCCAAGCTGGCACCTACCAGGGCTATTGGAAATTGCGTAATTCATCTGGGGTGTTGTTCGGTTGGGGCGATAAAGCCAACGCCGCCTTTTGGGTCAAGATCAAGGTTGAGGCCGCAGCCCAACAGCCACCCGCAAATACCAAAAAGAACGTCACATTGGCGCCAACATCCAATGGGGGCAGTGTTGACTCAAACGGGGGAAGCAACATCGGCTTTATTCCCGGTGATGATACATCCAATCTGACCTGGGTAACTTTTATGGATTTCTCCATCGTCGACATTCCACCTACGGCTACAATCCATTCCGCCACGCTGACGTTGCCTTGCATTTGGGTGGCAGGCGATCCCTTCAATGAACTGGGAGAAGTGGGTGTATTTTATTCGTATTATGGAAATTTCGACCCGGCGGTGCTTTCACAAGGCAATTACGATCTCTCGCAATATTTGGGTAGACTGCTGAGTTGCCCGGATACGCCGCTGGATGTGACAGCCTCCCTGCGAGCCAATCTTGGGCCGCCTTATTATCAGATCATTGCACTTTTCCAATTCGGCACCGATTCCAACGCCGATGATGATTATATCCAGATCACCACTCCCAGC
Organism: Anaerolineae bacterium; assembly: GCA_014382605.1. Taxonomy (GTDB): domain Bacteria; phylum Chloroflexota; class Anaerolineae; order Anaerolineales; family UBA11858; genus NIOZ-UU35. Next base: position 6,679 of record JACNJM010000201.1, read on the forward strand.
CTGAAAGTTGAGTACACACCATGACATACCCACCACAAACCCCGCCTTTTTTAGTTATGGCACAAGGCCCCTGGCCCAAGCATACGTTTCCACTGAACAAGAATATCCTTAGCATTGGCCGTATGGATGATAATGATATTGTCATCGACGATCCAGGCGTATCGCGCTATCACGCCCGGTTGACTCGCTCGGAAGGCAAGTGGATTCTTGAGGATTTAGGCTCCAGTAACGGCACGTTTATCAACGGCCAACGCATTCGCGTGCCAACGTATCTGGCCGCAGACAGCCAGATCGGTTTGGGGCCCGATGTTTTGCTGGGCGTGCAACGCGGGACACCGGCGGCGGCTCGTCCGCGGCAGAAAGCGCCTCGTAAGAAGTCAAAATTGCCCATCGTGGGAGGCGTTCTCGGCTTGGGGCTGGCAGGCCTGATCGTCTTGGCCGTGCTGGCTGTGGCGGGTTATTTTTACTTCTCCCCTGCGGCGCGTTTGCCCTTTGGGCTATCCCAGACAACCGATGAAAATATTTTTTCGAATGGCCCGGGGGTGGTCATCCAGCAGCCGCAGCCCTACACACAAATTAATAAAGGCGACTCGCTGCTCTTTTCGGCCACTGCTGTAGACGATAGCGGCGTGATTCGGATTGATTTATGGGTGGACGACCAGATGGTTTTATCCCAATCTAGCCCGGACGAGAATGGCATCACGCCCCTCAGTCTGAATTATCCACTGGTAGCAACCGCGGAGGGAACCTACACCCTGGTGGCGCGCGCCTACAACAAGCAGGGTCTGATGGGTGAATCGCTGGCGCATAGCGTTAACGTAATCGCTGGCGAGTCTACGGCTTCGACCCAAAACCTGGGCCAATATGTTGTCCAGGCGGGCGATACGCTGGAAAGCATTGCCCGCAGAGCCGGTACAACCGTGGAGGCTATTTTGGCGGTCAACCCCGGCATTATAAACGGACAGATCACGCCCGGTCAGGTGATTTTGATCCCGCTGCCCCAAGCCCCCCCGATGGGCGCCGCGCCGCAGCCTCAACCTGTCAGCGGACAGGCGAATGGGCAGGCAAATGGACAATCAAGTGGGCAGCAGGGCGTCCAACAGCGCAACGGAGCCGCCCCGGCCAACCCATCCACAGCGGTTGCCGTCAAAAGCGCTACCGTGAATCCCAGCCCGGTATACTACGGGCAGCACTGCACCACATTTGCTACCGTACTGCGTGCGACTGCCAAAGTCGAGCCGCTGGCGGATATTTCTAAAGTGATTCTGGCCTATGCCTATATTGACAGCGCTGGAGTCAGAACCCAGGATATTGAGCTTGAAATGAAATTGACCGGGGGCGAATACAAGGCTGATGTGAATGTGGGCAAAGAGGCCGAAACCTATCTCGCCCAGGCTGGCGGCAAACTGGAATTGCGGGTTGAGGCTTACGACAAAAATAACAAACTCAGCTACAGCCCGATCTATACCGCTACGGTAACATACTGCCCACCCCAAGCAGGCGGCATTAATTTGCCGGGTTTTGTCCCGGCGGCTTTCCCTGATCTCGGAAATCTCAAGGTTGCGGGGCAAAATGGCTTGCCAGGCGTGGTGGTTAATCCTGCTCCCGGAGCGGTTGGCAACCCCAACCCGCGCATGGCCGCGCCCGATCCGGTGCAAATCACGGCAATGGGTGATTGTCAGGTCAAAATTACCTGGAAAGATAACACCACCATAGAAACCCATTTCGACATCCAGCGACGCGCGCCAGGTTCCGCGTTTGGGATGAATGTTGCTGTTTTGACAGCCAATACTACGGAATACATGGATACATTGCCTGGATCCGGCAAATATGAATACGAAGTTGTGGCAAGGCAGTCTCAGGGAGGCAAAATTGTCGATTATGCGACCAGCCGCCCGGTGATAGTAGATGTTCCGTCTACTCCAGCCTGCCAGCCTTTACCAACATTAATGCGCCTGATCTTCCAGCCAGTCGCCTTCAACGCTCCGGGCTATGCCGAAGGGTTTATTGAGCCGATCATCGCCCCGTATGCCGTCTTCCGCTTGCCGCGCGGGCAAGGTAGCAGCATACCACTGGCAGATTTCGGTTCCACCAAATACCGGTTGGAAACCTGGCTGCCTGAAAAACAAGTGAGGCAGAACCTTATCATCAAAGTGGCAGCCAGCGGCGCGCAAGCCAACAAACCGCCCGATGCCCTGGGGTCTTTCGCGGCAACACACACGTATGCCGACCTTACCAATGGGAACATAGACCAGGTTTATCAAGGAAAAGGCCAAGGTTTTACGTTCCAATACAAACTTTGGCTGGAACCGTATCTATGGGGCGCGCCACAAGCGCCGCCCAGCGCCGTGATCCCTGCGCCCACAAACGTGCGAGTGGCAGTCAATAAAGATTCACATGATTTGTTTTGGGATTATAAGGACAACAAGGCCCGGGATCAATATGTCAGCGGCTTCCACGTATATAGCGAGTATTATTGCCCCGGACACAAAACAGCCATCGAGTGGCCGCGTGTCGTGACGAAGCAGGCCGGAGGCATGGCCTTCGATCCCAAAAAACTGCCGCAAGGCTGTGCCTGTTCGTATTCCGTCAGCGCCTTTGGGCAGGGCGGCGAATCGCAACGGGTGCCAATAAAAAACCCCGAAGATTGTCTCACCTACTATTATGACGAAAAAGTGACCGTCACTTTCAAGGATGTTGAAATCAGCGGTCAAACCATGCCACAACCCCGCAACGCCACGATTGATCTTTGGGCCAACTATTTCTTCCATACATCCGCCAGCGAAGTGCATCTATTCTCTGGGAAACATAATCTCGGCCAGATTGATTTCAGCCCCCAGGCAGGCATCCAGCCGGGCAACACCCCCATCACCCTGCAAGTCAAAACCGGTGACGCGTTGCAACTTGGGTTCTATATCGGCGGAACCTGCAAAAGTAATGATTTACTCATCAAAGCGCCCGCCGGTGGCTCTTGGGCAGGCGTAAACCAGGAATATACTGTCCAATCGGCGGATGGCGGCTGCAAGGTGACAGTGCATGTCGGCAACGGGGCAGCGGGGGGGCAACCACCCGCGAACGGACAGAATCAACCCCCACAACAGGCAAAATATGGGCCAGGCTGCGGGGATACGGGCTGCTCAATCACAGTCTATAACAAAACCCCCTACACGATTGTCGGGCTAAACTTCACCCGGCAGAGTAATAATGGGGTTGAGAACCCCATCAGCCAACCGGCGTTGGTGATCCCGGCCAATGGTTCCTTGCAAATCAGTGAGTTCTATGATGAAAATTACACCTATCAGGCTTTTTATGGCACCTGGGCACAGGGACAGGCCAAACCAACAATATCCGGGAATGGCCCTGTTTCGCCCATTTTTGCGGGCACTTCGCAAATCATCCATATTTTTGACCCTAAGGCGCCGCCCCCGAATGCCAATGAAGCGCTTCTGCGAAAATTGTTGACCACGGGGCAGCAAGCGAATGAGTTCAAACTCATGTGGCTTTTTTATAATAAGGGTCAGGGTGATGTAATGTGCCCAACCGTCATCTGCAATGACCGCATCATCTTCTATAGTAACGGCACATTTGACTATTTTGAAGCGGATATAGCCGCAAAGGTAACGTCAGGTACATATAAGCTTGTTTCTCTCAATCCGGCAACCGGTGTAGCTTCGTTTGATCTCATCCCCAACGATAACAAAGCAAAGTTTTCGAGAGTCTACTATAACTTCAATACCAACGTGTTCCAAAGTATGTCGCTATATGTGGACGTTACAACCGATACATATGGGTATCGAAAAGCCAGCTTTAATCCTCAGGTACCCTGAGTGACCTACAGTCAAAAAAGCCCCAAAAGGAAGTACGCTATGAAATCTGGAAACACATATCATATTTCGCAAGCTCTGGTCGTGGCCCTGCTGATGTGCTTATGCGCTTTGACGCTCAGCGCCTGCGAGTTGGATGCCCAATCACCGGATGCTCTGGCCGATCTCGCCAGCGGCCCCAATACCTGGATTGAGTACCCATCGGAGGGTACCATTTTCACCATGGGGACCATCCCCATTGCGGTTTACGCTGCCAGCCCCGATGGCGTGGGAAGCATCAGTGTAACCGTGGGTGGGGAGGCTATCCCCGTGGGTGAACTTGCCCCCCTGGTGAATGATTCCACCCTGGTGCGGGCCGACCTGCTCTGGCAGCCGCCCGGCGAGGGCGAATATCTGATTACGGCATCTGCGGGCGGCGCGCCGACATCCCTGCGCTTCTGCGTAGTGACCTGTGATACGCCAGAAACAGAGCCTGTCGAGCAGGCCGAGCCAACAAGCACGCCGACGGCCACTTTGCCCATCATCACCCTGGCCCCCGATGAGCCTACCTGGACGCCTACATCGACTCCGGCGGCTTCCTTCACCCCCACGGCCACACCAGCCAGTTCAAAAACGCCAACGGCCACGCCCTACAAATCTCCCACACCTACGGCTTATACTGAATCATCGGCTGAGTTCTGGGCTGCGCCGCCCTATATCAACGCCGGTGAGTGCACCACCCTGAACTGGAATGTTTATGGAAATTTCAAAAAGATCTATTTTGAAGGCAATCCGGTGAACGCCAGCGGCAGCGATTCCGAATGCCCCTCGGCGAGCTATACCTACCACCTGCAAATTGTCGAGATGGACAACTCCACCACCGACCATTGGACAAGCGTCGATGTCTATGAAGCGCCCCCATCCGATACAAGCGGGCCAAGCATCAACTGGAAAAATCTGGTCTGGGAGAGCTGCCAGTTCTACGGAGAAGCCGGTATCAGCGACGAATCTGGTGTAAGTTGGGCACAGTTCTACTATAATAAAAATGGCGAAGGCTGGAACTCCGTCTGGATGAGCGAACTTTCAACGGAGTATTGGCAGTCGGATTTCGGTATCTCGGTGGATGATGGCATGAGCACACCAATGGGGACGGTTGAATATTATATCGTCGCCAGCGATAGCCTGGGCAACCAGCGTCAGTCGGGCACCTCATCTTATAGTTATACAGGTTGCGATGGATAACAAATAAACTAAACGCAATCAGGTGGGATGCACTTACAAAAAAGTGCGCCCCACCTGGCCTACTTCATTTTGAAAACTCCGGAGGGCAGAACATGGCTAATCATCCCCCAGAAATACCTTACCTGGTTATGCACCAGGGGCCGCGACCCCAGCAGGCATTCTCGCTGAGAAAGAACCTGCTCACCTTGGGGCGGGCGGAAGATAATGATATTGTTATCGACGACGCTGAAGTCTCCCGCCATCACGCCCGTCTGACCTGGCAGGGGAATACATGGGTGATCGAAGATTTAGGTTCAAGCAATGGCACCTATATCAACGGGCAGCGCATCAGCGCGCCGACGATCTTGGCGGCAGGCAGCCAATTGCAACTGGGGCCCGATGTTGTGCTGGGTATGCAGGCGGGAGCTATGGGAGCAAAACGCCCCGCTCGCAAGCGCAAATTCCCGCTTTCTGTGGGTTTGGCTGGAGCCATTGCGACAGTGGGTATTTTGGTGTTGGGCGTTCTGGCCGTGTTGGGCTATGTATATCTCTCAGGGAATTGGCCTTTCGGGCTTGCCCAGGGCGCGTTACCATCTGGCCCCACTGTCATCATCCAGGAACCTGTGCCAGGAACCCAGGTCGCCAAAGGCGATTCATTTATTGTCTTTGTCAGCAGCCACGATGAAGATGGCGTGACGCGCATTGACCTGTGGGCAGATGATCTATTGCTGCTCTCCCAGGCCAGCCCCGATGAGGGCGGGATGACACCCATGACCTTGAGCTACCCCCTGGTAGCCGTCGAGACGGGCAGCTATGCTCTGATCGCCAGAGCGTATAACAGCCAGGGCGAAATGGGCGAATCGGCAGTTCACTACGTGACTGTGTACGACATGAATGCTTCCCGTCAGGATTTGGCGCAATATATCGTTCAGGAAGGGGATACATTAGAAAGCATCGCCGGAAAAGTTGGGGTACCAGAGTCTACCATTGGAGCGGTCAATCCCCATCTTGGTGGGGGTCAGCCCAAAGCGGGGCAGCCCATCCTGGTTCCCGCCGCGCCACCACCCTCCAGAGCGGTTCCCCCTCCGCCGCCACCCCCCGTACCTCCCCCCGCTCGCCCTGCTCCCGCCAATCAACCGGCGCTTAAAATCAAAAATCTAAGTGTTCTAACTTCACCCGTCTTTTATGGACAGGCCTGCACCACCGAACCGTTAACAACCAATGTGGTCGTAACGGTTGACTCGGCGGCCGCTGTCAAAACGGCCACGCTGAATTATGCCTACTATGGCAAAGCCGGTTCGTCAGGGGTACATGCCTTGCCCATGGTGTCCATTGGCGGTTCTGACTTTGGCGCCACCATCCATGCAGGCGGCGAAGCTGAGAAATTCCTGGCCCAGGATGGCGGCTGGGCTGATATTTGGGTGGATATACTCGATACCAATGGTCAAAACAGCATCAGCAAGGTATCCACAATAACGATTATCTTTTGTGCCAATATTGTGCCGCCGGGCGGCCAACAGCCACCGGGCGGTCAGGCAGGCCAAGGGCCGGGCATCTTGCCGGGATTGCTGCCAGGGGCTGTTGGTCAGGCTGGTCAGGCGGGCGTTTTCCAACCAGGTCAGGGGCCAGTAGCTGGAATCGTGGCAAATATCTTGCCACAATGGAATCCGGGCATTTTCTTGCCAGATCACAAAACAGCCATGCCGACGGGATTCAAAGCTGACTTGGCAGCAGATTGCGAAGTTGCTTTATCCTGGAAAGATGAAGCCGACAATGAGGTTTATTATGAAATTTATCGGTATGACCCCGGTTCACCGGATGATAAACCGATTAAAAAATTACCCGAAAATGCCGAGGCATTTACCGATAAAGTTCCACAACCTGGCAAATATGGCTATAATCTCGCTGTTGCGGGGAAAGAAGGTAACCAAATTCGTTTGATCCTGGGACAGCCGGTTTGGTTAACTGTCCCCCCTTCGCAAGATTGCCAGCCCCAACCCGATTTCCAACGAATTTTCTTCCGGCTGCTCTCTTTCGTGCCCAGCGATAGCAGCCTAACCTGGGGATTCATCGAAGCAACAGTAAGAGGGTTGCCGACCATCCGCATTCCCGATGCCAGCAATGTGCGCACTGGAAATTTGGCAAACTACTCTACATTTACGCGCAGTATGCCAGCGCCTGAATCCTTCTATACCGATCCAGATTCGCTCTTGTTCATCGAATTCCAGGGCAATGCTACAGCGGACACGAAGAAAAATCCACCGACAGCTTTAGGCCAATTCGCAAGCTCGCATAGTTATACCGATATGACCGCCAGCGATGCCCGAACTGCTGTGTGGAAGGCTACGGACAAGGGGTTCACAATTACCTACTCTATTTGGATGGAAAACTGGTTCTGGGGAAGTCGGAGTCAGGCCAACCCGAAGGTGCCTGCCCCCTATAACCTGAAACTAGGAACTTCCGGCGCTGACCATCACCTGACCTGGGATTTCGACTTGGGAGGGTTTAATCCTAAGTACTTGGATGGATTTATCATCTACCGGCAATATACCTGCCCTGGCGCGGATGTAGCGATGAAATACCCACTAACTGTTGATAAAAACTCGCGCAATGCATCCATCAATGTGGTAGATGCACCGCTGGGTTGTGAATGCGCCTATTCAGTCAGCGCCTATGGCTCACAGGGCGAGTCGCCCCCCAGCAAGCCCCAACAGGAAACCTGCAAAACCAATGATCCCATTGATAGCGTGGAAGTGACCTTCGAGCAGCTAACCATCCACGCAAAGAATCTACAGAACAATTTACCCTTCAACCCAACCAGCGCCAGCGTGCACCTTTTTGCCAATGAACAAACCCGTCGCTCAGGAGTACAACTATTGGAGGCGAAAACCTACTTACTTAAAGATATGTTTTTCAATGGGCGGAATGATAATCAGTCGATTATCGTGAATCTGGGGAGCGGCAATTCGCTAACCGTGCATTTAAGTTACTACGTTTCCAACATCTGCAAGGGCAAAGATTTGGTCATCAATAAGCAAGGTGATAGCTGGCTTTCAGTCGCGGGAACATATACTATTTTCTCTGGCGACGGTAGTTGTGAGATGCTTGTATCGCTAAAAGGGATACCCACCGCAGCCAGTCAATCAAGTTCAAGTGCTAGCCTGAGCAATGATGGGGCAGCCTGTTATGGCAGCGACGAATGCAAATCAGGGATTTGCCAAGCGGGCCTGTGTGCGCCTGCTTATCTGGGCGTTGAGAATGCTTATTGTTACTACAACTCCCACTGCATCAGTGGTTTGTGTGTTTGCCAAGATGAAAACGGCAACGAAGTGACTTGCCCGAAAAATCCCCAAGAAGGTGATGGTGGAAAATGTAGTGGAGGTTTGCCATTAGCTTCAAGATGTACCAGCAACAACCAGTGTGGCAGCGGTTATTGCGCCAACGGGCTATGCGCCCCCGAAGATGGTACTGGTCAGATAGGCGACTACTGCCATCATCAAAATCACTGCGCCAATGACTTTTGTTTTTGCCCCGATGGTTTTGATGGTGATTTCTGTTCAAACTATAATGCCAATGCCGACTTCCTTAACCGCCGCGGCGCTTGTGCGCCCTTCCCGGGCTGGGTAAATGGAACATCTTGCACTGAGAATAGCGATTGTATGTCGCGTTATTGTGCTAACGGGGCGTGCGCACCACAGGACGGTACTGGTGTAGCTGGTGAATACTGTCATCACAATAACCACTGTCGCAGCGGCACCTGCAATTGTCCCAGCGGTGAGGCCAATTTCTGGAGCCTGGGGTTCTGCCCGAATTGGGAAGATTTTGATGAAAAAACCTACGGCACGTGCGAGCCATAAAGTGGTTAGGTTTTTTTAGCCCTGGCTTGTCCGGGATAGGAGAATCAATGACAAAAAAAGAGATGATTGCCTTGAGTATATTGCTGCTGATCGCTTTGCTGGTGGGTAGCTGCGAATATGGACCGCAGCCTTTAGCCCAGGTACCGGAAGGCTTGGAAGCCGGTCCGCAAGCCTGGGTCGAATTTCCTCCGCATGGCGAAACACTGGATATGGGGCCTGTTCCCGTTGTGGTATACGCTGCCAGCCCCGAGGGTATAGGCAGTATCACCGTCAGCGTAGGCGGCGAGACTCTGCCCGCAGCCGAATTGCAGCCGCTGACTACAGATAATAGCGCCCGTCTGGTGCGCGTTGACCATGCCTGGCAGCCCCCGGGCGAAGGCGAATACATTATCACAGCCAATGCGGGCGGCGCTTCATCTTCGGTGCGGATTTGTATTGTCACCTGCCGACCGCAGGAAGAAATTGGGCTGACAAACACACCAACCGCTACGCTGCCCATCATCACTCTGCCGCCGGATGAGCCTACGAACACGCCTACGCCGACCGCCTACAGCGAGTCATCGGGAGAGTTTTGGGCCGCACCACCCTATGTCAACGCTGGAACATGCACCACCCTCAACTGGAATGTCTCCGGTGATTTTCAGACGGTCTACTATGAAGGTGCTTTGGTCAATGCCAGCGGCAGTCAGACGGAATGCCCGCTGGAAAGCCGCAACTACCAACTACAGGTCGTCGGGCTGGATAACAGCACTACAGATTATGCGGCCTTTGTTGAAGTCTACAAGGCTGACCCACCGACAGCCACGAAAACCCCATTGCCGCCGCCCACGAGAACACCCACCCCCACCACGCAACCCCCTCCGGCGGATACGAACGGCCCGACCATCAATTACGTGACTCATATCTGGGAAGGTTGCACCATTTTTGGCGAGGCCGGAATCACGGATTCATCCGGTGTGGTCTGGGCTGAATTCTGGTTCAACCACAACGAAACAGGTTGGTCGTGGATCAAGATGAACAAAAGTGGAGATCGATGGGTCAGCCAGGTTGGCATCGAGACGGGCGGGTTTGCGGGTTCTCTGGTCTATAAAGTTAGAACCGAGGATGCGCTCTACAACGAAAGTTGGTCTGGTGAAACCACTCATAATTACGCTTATTGTGGCGAGTAAGCCTTAGGAATTCGAAAGGAACACTTGATGAAACGACGTATATGGCAGATCACCCCCATCATCGTTGCCATTATTCTACTGTTGGGGGTACAAACAACCACTCAGGCTTCACAGGCGGGCGCTTATTTGTATACACGCGCCACCCCTTCGGTCATCTACGCCGACGGGCAGGATAGCGCCACTATTGAAGTCTTCACCACAAATCAAGATATTGCCGATGTCAGTCTGAGAACCGCAAACGGTGGAGAATGGCTCCCACTCTACGATGATGGCTCGCGCGGCGACCGCTCTGCTGACGATGGCGTTTACACCCTGGATGGAGTCACCACGGCTACGTTGCCCCCCGATATGTGGCTCTTCCAAGGCATGGCGGGGACGGCAGGTTTCGATCTTCAGATTACTTATACCAATGGGCAAACAGCAGATACTGGTTACGCTCAAATCCGCGTTGTTGATCCCAGTATCCGCTACCCTGCCGAACAAGTGACTCCCGATCTCTATGCCAGCGAATACGCGCTCTTTGTCACAGACCCTCAGGGAGAGATATTTCACGGCGAACCCTACCCATCGGTTGACCAGGAAATCGACCTCGGTGCGGCCTCCCGAAAATTCTACAGCATCTACCCTGATGATTTTGACTTTCTGGTGGTCATGCCAATGCACCCTACCTATCGTCCCACGTATGGCTATTCCGAAGGCCCGGTTCCCTATGCAACCACGGTGCGCGCCGCCGCAGACAATATTGGCGTTGATGATTACTATATCGACGATACTGTGGACTATGGCTCTCCGGAACGCTTGTTGACGGTTATTTACCACAGCGCGGATTATGGCAGCATGATTACCCATGAAATCGGCCACACCTGGAGCGCTTTTATCGGCGATGCGTATGGACTGCAAGATCAGCAATATATGACCGCACACTGGGATGCCAATAGCGACATCGGCGGTATCATGGGGATGTATGTAACCCCCTACGCGGATGACCCAACCACCGAGCTGGATCGTAGCAGCCAGGGGTTGCCGACCAACTTCAATTTACAGGCCAATCCGGATGGCAGTTTCAGAGTGGTGGATGCTCACGGCTACAAAGTATATGTTCCGCTTGATCTCTACCTGATGGGCTTGATCCCGCCCGAAGAGGTGCCGCCCGTCCACATCCTCACCAACCCTGATTTCAGCGATCTGGAACACGTCACCGCCCAAGACGTAAAAACCTATACCTATGCCGAACTCGTGGATATGGCTGGCGGCGCGCGTCTTCCAGCTTATCCGAACACGCAAAGCGATTTCAATATCGGTTTTATCTACTTTGCTGACCAGGGGTTTTCTGAGGCTGAGATTGCCTGGGGGTCAATGGTGGCGCGGGAAAGCACTCTGAACGAATCAGACACGATCAATACTTTTTACCTGGCCACAGGTGGGCGCTCATCATTGAACGCGCGCCTGGCAAATTGGGGTATTCCTGATCTTTCGGCAGTGGTTTTAGCTGAACCCACCGCGCAAACACCAACACAGACTCCCCAGGGATTAGAAATGGATGACCCGTCCCCGCCTTCGCAACAAACTCCTGCCGAACAAGGTCAACCGGTTTGGAATGTAAACATCCCTTGTGTCTCCAGTCTCGGCATGGTTCCATTCATTCTGCTGGGCCTGGTTCAAAGGCGCAAGCACAAAAAACGATAAAAGAATACTGGTTTTGGGAAGATTCATTTTAGTAGACACTTTTAGTTTTAGGACTTACGCAAAACGATGAGGAATATACCGAAAATAGGGGTGTAGCCTTCGGCAATTTGTATTCTGAACCCTACTGGAGTCAGCATGAGGAAAACCCCAAAAAACTTCTTATTTGTCTTCGCAATAACGATTGCTTTGACTTTGGCATGCAATTTATCGGGCATATCTTCGCAGGGCGATCAAGTTGCCTTTAACACAGCCGTCGCCCTAACCGCTCAGGCGCAAATGACGATGCAAGCCCCGCCAACCCATAACCCACCGACTGTCGCCCAGCCCACGCCAACGCTAACCGACGAAGCCGCTATCAAACAGGCCCTGCTGACGAAACTCGGATGGAGCGAGGCAGAACTGGAGTTCACGCTCAGTCAGAATACCGGTCAGCACGCCCAGGGTTCGCTCAAAAATATCAATGAAACTGGGGGCGCGGCCTGGTTTGCTGAACGGAATAGCGCCGGTCAATGGATCATTGCCTATATCGGGCATGGTATCCCAACTTGCAGCGAAATCCAGCCGTTTAATTTCCCGGTGGGCTGGTTAAGCTGCTCAGATGCTTCTGGCGATGTCATCGATCCCGCAGCCAACCAATCTCCCCCGTCTCAGGGTGCAGATGCCTATGCACCCGATCCGCTTGGCCCGGCCTGGTCGGCTATGGTGTTTAGCAAAAATACCTGTTATGACCTGGATGTGCTCTTCACGGCCAGTGATGCCACTGTGGATGTTTGCCTGGACGGTAATGTTTTGCTAACGCCCCAAAATGGCGCTGCCTTTAGCGGGTATGCCGAACTTTCACCCCCATCTTTGAACACCTGCAAAGCCAAAACACTGACCGCCGACCCGATTGCCCCCAATTCTGACTTGTATATGTGCTTCCAAACCAACCTGGGGAAGTACGGCTTCTTCGTCATGCGCGATGACCAGATGCTTTCCAGCGGCTATATTGTTTTCGATGCATATGTATTCCCATAGCCCAATGATGCTCTTAAAGACTGAAGGGTTTGCAGGATAAATCCGGATATGGTATTTCCCATTCTGATGATCCTGGTTCTTGGAAGTGCCTGCCTGCTGGCATACTTGGCATTAGAAATCTACCATCGTATTGGCCCCCATCTCAACGCCAAATCTCGATAGGGCTGGTTTGTTATAATGGGGTTATGACCGATCTTTTTGACCACGCCATGCAGCAGCAGATGAAGCATGAAGCCCCACTGGCGGCGCGAATGCGCCCGAGCACCATCGATGACTATGTTGGCCAAGAGCATATCTTCGGGGAAGGCAAACTGCTGCGGCGCGCCATCATCGCCGATAGGCTCTTCGCTTC
>JACNJM010000031.1 GCA_014382605.1 Anaerolineae bacterium
GGCTGCCCCGAGGCGGGGTCTATGCCCATGCGCTCGGCAACGGCGGGATAGGCTGCTTCGTGGGGATACACACCATCGGCGGGATGCAGGTTGAGGGCGGTTTTCAGCCCTTTGCCGTGCAGAAAATTGAGCAGGGCGGGCGGATCGGGGAAGAGTTCACGGTTCCAGGTGTAGCCCGTCCAGCCGGAGGCTTGGTTGCCGGTTTCGGTGATGTGCCAGTCCATGTCGATGATGCACACCGAGAGCGGGATGTTGTATTTCTCAAAGTCCAGCATGAGCTGGATGAGTTCGTATTGCGTGTAGGCATAGTAACGGCTCCACCAGTTGCCCAAGGCCCAACGCGGGATTAGGGGAACCTGCCCGGCAATGAGACGGTAATCGCACAGCGCGGCGGCGAAATCGGTTCCGTAGCCGAAGAAATACAGATCAAGCGCGCCCGGCGCGGCACCGCGCGGCTCCAGCCAACCCTGTTCGTTGAAGATCACCGAAGCGGAATCGTCCACCAGCGCCCAGCCAGAGCGTGAAACCAGCCCCGGTTCGAGCGGAATTGGCCCGTCGGCACAATCGAGCGTGCGGGCGGTGCCGCCCAGGTTGGCGGGGTCTGTATCACCGTAGCGCCAGGTTTGACCGGTGGCTGCGATGCTGATGCTCAGGGTTTCGGGGGCGGGCGGTGCGTCGGTGCGGCAGCGCAGGGTGAGAAATTTCGTGCGGATTTCGATCTGCGCGCCCGCTTGCGTAACTTCAAATTTCGGCGCGGGCTGCTCGCTATGCTCGCGGTGCCAGAAGACCTGGCTGGGGCGGTCTTCGAAGATTTGTGTTGGGTTGTACTCGATGCGGATGAGCCGCTCCGCCAGCAGGATGAAGCGGTACGAACCGGCCATCACAACGGCATCTGGGTTTGGCATTTGGGCGGGGAAGGTGGGAAAATGTGACATAGGGATGGGTATCTGATACAGAATGTATGCAAAGCAAGAGAGGGTTTTTACCCCAAAGACACGAAGGCACAAAGGATAGCGTTTTTTGGTTTACTTGGTGGTGATGTCTGTTGGGACAGGGGCAAATCGAATTTCTGAGCGCTAATTACCTGACTCTTTGCATCGCTTTATACAGCGGTCGCAACTTTTTGTACATTTGTTTGTAAACGTTATGATAGAGTTCATCATAACGCGTCTGCACGGCGGGATTCGGCTCGAAAGCATCGCCCGGACGCGTCATCTCGCTGATGGCGCTGGCGAAATCGGGGTGGATGCCCGCACCGACAGCGGCGTCGATGGCCGCACCCAGCCCGGATGCCTCATAAAGATGCGGGCGGGCGGTGGGCAGGCCGAAGATGTCGGCGGTGAGCTGCATGGCGGCGTCGCTCTGACTGCCGCCCCCTGCCACGCGGATTTGCTCGATTTTGACACCGCTGCGTTTTTCGGTGCGTTCGGCCCCTTCCCGCAGGGCGTAGGCCAGCCCTTCGAGGATGGCGCGGTAGAGATGGGCACGCGTATGCACATCGCTGAAGCCGATCACCGCGCCGCGCGCTTCCGGGCCGGGGAAGCGTAATCCCGGCGACCAGTAGGGCTGCAAAACCAGGCCGTCTGAGCCGGGCGGCACAGCGTTGACCAACTCGTCAAACAGGTCCTCGGGCTGAATGCCGCGTGCTTCGGCAATGCGTTGCTCGCGCAGGCCGAATTCGTGCTTGAACCAGGTCACCATCCAATAGCCGCGATACACCGAAAGCTCAAAATTGTAGGCTTCGGGTACAGCAGCGGGGTAGGGCGGAATCAGGGGGATGACTTCGATATATTTCTTGTGCGTGGTGTTAATGGTGGCGGTTGTGCCGTAACTCAGACAGGCGATGTGCGGCTCCAGACAGCCCGCTCCGAGCACTTCGGTGGCCTTATCGGCAGCCGCGGCGATGAGGGGCAGGCCGACAGGTAGTCCGGTGGCTGCCGCGGCCCGGGGCGTGATCTCACCCAGATGGGCGGCGGCCGCTACGAGGTCCGGAAGCAGCTCCCTATCCATCGGTAAGGCTTTCCACTTCCAATCCCAGGATTTAGCCCAGTCTTGGGCTTTGTAATCGAAGGGCATATAGCCTACCTGACTGGCAACCGAATCGATGAACTCCCCGGACAGGCGATGGGTCAGAAATCCAGATAAAAATAGATACTTGTGGGTATTAGCCCAGATTTCGGGCTGGTGGGTCATCAGCCAGTTGGCTTCAGCTTCGGCCTGGAGGTAGGCTACCGTTTGGGAGGCTCCGGCCAGCTTGAAGCCCGCGCCCCACAGCCCGCCAACAGGCGGCAAGCCCTCCGTGCGGCGTTGATCGAGCCAGATGATCGCCGGGCGTAGGGGATCACCATTTTTATCTACATTAATTACCGTCCCGCGCTGCGTGGTTAGCGAGACAGCAGCCAGGCTGGATGGGTCCACGCCTTGCGCCCATAATCCCTGACATGCTTCACAAACCGCCTCCCAGAAAACCGCGGGGTCCTGCTCGGCCAGTCCAGGGGCGGTGGAGTAGTACGGCTCAATCTGGATTTGTTGTTTAGCCAGCAAATTGCCCTGTGGATTAAAAACCAGGGCGCGCACGCTTTGGGTTCCGTTGTCAATGGCAAGCAGGTTTTCGGGCATGGCATACTCCAGTTTTTGTGGTTTGGTATTTTCGTTTTATGTTGTTGGCGCGATGTAGAAGGCAATCATGATGTAATGCGAGAGCGCGCCGAGAATGACGAAGATATGCCAGATTTCATGGAAGCCAAACTTACCGGGGATGAAGTCGAAAGTTTTGGTGATATACACCAACGCCCCGAGGGTGTATATCACCCCTCCGATCAGCAGCCAGATAATCGCACCGGCGGGCAGGGCGGCAAGAATTTCTTTGATGCCAACGATTGCCAACCAGCCCATGAGGATATATACTCCGGCGGTCAGCCAGCGCGGCGCGTTGATGAAGAAAATCTTCACGCCAATGCCGACCAGCGCCAACCCCCAAATAATGCCCAGCAGCCCCCATTTCCAGAATCCGCTGAACATATTCCAGCACATCGGGGTGTAGGTTCCGGCGATCAGCAGGTAAATGGCGGCGTGGTCGAACTTTCGCAGGCGGGCAATCACTTCGGGCTGCCCTTGGACCATATGATAGAAACCGCTGGCAAAGAAAAGCAGTATCAGGCTGATGCCATAGACGAGGAGTGAAACTACTCTCCCCGCATCACCCCAGCCGATGATCAACAGGACAATCAGCCCGATGATGGCGGCGATGGCGGTAAAAAAATGGGTCAACCCGTTGACGGGTTCGCGTAATTTGGAGAGCATAAGAATCCTTCCGAGATAGGTGTTATTTACGGAAAACTTTGAACCGCTGAGAACACGGAGTATTTCTTTGTAATTACTCAATCTGTGACCAAAATGGCTATAAAATTCACCACGATACCCTAAAGGGCACAGGGGCGCAAAGACACAAAGAAAAACAATTTTTTTAACGCTTTCTTCGTGACTTGGTGTCTTTGTGGTGAAAATGGCGAAATCTCGTGATATGCCTGAGGAGTAACATTTCTTTAGCTTTTCTCCGCGAACTCTGCACTCTCCGCGGTTAATGATTTTTTTAGCGGCGCTTCACAGTGCCGCTCTTGTATTGTACGCTGAATTGAGGTGATCGGATAGGATTTCGGATGGTTATTCCCGCTCAAGATACATGCGGATAACAGCATCTTCGGCGAGATTCTTCAGACGGCGACGTTCTTTTGAAGGCGAATTACTTG
>JACNJM010000230.1 GCA_014382605.1 Anaerolineae bacterium
AAATAAGTGCATTTAACTTCCGCCTACGCTAAGCTGTGATATAATCCCGCCCATGAAAAATTGGCGCTTCGGCAACTTGAATAATAATAACGATAATGCCGCCGATGATCTTCATCGGGCGGTTTGTTGAAGGTTGCCAATTCGCAAAATTGGTTTTATTACCCAACAATCGCCCGATGCAAAAGCAAAGGGCGATTTTATTTTGAATCACAGGCCGTGTGATCTGCTAAGGCCTATGACCGCTCCACTGCTCTTGCAGTGGAGAAAGAACTCATCTGCGCTTATATTTGGAGGCACCCATGTACAAAACTCACACCTGCGGCGAACTGAACGCTGCACACATTGGACAAAAAATTACCCTGGCCGGATGGGTTCACCGGCGGCGTGATCATGGCGGCGTAACCTTTATGGATTTGCGCGACCGTTTTGGCCTGGTGCAGATCGTTACGAACGCCGATCTCTTCCCGGAAGCACATCAGGCCATGATCCCGGTGCGCGCCGAGTGGGTGATCCAGGTTGAAGGTCTGGTGCGCGAGCGTCCGGAGGGCATGAAGAATCTCGAAATTTCTACTGGCGAGATTGAAGTTGAAGTCCAGGTTGTGAGAATTCTCAACCCTGCCAAAACGCCTCCGATTTATATCAACAAGGAAGAAGAGATTGACGAGCAAGTGCGCCTGCGGTATCGCTATCTGGATTTGCGCACCGAGCGGATGCGCGGCAATTTGGTATTGCGCCATAAAGTTATCAAATTCATTCGAGATTATCTGGACGGGCGCGACTTCCTCGAGGTGGAAACGCCGATATTGTTTAAAACTACCCCCGAGGGGGCGCGCGACTATCTCGTCCCCTCGCGTGTGCATCCGGGTGAATTTTATGCCTTGCCGCAATCGCCCCAGCAACTCAAACAATTATTGATGGTTGCGGGTATTGAGCGATATTTTCAGATTGCGCGCTGCTTCCGCGATGAAGATCAGCGCGGCGACCGCCAGCCGGAGTTTACTCAGCTCGATTTAGAGATGTCTTTTGTGGAGCGCGAAGATATAATGACGCTGATCGAAGATATGCTCACCAATCTTGTGGAGCAGGTGGTCCCCGAAAAGAAGCTGATGCAATCCCCGTGGCCGCGCTTCACCTATGACGAAGTGTTGGCGCGCTTCGGCAAAGACAACCCCGATGTGCGCTTTGGTATGGAGCTAGTCGATTTTACCGATCTGGCCGCGGCGAGTGGTTTTCGCGTCTTTGAGAGCGTGGCCGCCGAAGGTGGACATGTGCGCGCCATCAACGCTCGCGGACTGGGCAATTACAGCCGCAAACAACTTGATGAACTCGCCGAATTTGTCGGTCAATATGGGGCCAAAGGGCTGGCCTATATCGCTCTGACCGCCGCGGGTGAGCAGCGTTCATCCTTTACCAAGTTCCTCTCGGAAGAAATGTTGGCGACCCTCATCGAGCGTCTCGACGCTCAACCCGGTGACCTGCTGCTCTTTGTGGCTGCCGCTCCCGCGGTAGTTTTCGAGAGCCTGGGGCGTTTACGCGAGCATCTCGGCGATCGCCTGGAATTGCGCGATCCAGATGTGCTCGGTTTCTGCTGGGTAATTGACTTCCCCTTTGTGATGTGGAACGAAGACGAGCAACGTTGGGATCCCAGCCATCACTTGTTCACCTCGCCCATGCCCGAAGATCTGCCTTTGCTCGATACAGACCCCGGCAAGGCGCGCGGCCAGCAATACGATATGGTGCTCAATGGCTATGAGGTCGGCGGCGGGTCTATCCGTATTCACAACCGTGATTTGCAAGCCAAAGTCTTCAGTCTGATTGGCCTGAGCGATGAAGTTGCCCAGGAGCGCTTTGGGCATATGCTGGAAGCCTTCGAGTACGGCACACCACCCCACGGAGGTATCGCTCCCGGCATTGATCGCATTTGCATGATTCTCGCTGGTGAACCCAATATTCGCGAGGTAATCGCCTTCCCCAAAAATCAAAATGCCCGCGATGTAATGGGCAGTGCGCCCTCGCCAGTAGAAGCGGCGCAGCTCAAGGAATTACATATCGATTTGGATATATAATGAGTAGATAGGGCGCACTTGCGCAAGTGCGCCCTATCTCGCAGTTGTATCGAAACAAAGAGGAGTATGGATGACCCCGTTAATTCGCGTCGAAAATATCGCTGATTATACCGAGCAAGAAATTCGCATCCGCGGCTGGGTGTATAACCGCACACGCAAGGGCAAGCTGGTCTTTTTGCTGGTGCGCGATGGTTATGGCTTTGTGCAATGCGTGGCCTTCAAGAATGATCTGCCCGCAGAGACCTTTGAAGATATTGTGCGCCTGACACAAGAATCTTCGGTGGAAATCACGGGGATTGTGCGCGCCGATTCGCGCTCGCCCGGCATTCCCGGCGGTTTCGAAATTGGCATTACAGGGTTGAAGATTTATCAAATTGCAGCGGATGATTATCCGATGGCGCTTAAAGAGCACGGGGTTGATTTTGCTCTCGATAATCGCCATCTCTGGCTGCGCATGCCCAGCCAGTGGGCTATCTTGCGCATTCGCGCCACAGTACTCACCGCCATCCGCGAGTGGCTGGATACGAATGGCTATATCAATATGGACACCCCCATCATCACGCCTGCTGCGGCTGAGGGCACCACAACCCTTTTTGAGACGCCTTATTTTGACGAAGGGGCGGCCTATCTGGCTCAAACCGGACAATTGTATAACGAGGCCAATATTTTTGCTTTCAGCAAAGTATATTGTCTTGGCCCCACCTTTCGGGCGGAGAAATCCAAAACTCGCCGCCATCTAACCGAGTTCTGGATGGTTGAGCCTGAAGTGGCTTTTTGCGATCTCGATGAGTTGATGGAAATTGAAGAGCAATTTGTTTCGCATATTGTCCAGCGCGTGTTGCGCGATCGTCAGCCCGAGCTGGCCTCGCTGGAACGTGATACGACTTTACTTGAAAAAATTTCGCCGCCTTTCCCGCGTATTTCCTATGACGAAGCCGTCGAGATGTTGGCGAGACTGCGTGAAGAAACCGATGATCCCGAAGAGAAAGAGCTCCTTGCCTTCGAGTGGGGGAGTGATTTTGGTGCCCCGCACGAAGCCGCTCTAACGAAGCAGTTTGAGAAACCCGTTTTCGTGTATGGCTATCCTACCGCGGTGAAGGCCTTCTATATGGAACCCTGGCCTGGGCGCCCTGAAGTATGCAAAAGTGTTGATCTGCTGGCCCCAGAGGGTTACGGCGAGATTATCGGTGGTAGCGAACGCATCTCTAGCCCTGAGAAATTGCTCCAGCGCATTCAAGAACACCAACTGCCCGAGGCGGCCTATCAGTGGTATCTGGAATTGCGCCGTTTTGGCAGTGTGCCCCATAGTGGCTTTGGTTTAGGCATTGAACGCACAGTTTCATGGATTTGTGGTATTCACCATATTCGCGAAACGATTCCCTTCCCGCGTACCATCAATCGTGTATACCCCTAGTGATAATCGAATCATTAACCGCAGAACAAACGTACCTTCCCACGCCATTTTTTTTGTGGTATAAGTTAAATACCCTGCTGTGTTCGTGATGTGGCCTTTGCGTTTTGAGCCAACACTTAACAATTACTGGCTCGAGATTACGTTCGTGACGCGATAGGCTTTGGCCAAGGCGGATCTAACGATGAGAGCCAATACCTGCGAGAGCAGGTTCAAAACTTAGCTACACACGGCATGGTGGGGTTTCTGCCTTCTGGCAGAAAAAA
>JACNJM010000130.1 GCA_014382605.1 Anaerolineae bacterium
GCGTAATAGTTTATCGCTTAAAAGCATCTGTGCTACCTGCCTTGCCTATCGCGTTGAATTTCCCCTGGCTGAATTTAACCTTTCGTCCTGCCAACTTGCGCCGCGTGACCGCCATTTTAGAAGAGCATTGCCCCGACATTTTGCATTTACATAATCACATGTTCGATCTAGGTTTGGTAGCAGCCAGGATGCGCAAGCAGTTCAAAATTCCTATGGTTACTACGGTGCATACCATTATCCGGCATAGTAACCCCCTCTATAATCTTGTTTTGCTGCCAGCCGATCGGGTTTTGTTGAAAAAATTAGTAATTGATAAGTCCGATAGACTAATTTGCCCTGATTTCAACGTCAGCCGCTATGTGCAGGAAATTTTTCATCGTGCCGGTACGACGATTGTCCCGTATGGGATTGAGACTCTGACGAATTTTGATCTTGAGCGGGTTGAAGAACTTCGCGATTTACACCAGCTTCATCAGAAGCGCGTAATCCTGTCCATCGGACATGTGCATGAAATTCGCAATCGGCATGACTTGATTGCCGCAATGCCCGCAATATTAAAAAAAGCGCCGGATACTGTCATACTTATCGTGGGCGCACTGTCAACGAAATCCCCGTTGAATCTGGCGAAATCCCTCGGCGTCGATTACGCGGTCCTGTTTACCGGGCCTGTGGCTCATACCGATATTGTCAATTATCTGGCGCTAGCGGATATGGAAGCACATTGGTTGAATCAGGAAGAGCCGGAACGCACCTCATTGGGGATTGCCTCACTGGAGGCGATGTTGGCCGGTAAAGTTGTCTTGGCCGCCGCAAATCCCGATACCTATGGCCCTGGCCTCCTAAAAAATGGAGAAAATATAATCATTGTTCGGCCCGGCGAACCGGATCAATTAGCCCAAACGATTGTTGGTCTAATGCTGGATGAAAATCGCCGCCGTGAGATCGGCCAGAGGGCGCGAGAATCGATTGCCGAACAATTTTCGTGGGATAGTGTTTCCAACCAAACGTTGCAAGTATATCGAAAAACACTAGCGCAATAAAAGGATATTATGAAAATACTAACCATCCTTGGCACGCGCCCCGAGATTATTCGTCTCAGCCGCGTGATCGAAAAACTAGATCAGGTTAGCGAGCATATTCTGGCACATACCGGCCAGAATTATGACCCAAACCTGAATGAAGTTTTCTTCCAGCAATTAGGCGTGCGCGCGCCCGATCATTATTTCAACGCCCGAGGCGCGCTGGGCGAACAGATTGGCGTGATCCTGACCGAGACGGAAAAACTGCTCCTGGAGGAACGCCCCGATAAATTGCTGCTCCTGGGCGACACCAACAGCGCGCTTTCGGCGATCATTGCCAAGCGCATGGGCATCCCGGTATATCACATGGAAGCTGGCAACCGCTGCTACGACGACCGCGTGCCCGAAGAAGTTAACCGGCGCATCATTGACCACAGCAGCGATATCCTGATGCCCTATACCGAGCGTAGCCGCCAGAATCTTTTGCGCGAGGGTATTCCGGGACAGCGTATTTACGTGACCGGCAACCCGATTTTGGAAGTTATCGAGCATTATGGGGTACAGATCGATGCTTCGCAAATTCTGAAAGAACTTGATATCCGCGCGCGGGAGTATTTTCTGGTGACACTGCACCGCTCTGAAAATGTGGATACAGAGGCGCGTTTGCGGCAATTCGCGGGGGCGTTGGACCATCTTCAAAAACAGTATCAACTCCCGGTCGTCGTCAGCACGCATCCGCGTACGCGCTCCAAATTGGAGAAATTCGATGTCGCCGTCTCGAATCCACAAATCCATCTGCTGGAGCCATTTGGCTTTTTCGATTTTGTTGCGTTGGAAAAGAACGCTTTCTGTGTGCTGTCCGACAGCGGCACGGTTCAGGAGGAGTGTGCCATTTTTGGTGTGCCCAATGTGACGTTGCGCGACGTGACCGAACGCCCGGAAACGCTGGAATGCGGCAGCAATATTCTCAGCGGTGCAGACCCGGCGATGATCCAAAGTTGCGTGCAGGCCGTACTGGCGCAGCCCGCCGACTGGCAGCCGCCGGTTGAATATCTGGCGAAAAATGTCAGCCGCAGCGTGGTAAAAATCGTCACGGGTTTTTTGTATTTATGAGTTCAAAACTACCTCTGGTCACAATTATGACCCCGGTTTACAACGGGGCCGATTATCTTGTGCCACTGATTGAAAGTGTTGCCGCGCAGGATTACCCGCACATTGAGCATTTGGTGATTGATGACGGCTCGACCGATGATGGCGCTACGGTGGCTGTGCTGGAGCAATATCCGCACTTGCGCTGGTGGAGCCGCGAAAACCGTGGTCAGTACCCCACCATGAACGAAGGGCTGAGTGCCGCCGAGGGCGAGATTATCTGCTTTATCAGCGCTGATGATTTAATGACGCCTGGCGCGGTGCAGGCAGTTGTGGATAAGTTCCTTGCGCATCCCGAACTTGATGGGGTGTATGGGAAAATGCTTTGGATGGGTGAAGATGGCTCGATCCGCTATGCGCAAGAGGTCATTACTCGAGCGCCGTTATGGTTTCATCGCTATAAACCATTTATCTCTCATTGTTCCCTATACATAAAAAGAGATGCTATTGAACGGAATGACCTTTTATTTGATTCATCACTTCGATATTTGGGTGATTTCGATTGGATCAACAGAATCGCTGACGCATCCTTGAAAATCAAATTTTTGGATAAGGTTTTATCGATGGTGCGTTTTCATGAACAGCAAACATCTCGAGTACATGCTGATGCTATCAAAATGGAAAGCAAGTTGATACAGGAGCGGCATGGAATCAACCGGCTATTGGTGAAGATTACATTATTCATCCTTCACTGGATTACAATAGTCCAAGCTGCATGGAGAGCCTATAATATGGGGGGGATGAACGAAGTGCGCAGAGTGGCCAGTCTCCGAACGTCTCGTTAGTTTATTGAGGAAATAATGAGTTCTCAACCCGCTATCACAGTTTTTACTCCAACCTATAATAGGGCTACCACCCTGGGACGGGTTTTTGATGCGCTTTGTGCTCAAACATTCCAAAAATTTGAGTGGCTCGTCATTGATGATGGCTCAACCGACAACACTGCAACACGCATTCAAGAATGGCAGCAAGAGGTCGATTTTCCGATTCTTTATTACTGGCAAGAAAACCAGGGTAAGCATATTGCCCATAATCATGCCCTCACAAAAGCGAGCGGGAAATTTTTTCTCATTTTCGATTCGGATGATAGCATTGTCCCGCAGGCATTGGAAAGTCTGTTGTCGGCGTGGGATTCGATCCCCGAAATGGAAAGAGATGGTTTTTGCGGTACAGCAGGATTGTGTGTCGATCAATTTGGTCGTTTAGTCGGGAAGTCCCTGCCCCAATCGGAAGTGGATGCCAACTCCTTAGCGATGCGTTACTTTTATAAGGTAAGTCAAGAACATCTAAACATCTATTTGACAGATGTTCTAAGAGAGTTTCCATTTCCAAATTTAGCGGTACCTTATCTTCCAGAGGGGATAGTTTTGTCGCAGATTGCCGAAAAATATAAGATTCGATATATCAATATTCCTTTAAGAGTTTATTATGTTGAAACGGAATATGAACGGATTATGAATATTAATCCGAAATTGTTGGCACGAAGCCATTCATATTGGCACCAATTCATACTGAATCGCGAAATTTCCTGGTTTCGCTTTGCGCCTCTTCACTTTGTTCGATCCAGCATACACTATAGCCGATTTTCACTACATGACCAAAAACAGTTAAAAACACAGCTTAATGGGTTACATAATTGGTTAGCGCGGTTATTATGGATGATTACATTTCCTTTGGGGATTGTAGTTTTTTGGAAAGACCGACTTGCAGAATGACAGGGCTGGTATGCACAAAATTGATGAAATTGCAATTTTTAGCCCGTCTCTGGATATAGGTGGCGCGGAGCGCGCTGTGGTTAATCTGGCAAATGGATTTTTGCGGCAAGGGAAAAAGGTGTATTTGCTCCTTGCCAGTGAGCGCGGTCCATTGCTGGATGAACTCGACGCTGGGATTGAAGTTGTCGATTTTGGGCAGCAAAGAGTATTCGGTGCCGTCATCCCATTCGCCAGATTCTTGCGCAATCATCAGCACCTGGATGTTCTATTCTCTGTGCAAAATCATGCCAACCTTGTTGCATTAATTGCTCGGAAAATGGCCCGTGTCGAACTGCCCGTTGTCATCAATGAACAGACGACCATGTCCATGCACTACGCTATGGAAGCAGGGTTGAAAAACCAATTTATACCGAAATTAGCTCGCCTTTTATATCGTCAGGCTGATGCCGTGGTTTGTATTTCTCAAGGCGTAGCGGATGACATCATCAAAATTACAAAAATTCCACCCGAAAAAGTTTTTCGGATTTATAATCCTGCTTTACCGTCACCACATGAGCTAGCGCAAAAAATTGACGCCCCATTTAGTCATGCATGGTTTTTCCCTGATCTGCCGCCCGTAGTACTGGCAGTGGGGCGCCTCAATGTGGCTAAAGATTATCCAACATTACTACAGGCGTTTGCATTGGCGCGTGAGAAACGCGAGATGCGCTTGCTCATATTGGGGGAAGGTGAGGAGCGTAGTGCAATCGAGTCCCTGATTCAGGCATTGGGCTTGGAAACCGATGTGCAACTCCCCGGTTCTGTGGCTAACCCCTATCCATATATGGCACGTTGTTCCGCTTTTTTGCTCTCATCTAGCTTTGAGGGGCTTGGTAATGTATTGATCGAAGCAATGGCTTGTGGCGCTTCAATCGTTGCCACCGATTGCAAACATGGCCCAGCAGAAATTCTCGAGAATGGGCGCTACGGCATTCTGGTTCCCGTGGGTGGTGTTCCAGAAATGGCTGAAGCGATTTTGCGAGCGCTTGACGACAAGCTGGATGTCCGTGTATTGCGCGAACGAGCCAGCGTATTTTCACAAGAAAATGCTGTTCAACAATACCTGGAACTCTTTCAGGTATTGCATCGTGAGATTCGCTTTGTTGGTCGAAACTAAACCGAAAGGTATTCATTATGGCAACCGAAAACACTTCGCCTCGTTTTAAATTTGGCAAAAATTGGGGTAATTTCATAAAAAAACTATCTGACGTGCAAATTCAGGAGGCAGAACAATCGTTAATCAACGCCTTGGGGCTTGCTTCTTTTGTAGGCAAAAAGTTCATTGATGTTGGCTCTGGGAGCGGCCTGTTTTCGCTGGCTGCTATGCGATTGAAAGCCGAACAAGTACACTCCTTTGATTACGACCCCGATAGCGTTGCCTGCGCGAGGGAATTAAAACGCAGATATTTTCCTGATGACCCTCGCTGGACGATTGAGCAAGGCGATGCGCTGGATGCGCCCTATATTGAATCGCTGGGCGAGTGGGATATTGTTTACTCCTGGGGCGTTTTGCATCATACCGGGAATATGTACCAGGCGCTGGAAAATGCGGCTCAATTGGTCAAAGCGCCAGGCAGGTTGTTTATTGCTATTTACAACGATCAGGGTCGCAAGAGCAAGGCCTGGACACACATTAAAAAATTCTACAGTAAATCGCCGCTGATGATTCAATGGTTAATGGCGAGCAGTTATTTTCTGCTGCTAGGTTCACTAACTATTATTCGAGATACTCTTTTCTTGCGCCCCCTAGCTACATTTCGAAATTATCATTCCCTTCGTGGAATGAGTTTTTGGACCGATGTTGTCGATTGGATCGGTGGTTACCCATTTGAAGTTGCCTCGCCGGAGCAGATATTTGATTTTTATCGTGAACGAGGTTTTGTAATGGAACAGCTCAAAACCGTCCAGGGAAAAATGGGGAATAACGAATTTGTTTTTAAAAAGCCTTCCTGATGCGGCGAAAAATAAATCTATCAATTTTGACGCGTTCGCTGGGCAGTGGTGGAGCCGAGCGGCAACTCATTGAACTGCTCAGGCAACTTGATAAGCAAACTTTCAATGTGGTTGTTCTCCTGTTCTATGCTAAAGGTGATTTGATTTCTGATTTCCGGGATATAGAGAATATTGATATTGTAGACCTGGCGAAAAAATCACGCTGGGATTTTTTTGGGTTTGTGAGAGAGCTTGTTCGACAAATTAATAAAAACCAATCTGAAATCATCTATGGCTATTTAGATGTTCCCAATATTTTCGCAATTCTGGCCGGAAAAACTGCTCGAAAAAAAGTTGTATATGGCGTCAGATCGTCGCATGTGGATTTTTCTCGCTACGATTGGACAGCGGGCATTGTTTATCGTATTGAGGCATTTTTGTCGCGTTTCGCAGATCAAATTATTGTCAATTCCCAAACCGGATTAGACTATCATCGCTCTCGTGGCTTTGCGCCCCAAAAAATGCGCGTGATCCCAAATGGAATTGATGCCAAACGCTTTCGTCCGAACAAAATTTTGCGAGAGCAAAAACGTTTGGCGTGGGGGGTCTCTACGCAACATATTTTAATTGGATTAGTTGCGCGTCTGGATCCAATTAAAGGGCACCCGATATTTTTAAGGATGGCTGCAATTCTAAATAATCAATTTCCGCAAGTTCGCTTTGTATGCGTGGGCGATGGCGCAGATGATTATTGGCAGGAAATGCGTCTGATGGCGAACACACTGGGCCTTGCATCATCTCTTGTTTGGGCTGGATCATGTACCGAAATGCCTTCTGTGTATTGCGCGCTGGATATTTTTGTATCAGCATCTTTTGGCGAAGGTTTTTCAAATGTAATTGGCGAAGCGATGGCTTGCGAAATTCCTTGTGTTGTGACAAATGTCGGCGATTCCGCTCACATTGTTGGAAATACGGGGCGAGTCGTCGCGCCTAACGATCCCGAATCGCTCGCCGCGGCGGTGTCCGAGTTTTTGGAAATGTCCGCTGAAACACGCGCAGCATTGGGACGGCAAGCCCGAAAGCGCATTCAGGAAAAATTTTCGGTTGAAAAGATGGTGGCTGCCACAGAAAAAACATTTAAAGAACTTGCTGACGAAACCGCATGAAACCCCGCATTCGAATTACCCACCTCATCACCACCCTCGATGTGGGCGGCTCCGAGATGGTGCTCTACCGCTTGCTCAAACATCTGGATGCTGCCCGCTTTGAAAACAGGGTAATCTCGCTCGTTGCCCCGGGCGATGTTGGCGCGCAAATCGCCGCGCTGGGCATTTCAGTAGATACGCTCGATATGCCGCGCGGGCGGCCTACGCTGCGGGGTTTCATCAAATTGGTGCGTCTGCTCAAAAACTATCAGCCCGACGTGCTGCAAACCTGGCTCTATCATGCCGATTTGCTGGGACTTTTTGCCGGAAAATTGGCCGGAGTGCCGAATATTTTTTGGAATGTGCGCTCATCGAATATGGATATGACCCAGTATCGGCGACTCTCCGGCTGGACGGTGCGCGCCTGCTCGAAGTTGGCTGCCATGCCCCGGGGCGTGGTGATCAACTCGCGGGCCGGACTCCGTTATCACACCGGGATTGGCTACCACCCCCGGCGCTGGATTCTCATCCCCAATGGAATCGATACAGATCACTTCCGCCCGCATCCCCACGCTCGCCGCGCTCTTCTCGCCGAGCTTTCACTGCCCGAAACCGATGAGCTATTGCTGATCGGCTATGTCGCCCGCTTTGACCCCATGAAGGATCACGCCACATTTTTTCGAGCGGCGCGTGAATTTGTCAATACAGGATATAATGCACACTTTATACTTTGCGGCACGGATATGCTTGAGTCAAATGCCGATCTGTTAATGATGATGGGCGCTCAAGAATTTCGCTCGCGGGTGCATTTGCTCGGTCCGCGGCGGGATATTGCAAGTATCACCGCTGGCCTGGATTGGGCTGTATCGGCCTCGTTGAGTGAGGGCTTCCCGAACACAATTGTTGAGGCCATGTCGTCGGGTGTGCCCTGTGTTGTTACCGCTGTGGGCGATTCGGCGGAAATTGTTGCCGATACGGGCCGGTTTATTTCTCCTGGTGACGATGCCCAAATGGTGGCTGCCTGGCGCGAGTTGGCTGATGCCGGAACTGCGCATAGGCACAATTCGGGTGAATTGGCGCGCCAACGCGTACTCGAAAATTATAGCCAGGATAAAATGATTCAAGCCTACGAGGAGTTATACGCGCAGCCCGGGGGCGCTGCCGAATAATTATGTGTGGAATTACCGGATTTTGGAATCGTGCCAGGGCAACTTCGCAAGTCGAGTTGGAGCAGCTGAATCAGAAGATGACCACAGCCATTCAGCACCGCGGGCCGGATGATAGCGGCGTGTGGGTTGATGAAAAGAATGGGATTGCGCTCGGTTTTCGCCGTCTGGCAATTTTAGATCTTTCGCCGCTCGGCCATCAGCCCATGCAATCGGCATCTGGGCGCTTTGTGATCGTCTATAACGGCGAAGTCTACAACTTTGCCGAGATGCGCGCCGAACTGGAGGGGCGCGGGGCGTCCTTCCGCGGCACATCCGATACCGAGGTGATGCTCGCCGCCATAGAAGCCTGGGGTTTGGAAGCGGCCATCCGCAAATTTAACGGTATGTTTGCGATTGCTGTGTGGGATCGTGCTGAAAAAGAATTGACGTTGGTGCGTGACCGCATGGGCATTAAACCCTTGTATTATGGCTGGTTTGGCAATACACTTTTGTTTGGCTCGGAGTTGAAGGCGCTGCGCGCTCACCCAGCTTTTCAAGGCGAAATCAATCGCGACGCGCTGGCCTTGTACTTGCGCCATAATTATGTGCCTGCGCCATATAGCATTTACGAGGGGGTTTACAAACTGCCGCCGGGAACGTATCTGACCATTCGGCCAGATACGCCCGCGCATGAGGTGGCCGCGCAACCCTATTGGCAAATTCGCCAGACACTTGAAGCGGGTGCGGCCAATCGTTTTGAAGGCGATGAGCAAGAAGCCATTGAAGTCCTCGATGCCATGTTGCGCCGCTCGGTTGGTTTGCGCATGGTCGCCGATGTCCCCCTGGGGGCGTTCCTTTCCGGCGGTGTGGATTCATCCACCATCGTGGGGCTGATGCAGGCGCAAAGCACGACCCCGGTCAAAACCTTTACAATTGGCTTTCATGAGCAAGGCTTTGATGAGGCGCAATATGCCCGACGGGTGGCCCGGCATCTGGGTACGGAACACACCGAGCTATATGTCACCCCCGAGGAGACGCGCCAGGTGATCCCGCTGCTGCCCGCGCTCTACGATGAGCCGTTTGCCGATTCGTCCCAGATTCCAACCTATCTGGTCTCGAAGCTGGCGCGCCAGCACGTCACGGTCAGCCTGTCGGGGGATGGCGGCGACGAACTCTTTGGCGGCTACAATCGCTATTTTATGACCAACGCCATCTGGCGGCGCATCGGCTGGATGCCGCCTGCCGCCCGTAAGCTGCTTTCGCAGGCCATGTTGTCGGTTCCAACGGCAGCCTGGTATGGCATCTTCCGTTTGCTGGGCGGCGCGATGGGCGAATTGCAGGGTTTACCCAACCCGGCAGACAAAGCCCAAAAACTGGCCGAAGTAATTGCCACCCCCTCGCCCGAAGTCGTCTATTTGGATCTGGTTTCGCACTGGAAACGCCCCGGCGAGATTGTGATTGGCGCGCAAGAGCCACTCACGCCATTGACGATACGCAGCGAATGGGCCGATGTGCCGACCTTTACCGAGCAGATGATGCACCTCGATATGCGCATGTACTTGCCCGATGATATTCTGGTTAAAGTGGACCGCGCCAGTATGGGGGTTAGCCTGGAAGCCCGTGCCCCCTTCCTGGACGATCATGAAATTATTGAATTTGTCGCCCGCTTGCCGTTGAATATGAAAGTGCGCGGCGAGGCAGGCAAATGGATTCTGCGGCAAATTCTCTATCGCTATGTACCCCGAGAAATGCTGGAACGTCCTAAAATGGGCTTCGGCGTCCCTATTGACCTGTGGCTGCGTGGCCCGTTGCGCGGCTGGGCCGAAGAATATTTGCGTGAAGACCGTCTGAAAAATGAAGGCTATTTTAATCCTGCGCCTATCCGCCAAAAGTGGCAAGAGCATCTCTCGGGGCAGCGCAATTGGCAATACTATCTGTGGGATATTTTGATGTTCCAGGCCTGGCGAGATCAAACGTAGATGCGAAATCAGAATCTTCGATGACTGCAATAACCTTACAGAACGCACAGCCCAATCAGCAGAAGAATGAGCTGGAAAAAATTCAACTGCGGTGGTTGTTGATTGGTAGCGCCATCTTTCACGTTATCTTTGTCGGATTTGTCCTTTGGGTTGGGAATACCCAATGGATACCGGGTTTATTCACCAGTCAGGGGGTCGGCACGTTTAATATTGATAATATTCCGTACATACAACAAATTGAAGATTTAGTGCGCGCCATATATCGCCAGGGGTTGACACCTTTTTTTACGATACCTTTTGAATTACACATTAAAATCTACGCCCTATCCTATCTTCTGCTCAGCCCAGTTTTTGGTTTTTCGGTTCTCGGCGCCGAAGTTGTGAATCTGCTTTATTATCTGGCGACGATCTTTTTGGTATATACACTGTCAAAAGAGATATTCAATCATCCAGCTGGTATGATTGCTGGAATCGTTGTCGGGATATGGCCTTCGTATGTGATTCACACAACCCAGGTATTAAAAACCCCTCTCTTTGTGACCAGCACTTTGGCAATCTTTGTCGCAACGCTTTATTGGTATCGGCGTAAACTTTCACCTAAAATCATTGTTTATAGTTTTGCATTATATATTAGTGCAGTGCAGATTCTAATGGTGATGCTCGAAAATAGCAGTCGCAAGCCTCTGACGGTCGTGATTATTGCGGTTGGCCTGGTCGGAATTCTTCTCCATAGAGTGTATTGTTCGTTCCCCAAGGTTGGAAAAACACTATATATTGGTATGCCAGTTATAGCCATCGTCATCATATTGATGACTGTTTTACCGGAATTTATTCCTGGACTATGGAATGGTTTGTACAATCAGGTTAATGCAACCACACTGGAACTCGGTGTTGCCCGCGAGCGATTTATTGCTTTTTACCCATCTGCCGGTTCGAATATTGATACACACTATAGCATCACCGATCTGGATAGTCTGATCGGTTATTTGCCGCGCGCGGCTGAAATTGGCTTTTTTGCACCCTTTCCTAATATGTGGTTTGAAAAAGGCGTCATTGGTATGTCGCCGCGGGTACTCAGTGGTATCGAGACCCTTTTGATGTATGTGGTGTATGCGATGGCCGCGATTGGGGTTTGGCAGAAGCGGCGTAAACCGGCCACATGGTATCTGGTAATCATTGCCGTCATCAGTTTACTAACGCTGGGGTTGGTTGTTGTCAATATGGGGGCTTTATTCCGAATGCGTTATGCTTATTGGATGATTGTGATCGTTTTGGCTTCGGGCGGTTTTCAGTATGTGGTTTGGCCGGGGGTGCGAGTTTTAGGGGCAAATTTTTCAGGGGGAGTTAAGCAAATGATTATGAGCGACTTTTCGGTATATTCGCCGATTTTGCTTGTCGCCAACTGGGATTGGGTACTCTACAATTTTCGCTTGCCGCTGGCGCGCGAACTTGAAAAGAACGGGCAGAATGTTATTTTGGTTTGTCCTCCGGGGCAGTATACCGAACAGATTCAGGCACTGGGGTTTAAGTGGCAACCCTGGAATCTCAACCGGCGCAGTATATATCCCTGGCGGGAATTTATTTCAATTATTGAACTCTATAAAATCTATCGCGACTTGCGCCCGGTAGCTGTACATCACTTCACCATCAAGCCGATCCTTTATGGATCATTGGCGGCGCGCTTCGCTCAAATCTCCATCGTAATCAATAATTTTACCGGCCTGGGCTATCTATTCAGCGACGCGCCTCAGGCTGTGGGATTGCGGAGAGTTGTACTGCCAATTTTGAAGCGGGCTTTGCGCGGGCATGGATTCCATACCGCCTTCCAAAATATGCAAGACCGCGATCATCTTGTCCGGCTGGGGATTGTATCGGCGGAAGACGCCACGTTGAT
The DNA here is from genome assembly GCA_014382605.1 of Anaerolineae bacterium. Classification (GTDB taxonomy): domain Bacteria; phylum Chloroflexota; class Anaerolineae; order Anaerolineales; family UBA11858; genus NIOZ-UU35. The sequence goes on from JACNJM010000130.1 coordinate 12,021, forward strand.
TCCCGGCAGCGGTGTTAATTTATCCGATTTTCATCCCGCCCTGCATCGAGCAGAAAATGGGGATGCTCCGGTAGTATTTATGGCCGCCCGTCTGCTGTGGGATAAGGGGTTGGATGTATTTGTCAACGCCGCCCGCGAGATCAAATCCAGGGGCATTCCGGCGCGATTTTTATTGGCAGGTGCGCCGGATGCCGGTAATCTGGCGAGTATTTCCGCTGACACGCTGGAAGAATGGCGCACGGAAGGTGTGATTGAGCTTTTAGGGCATCGCAGCGATATTCCTGAATTATTACAGCAAGCGGATATCGCAGTTTTACCCAGTCTACACGAAGGCGTGCCTCTCTTTCTCTTGGAAGCAGCCGCTACGGGTTTACCAATTGTCGCCTCCAACATTGAAGGCTGCCGCATGATTGTGGAAGATGGCAAGAATGGCTTTTTAGTCGCCACGGGTGATACCGCCGCGTTCACAAATGCACTAACCGCATTGTTGACCGACCCAAAATTGCGCCAGCAGATGGGGGATGAAGGCCGCCGTGTTGCCGAAGAACGCTTTGATCAAAAGGCCATCATGGCGCAGTATATTCAACTGTACCGCAAACTAAATCTCTTGCATGGCGCTTCGGCCAAAAGTTTGCCGATTTTGCTGGTCGCAAATTGGGATTGGGTTCTTTATAATTTCCGCCTGCCTCTGGCGCACGCGTTGATAGAGCATGGTTTAAATATCATTCTTGTTTGTCCACCCGGCAAATATACCGATCAACTTCAGAAAATGGGTTTCACCTGGCAGCCCTGGCATCTTAATCGGCGCAGTATCTACCCCTGGCGTGAAATTGGGGCTATTATCGAGTTGTATAAAATCTACCGTCAATTGCGCCCGGCGGCGGTGCATCACTTCACCATCAAGCCGATCCTCTACGGTTCTATGGCCGCGCGTGCGGCGCATGGAACCGTAGTGATTAATAACTTTACCGGTTTGGGCTATCTTTTCAGTAGCGCGGGCAAAGCCAGACTGTTGCGTTACATAGTTTTGCCTGTATTACGACGGGCTTTAAGTGGCGAAGGTTTTCATACCGCATTTCAAAATCGTCACGATCTGGAGCATCTTATCTCGTTGGGGGTGGTGCTGGAAGAGAATACCACTCTCATCCCTGGAACCGGCGTCAATCTGGCGCATTATCAACCGCCGCTGGAGCGGAAAGTAGCCAGTGAAACTCCCATAGTGCTGATGGCGGCCCGCTTGCTGTGGGATAAAGGTCTGGCTGAATATGTGGAAGCGGCCCGCAAGCTTCGGGCGGAGAAAATCCCGGCCCGCTTTTGGTTGGCCGGCGCTCCCGATGAGGGTAACCCCGATAGTGTCCCCGCCCATGTGCTGGATGCGTGGCGCGCCGAAGGGATAATCGAATTGCTGGGTCATCGCAGTGATATTCCCGATTTGCTCAAACAAGTTGATGTGGCCGTGCTGCCCAGCAGTTATAATGAAGGCGTGCCGCTTTTCCTTCTCGAGGCTGCCGCCACAGGGTTGCCTCTGGTAGGCTCCGATATTGAAGGCTGCCGCATGGTGATTGATGACAAAAAAAATGGATATCTAATCCCCGAGGCCGATGCCGATGAATTGGCAAGCGCATTGAAATCCCTACTTATGAATGCCGATTTACGTCACGAAATGGGGCAATCCAGTCGTCAGATTGCCGAAACGCGTTTCGACCAACGCTTGATTTTGTCTCGATATATCAAGCTGTATCAGGAAATGGGAATTTTGATTCAGTAAAACGCTGAACTAGGAGAGAAGGAATGCAGTGGTTGACGTTTGTCATCGCATTATTCGCCAGTATAATTTTGGTGCCGATTATTCGGGTGATTGCCCGGCGCTTGGGTAAAGTTGCTCAACCACGCGGCGACCGCTGGCATAGTCAGCCAACGCCTTATCTTGGCGGCGTGGCAATTTTTGGCGCTTTTGCCATTGCGCTTATCTTTTCGGGCCGGTGGGGTAGTATGCCTTTGGGCTTGTTGATTGGCGCTGGGATTGCGTTTTTGGTTGGCGTGATTGATGATTTTTACAACCTGTCGCCACAGACCAAATTGGTAGGTTTATTTTTGGCGGCTTCTGCGGTAATTTTTTTCGGAAATATTACTTACTTCTTCCCCTGGCTGATCGCCAATATTGCGATTTCATTTATCTGGATGGTGGGCATCGCCAACGCACTGAATTTGCTAGACAATATGGATGGCTTGTCGAGCGGAACCGCCCTTATGGTAGCCGGATTTATGGCGTATTTTTTCTGGCGGCATGGAAATAGCGACAATCTTGTGATTGCATTAGCCATTGCAGGCGCTACACTGGGATTTTTTCTCTATAATTTCCCCCCGGCCTCCATATTCATGGGCGATGGCGGCAGTCTTTTCCTGGGGTTGACTCTGGCGGCTCTGGCAATTACGCGTGAAGACCAGGCTTCTAATGTGCTGGCGGTCATCGGCGTGCCGACGCTGATTTTTTTGTTGCCGATTTTGGATACGGCTATGGTCTCGGTGACGCGGCTGCTGCGGGGGCAATCTCCCGCCCAGGGTGGGCGCGACCACACCTCGCATCGGTTGGTTTCCCTGGGGTTGAGCGAGCGCCAAACATTATTGATCCTCATGGGGGTAGCTTTTTTCTCAGGGTTATCAGCCGTCATTCTAGAATCGCTATCGTATAACTTAAGCCTGCTCCTCATCCCCCTGGTTGTGCTGATCTTCACGCTCCTCTCGGCATATTTGGGGCAACTCAAGGTTGTAGATGTAGAACGCTCGCAAAAAGGCAATTTTTTGACCAACTGGATGGTGGAATTGACCTACCGCCGTCGAGTTTTAGAAGTTGTGCTGGATTTTTTCCTGATTGCCTTTGCCTACTATCTGGCCTTTCTGGCTCGCCTGGGTATGCCATTGAGCAATTATTATGTGGCTCGCTATCTACAAACGCTTCCGTTGACGGTATCGGCGACGTTCATTGCCTTTTTTGTTTTTGGCGTGTATCGGGGCGTGTGGAGCTACGTCAGTATTGAAGACGCCTTTCGGATTATTCGTGCCGACGTCATCGGGGCGATCTTTTCGGCGGGGTTGATTTGGGCCATATATGGCCTGGAGCGTCATTCGGGATGGGTGCTATTTATTTATTTGCTTTTGCTTGTTTTCTTAATGCTTGCGTCACGTTTTTCATTTCGTCTGATGGACAGGATCACCCGCCCGATGCTTACCAGTGATGACACGCCAATATTTATATATGGAGCGGGCGCTGCCGGAGGCTTGACATTGCGCGAATGCCAGCAGAATCAGAGTCTTAATTATCACCCATTGGGCTTCATTGATGATGATCCCCTCAAAAAGGGGCGCAGTATTCATGGCCTTGATGTATTGGGGGGATTCGCCGAGTTGGAACGCCTCATGGAGGCCCACCCTGTTCAAGGGGTGCTGATAACTTCAACATCCATTTTTCAAGGTGACACGGCTGAGAAAGTGCTTGAAGTTTGCAAGCGCAGAAATATTTGGGTGCGCCGCTTGCGGTTTGAATTTGAAGATTACAGCTAGGATTGATCCGTTGCTCAGTCCATCAAAAACCCCCAGCAAATAAAATTGCTGGGGGTTTTTTTGATTCTCATGCCTGTTGCAGGCGATCTTTGGCGGCGCGCTTTTGCATTTGATCGCGCAAAGTTTGGATATCGTGATCGATGAAGAAGAGCGCGCCCAGATAGAACAGGAAACACAGAAGCCAGGCGGTAATGCAGATCGACAAGATAGCAGTTTGCAGGTTGGTAGCATCAGCGATAATCCCTGCGAGCAACGGGGCGAAAGCTGCACCGCCATTCTCAATAAAATATTCCACCGCCTGGGCGGTGCTGCGCACCTCTGGAACCGTGACATCATAAACTGTAGAGATCACATTCGGCGAGGAGAGCGGCATGAAGATGGCTGTCAGCAGCATCAAAACCAGGAAAGTATTGCGGGCATCAATCGGTGTTTGGATCGCCAGGAACAGGAACAGCGCCCCTAGCAGTACTCCCGCGCTGGAGACCAGAATGCGCCCCTTGCGAGTGCGTTTGAAGGCCGCATCTCCTGCTGCTCCGCCCACAAAGTAGCCAGCCGCCAGCACCAGAATGACCGGCGCCATCGTGAATAGAATCGCATCCCCATCGTAGCCGCGCTCCTTTTCGAGATAATCAAAGAAAAAGTAGGTAATCACATTCCAGGGGAAAACCCCGGCGAAGCCCTGCAGAAAGACAAACCACATCGTGCGTTTTTTAAAGACTTCTTTGGCCTCTGCCCACGAGAAGCGGAATTGAGTCATCTCTTCCACGTCGGCAAATTCGGGTTCGGCTTTACCGCGCGGCATCTCTTTAACGAAGAAGAAGATTAATATCGCCAGCAACAACCCCAGGCCGCCGGTGATGTAGAAAACATTGCGCCATCCCAGGCCGGGAGCCACCATCAGGGCCAGTACCATACCAATCAGGTAGCCAATCGGCTGTGCCAGTTGCAGCATTCCGTAGACCTTGCCGCGCATATTGGGGCCAAAGTAGTCAGCAATCAGGGTGTAAATCCCGGGGTAGGAAGAATCATCAACACCTGTGGAGGCGCGGGTAGCCACAAACATGGGGAAGGTGCGGGCGATGGCGCTTAGCCAGGTGGTTGCACCCCAAATGAAGGATGCCAGCGCCAGCAATTTGGCGCGGGCGTAGCGATCATAAAGGTAGCCCCATATCGGGTAGAGAATGGTGCCTACGACCAGCGCTCCGGTAATAATCATGCCAAACTGCGTGTTGGTGATGTCGAAATCGGCGCTGATCTGCGACTTCAGCGGCCCAATCAGCAGCTTGTCGGTCTGGTGCAGCAGCATGAAGAAGAAGAAAATGACAACAACGAACCAGCGATAGGATTTTTTTGTTTTCATTGCGACCTCTTTTATGGGATGAAGATTAGATGGATTATTGTGAACTATCCGACAGATTCCAACGGACGATATTCGCGCTCCAATTCGCTGCGGAATTGGGATGTGTAAAGGCGATAATAATGACCGTCCTTTTTCAATAATTCGGTATGGGTGCCCATTTCGGTGATTTTACCAGCCTCTATGACCAGAATGCGGCTAGCGCGCTTGATGGTGGACAGGCGGTGGGCGATTACGAAACTGGTGCGGCCTTGCATGAGGTTTTCCATACCTTTTTGGATCAGCGCCTCGGTAAGGGTATCTACCGAGCTGGTGGCTTCATCCATGATGAAAATTTCTGGCTTGCGCAGGACGGCGCGTGCCAGGCTGATGAGCTGTTTCTGACCCACCGAGAGCAGATTGCCCCCCTCGCCAACTTCTTCGAGATAGCCTTTGTCGAATTTTTCGATGAATTCATGCGCCCCCGCCAGTTTGGCGGCGGCAATAATTTCTTCGTCGCTGGCATCCAGTTTGCCATAACGGATGTTTTCCATCACCGAGCCGGAGAACAGGTGCGGTGTTTGCAAGACCACTCCCAGGCGCGATTGAATGGATTGCAGGGTGAAATCCTTATAATCGTGTTCGCCGAATAAAATGCGCCCGCGCGAGGGTTCAAAGAAGCGTCCGAGCAAATTGATGATGGTGGTTTTCCCGCCGCCGGTTGGTCCTACCAGAGCGATAGTTTCGCCCTGGCGGATGTGCAGATTGAAATCTTCCAGCACGGGATCATTTTCATTATCATCGTAGTGGAAATCGACATTTTCGAAGCGGATGTCGCCGCGAATGCTCGGGGGAGATATCGCCTCGGGTTTGTCGACCACCTCCGGGGTAGCATCGAGCAGCGAGAAGATACGTTCTGCCGAAGCTACCGATTGCTGCATCTCGGCGTAGACGCGCGCCATTTCCTGAATCGGCCAAATCATAAAAACAATATACGACACAAAAGCCTGAATCCCGCCGATGGTCATCCCTCCGACCGAGGCCTGAATTCCGCCATACCAGACAATGCTACCCAGTGCGATAGCGCTGATAATTTGCACAGTGGGCAAGAAGAGCGCCGAAAGCCAGGCGGCGCGATATCCGGCGCGGTACATTTCGCCAGTAAGGTCGCCAAATTCATCCATATTGCGGGCTTCGCGCCCAAAGGCTTTTACAACGCGCACACCGGTGATATTTTCATTATAAGTGCCGGTGATTTTAGAGTTAATTTTACGCACCTTGCGAAACTCGACGATGATTTTTTTCTGGAAGCGTCCGGCAATGATAACCAGCGCGGGGATTAGCGTGAAGACAATCAGGCCCAGCCGCCAGTTGATGCGCATCATGAAATAGGTGGCTGTAATGATATTCATCACGCCCCAGGTCGTGTCGAGCAAGCCCCAGGTAACTAATTCGGCAACGCGCTCCACATCGGATGTGACCCGCGACATGATCCAGCCTACGGGGGTGTGGTTGTAATAGCTCAACGAGAGTTCTTGCAGGTGGGCAAATAATTTTTTGCGCAGGTCATAACGCACGCGTTCGCCCAGCACTCCGGTTAGATAAATGAAACCAAATACGCCCAGCGCTTGTAAGATAATCAGCGAGCCGTAGCGTGTGGCAATGCTGCGCAGCGCGGGGATATTTTTTGCCACAATGCCTTCGTCGATCATGCGCTTGCTCAGAAAAGTGAAATACGAATCGAGCCAGGAAACGAGAATGATCATCAGCACAAAGCCGACAACCCAGCGCCAGTACTCTTTGATCTGGTCCAGAATGCGCAATACAGTTTGGCCGTTAAATTTGGTGGTAAATTCTTCTTCTTCGAAGTGTGTAGGAGTAGTCATGGGTTCGTTTAAGCGTTGGCGATTTCTTGTTCAAGTTCGGTTTCGATTTGGGTTTGAATGGCGAATATCTTTTGATAGGCGCCTTCCTGTTGCAGCAGTTCTTCGTGTGTGCCCATCTGGATGATACGCCCCTTATCGAGGACGACAATCTTGTCGGCGATCATCACGCTTTGGATGCGATGGGCGATGATAAAGGTCGTGCGATTTTGCATCAGGCGCTCAAGCGCGCTGCGGATTTCGGCCTCGGTTTCGATATCTACCGAGGAGGTGGCATCGTCGAGAATCAGGATGCGCGGGTCTTTGATGATGGTGCGCGCGATTGCGGTGCGCTGTTTTTGCCCTCCAGAGAGGGTGACGCCTTTTTCGCCTACCAACGTATCGTAACCTTTGGGGAAACTGCTGATTGCATCGTGAACTGCAGCAGCATTGGCAGCGGCGATGATTTCTTCGTCGGGGACCGCGCGGTTAATGCCGTAGCTAATATTATCGCGGATGGACATCGAAAACAGGAACGGTTCTTGCTCGACAATGCC
>JACNJM010000030.1 GCA_014382605.1 Anaerolineae bacterium
AAGTGCAACTCTATACCATCCAATTGACGATTGCGTATGCGCTCAATGAAGGCTTTGTCCCCGAAAATTGCGGAGAAACAGGAACGGCGCAAATAGAAAGCATAACCAAAGCCAGCCCGTTTCACCCACGGGTTGGCGGGATAGTGCTGTTGATTGCCGCGCTGATCGTTGGTTTAGCAGGGAGCTATCAATACACAATTTATCGGCGCACAAAAATATAGCGCAAAAAAGCCTACCGCAACACCCCTAATTCACGCGCTCGCAAGGCCGCCTGTGTGCGGTCGCTGACCCCCAGTTTATTAAATATGTTGCTGATATAGTTTTTCACCGTCCCCTCAGCGAGATAGAGCTTGGCGGCGATTTGTTTATTCGAGAGTCCTTGCCCCAGCAACTCAAGCACTTCTATTTCACGTTCCGAGAGCGGGTCGGGAAGGCCATCATTAAGCGGGCGAGCGGCGGGTTCCAGGCGAGAAAATTCAGCGAGTACTTTGCGAGCGACAGATGGTTCAATCAGCGCCCCTCCGGCAGCAACCTTGCGAATTGCTTCGGCTAATTCACGACCCGAAACATCTTTGAGCAAATACCCCAGCGCTCCAGCGCGCAATCCCTCAAAAATATATTCATCATCATCGAAGGTGGTTAGAATAATTACGCGAGCTTCAAGCCAGCGCTCTACCATGCGGCGAGTAGCTTCTACTCCATCCATGCCCGGCATCCGAATATCCATTAGCACCACATCAGGCAATAATTCTTCAAAGGCGTCCAACCCGGCCTGTCCGTTTTCGGCTTCGCCGACCACCTCCAAATCGGGTTCGAGTTCAAGGATGGTGCGCAAGCCATCACGCATCAGGCGTTGATCATCCACAAGCAGCAAACGGATCGAGGGCGTCATACTTTTTCTCCATCGATTGTCAGGGGCAGGCAAATGCGTAACTGCGCCCCACCAGCGTCGCGGTTGCCGAGTTCCAGCTTGCCGCCCAGTTGCGCCACGCGTTCACGCAGGCCGCGCAATCCAAAGCGATTTTCGTCCAAATGTGTCGGAAGCCCAATGCCATCATCGCTCACGACCAGTTGGAGAGCATCGCCCTTGTGACTCAAATTTACCCAGACACGCTGTGCCCGGGCATGGCGCTGTACATTGGTTAGGGCTTCTTGCACGGCGCGATAGATGGTGAGTCGGTGAGCATTGGGAAGTGCAAATTCTTCGGGGGGCAGAGTCAACTCCACATCCAGGCCGGTGGCTTTATCAAAAGGAGCCACCAATCGCGGTAACGCGTTCCACAGAGAGAGATCGGTTTGCAGTGGTTCTCGCAGAGTCGCTACGGTGCTGCGCAATTCACTCAGGGCCTCGCGCACCTGCTCTCGTACAGTTTCTACCATTTGCGTAGCCCGATCCGGGTCATCTAGAATCAGGCGTTGCGCGCCCTCTAGCTGCACGGAGGCTACCGTCAGGCGATGCCCCAGTGTATCGTGCATTTCACGGGCCAGCCGGTTGCGTTCTTCGGAAACGGCAAGTTCTTCAACGCGTCCAGCATAATCTTGCAATTGGCGATGAGCCACTTGTAGTTCGTTGAGCAGGCGCTGGCTTTCTTTACGGGCTTCCTCGGCTGTCGCCAGCGAGCGCGCAAAGGCGGCAAAAAACCAGTATCCTGCCGAAAAAGGCAGCAAGGTCAGAAAGGCTTCCAGGGGGTCTCCGGTGAGAAAGAAGATCAAGCCAGTCAGCAGGGTAAACGCTCCTACCCAGAAGTAGCCCACCCGTTCCGGGAACACCATCATGGCTTGCGCGCTCAGGATGAAAAACAACATCGGGAATACGCCCCACTGCGGCTGGATGGCAATCAGGATGCTGACAATCACTGTCTGCGCCACAAAATAGGCATTGGTTTTCGCAGCAGGGGTTGTTTCTTGCGGCGGCAAAGCATAAATCACGCCAAAAGAAACCAATAATCCCAGGCCAACTACTTTTTGAATGCCCGGTGTAAGCAAATTGAACCCCAGCAGGGTCACAGCCAGCAAAGTGAGATACCCCACCGCGAGCATAAAGGTATTATCGGAGATTTGCGTTTGTTTAGCGCACATAATTAGATTGTACCTTAACCGTAACTACTCAACCTACGATGGAAATGGGCCACTGAAAAGGGTATATGGGGGACGTAGCCCCCCATATACCCTTTTCAGCAAAAAAACGGCTAAGGCTTGCGCCTTAGCCGTTTTTTATGATTACTCTGCGGTTTGGTTACGCTTATCCAGAATAACCTTGACACCCAGCCCGACCAGCACCAGCGGCCACAGGTAGTTCAGCGCGCGGAAAGCGCTTTCGACCAATGTTTTGAGAGTGCCACTCCCCGGCGATTCAATAATGATGATACCCGTTCCGACCAACACCAGAATGCCGCCCAAGATCAGTCCCCACCAACCTTTTTCATCGGTAAAGAGTTGCGTCAGCAATGTGATAAAGGCGAAACCCGCCGCCAGACACAGAACAATCACGCCGCCCTCAAGGTGAGATGAGATCATGCCATTGGTTTCTTCGGTCAGGAATACGCCCAGACTCAGGCCGCTGAGAATCCCGCCGGGGATCAGCAAACCCGCTTTGTGGTGAGTTGCTCCCCAAAGGATGAAGAAAATACCCAGGGCTGCCAGAAACGCGCCACCCGAGAGATCAATCTCCACAAATTGCTGGACAAGCAAAAACAGGCCCGCCACAATTAGCAAGATGCCGCCAAAGGGAAAAATCGATTTTTGGGTTGATGGTTGATTGGTATTCATTTGAACGCTCCTTATATTTTCTACAAGTGTCTCTCACTTGTATCAGGTTGCTCGGAATTGATGTTCAAAGGATACCGGTGAGCGGGTCATGCCGCATAGTCCCAGAAGTCATACGAAGGGGCATATGACAAAAAAGGTGTATTGGGAATTTTGCATTCCACATACACCTTTTCAGACAATTACAAATGTCAAATAGCCTAACTTAATCGAGCGGCTGTTTATCCATAGCATACACACAGGCTTCACCGCCCATGCCAATACACTCAATCTCCTGAATGCGGAAGGTCTTGTCGGTAGCCCATTTTGCGGCGGCTCTCAGCACACCAATCCCCAGGTGGCAAATCGGCTCATCGCTGTGCCGTTCCCAACACATCGGGCAAATTTCAATGCGCCAGTAATAGTAGGTATCATCCTCTGTGATGCGCACAACCTGATCGCTTACAGAATTGAAGAATTTGGCGAAAAACTGTAGTCCCAGCCTGGTGCGCAATTCAAAGGAACCCAACCCCATCGCCGCGCGTCCGGCTCTTTGTACTTTATCGTATTTCGCCAGACTGTACTGGAACGTCTCTTCCCCCCCGCGAAGTGCAAATACCCGTGCCCCTTTAGCGCCATACATATCATAAAGCCCTTGTTGAAGTTTGGCGACATGCTCAAAAGGGAATGCCTTTTGAATATTATCGGTTGGGTGATTGCCGATATATTCGGCTAACCCTACCAGATTTAGCAAAGCATTGAGCCCCTTTTCGCCCAGAATATCCTCCGCCGAGGTAAGAATGCCGCGCCCCCAAATATTCGGATAAAAATATTGATCGGTCATAAATTATCACCTATCCAAAAATACATGCTAGCTAAAGCGCAATATGCCCATTATTATAGCCCATTCTATCAAGAATTCAGCAGCTTTGACAAATCCAACTCCCCGTGCTACAATCCGTGCGC
>JACNJM010000129.1 GCA_014382605.1 Anaerolineae bacterium
GATTCAATCAAGATACCCCCATATATGAGCTTACCCCGTGAATTCCCAAAGAGCCAATATTTCTGGCGCAACAGAGAGGGTCGCAGCGTTAGAAAATGCTTTTCAAGAATTGCTAGTTGATCTACAACAGTTACGCGCCAGTCTCGAAGGATAAAGCAAGCTATCTTTGTATGAAAAACAAAAGGGTGTGCAGCGCACACCCTTTTTTGTTATCGACGTTGCTTGCGCATTCGTTTGGCAAGCCGTTTCCAGGCTTCGGTTGGATTCTCGGGCCGTTGCGATTTCTGTTCGGCCTTGCTGACCGCAAAGGCCATATTCTCAAAAATTGCGCCGAGCGGAGAATCTGGATTTTCGAGGGTTGGCGGGGTGCCAAAGTTGATGGCACGCACAAACAAGTCGGATGCATGGGGGATAACCATGCGAATTTCGCGCCCCAGACCGGCCTCGATATCCGGTTTGGGCAGCCCCTGGCGTTCGAATATCCAGTTGAGAATCAGGTGTACTTTTTTATCGTCATAGCCCAACGTGTCGAAAACTTCCAGCGCCAGGGCGCTTGAGCGCACAGAAGCCAGCTCGGGAGCCAATACCACGAGAATTTCATCAGAAATATCCAGTGCGACCAACGCCAGGTCCGAAAAAATATGCGGGAGATCAATCACCACATAATCGTAACTTTGCTGCAAAATCTCGAGAACACGCTGAACTTTTTCTGCGTCGACCAGCTCGCTCTCTTCCACGCGCCGGGGAGCCGAAAGTACCTGAACGCCACTGGGGTGTGGCCGCAGCGTTTGTCCGACGACTTCCTGGTCAATTTCGTCAACCTCAATGCGGGCGAGATCAGCCCAGGTGTTTCGCAGAGGCAAGTTCAGCATCAGCGCGGCCTGCCCGGAGGTTAGCGCCAGATCAACCAGCGCGGTTTCCTGCCCCCAGAGTTGTGATAACCCGACAGCCAGATTCGAAGCCACGGTTGAGATGCCCACCCCGCCGCGTAGCGAAAATACAGAAATCACTCTACCCAGTTGTTCGCGCACCTGCAACGGAGTTGCTGGAGTGGCGGCGCGGCGCAGCAATACACTCACGCGGGCCATTAACTCATCCGGCTCATAAGGCTTGGAGAGATAGTCGTCAGCGCCAGCTTCAAAACCTTTGATTTTACTTTCGAGATTATCCAGCGCAGTCAGCAACAAAATTGGAATCTGGGCTGTTTTGGGGTTTTCCCGCAAGCGTTTGCAAGTCTGGTAGCCATCCAGATTTGGCATCATCACGTCAGAGATGATGAGATCAAATTCCTGTTCGTCGGCTTTCAGCAGTCCTTCCAGGCCATCGTTCGCAAGAGTGACTTTGTAGCCTGCTTTTTCGACGATTTTGGCGTGTAGTTTTTGACTAAGCAGATCGTCTTCAATAATCAGAATATTCTGGTCCATCTGGTTTGCTCCTTGCGGCTTTGTCAGCAAGTGGGATTTCCTTTTACATTATACTATTGGATTGCGAATTTTACTTTTCTTGACGCTACACTCTGAATATGCTAGTATCCTTTTAAGATTTTGTTGTCATAATAAAATCTTTGGGTATCTGTGAATCACCACAATAGTTCAGCAAGAATGAATTCTAAGGCATCTCCCAGGTGATACCAAAACCAGACCTGTGTTGGTCTAAGAATTGCACCCTTTGGGCCAGTATATTGAAGGAGCCAATGCAATGAAACTATATCGAATATTATTTGTTTTTCTGGTTATTATCCTGACTTTGAGCCTGGCGGCTTGTGAACGCTCTGCTTCGCCTCCCCCGGTGGGTGCCGATGAAACTGATGTCGAATATCCAGTGGTAGATGAAAATGCTACCCTTGCTCCCAAAGAGCAACTTGTAAATATCTCAACGCAAACAGCGATGGCAGCCGAGGGGGGCGCAATGCCCGCTGCTGAGGTAGCTGAAATGGAAAATGCTGCTTCTGCCGAGGAGGCGGTTCCTGCTGAAGAAGTAAAACCGACGGCAACTCAGGAACCCGAAGCAGCCCCGGCCGCTCAACCCCAGCCAGAACCTGAAGAAGAGAAAGAAGTCAAAACCAATTACGAGGTTCCAAACAGCTATACTCTGCAACCGGGCGAATTCCCCTACTGCCTGGCGCGCCGTTTTGATGTTGCTCCGGCTGCATTGCTCTCTGCCAATGGCCTTTCTACATCTTCCGTAACCTATCCCGGCATGGTGCTGACCATTCCCACAAACTCAGGCGCCTTCAATCAAGGTGCGCGGGCGCTGCGCCAGCATCCCACCAGTTATACGGTTTCGGCTGGCGATACACTTAATTCGATTGCCTGCCTCTTTGGCGATGTAGATCCGCGCGCAATTGCATCCAAAAACGGGATGAGCGGCGCTTATACGCTCAATGTTGGGCAAGTTCTCCAGATTCCATAACGCAGTCCAGATTTACTCAGGTTGTCACCAAAAAGGGTGTGTGGGTTCCAATGAGCCCGCGCACCCTTATTTTCTAAAATTCTTTTAGGGAGTAATTGATGTTTGAAACCCTTCAATCGATAGAGCAATACCAGGGCCGGGCGTTTTCAGTACGACAGGATCAGGTGCGTATGCCCAATGGCCGCATCACACAACTGGATATTGTTGAACACTGTGGCGCCGTCACTATTTTGCCGTTGGATGAAAACGGAAATGTCTGCTTTGTGCGTCAGTACCGTCATGCTACAGGTGAAGAATTACTCGAACTCCCGGCGGGGACGCTCGAAGATGGAGAACCCCCCATCGAGTGTGCGCGGCGAGAAATCCAGGAAGAAATTGGCATGGCCGCGGCGGATATGCAGAAAGTAGGCGAGTTTTTCCTTGCGCCGGGTTATTCTACTGAGTATATGTATGTTTATCGGGCGACCGGCCTGACTCCTTCGGTGTTGCCCGGCGACGACGATGAATTCATCAGCGTAGAGAGAATCCCGTTACCCGATGTGCTGAAAATGGCACGTAATGGGCAATTGCGCGACGCCAAAACCCTGGCCGCTTTGATGTTGGCTACTGTGAAAGATTGATTTTGGTTTTTTAGGCGCTGGCGGGCCAACCCCGGCGATTCCCAACGAAGCCTTGATTTTTCTCTTCCCTTTTATTTTTATACATGATATAATGCCGCGCTGCCCGCCCACAGAAGGCAAAGGGGCGGCTTTATTTTGCACCAAATCCGAAATCCATATCATAAAGGTAAGATCATGACTGATTTGATAAAAACAATCGAAGCACCGGTAAATCCTAACGTACCGCAATTATTCTCCGGCGATCAGGTAAGCGTATTTTTGCGCATTAAAGAAGGCGCTACAGAACGCGTACAGGAATTTAAAGGCACTGTGATTGCCAAGAGCGAAACCGGTACCCCAACCTTTACCGTGCGGCGCATTGCCAGCAATGGTATCGGCGTTGAGCGTGTTTTTCTAACTCGCTCGCCTCGCATTGAAAAAGTGACGGTTCACCGTCATTCACAGGTGCGACGCTCCAAGCTCTATTATTTGCGCGAACGCACCGGCAAGCGTGCTCGCCTGAAGCAAAAATTCACCAAATAAGCCTGTTCCAGACATCATGTGAATCAAAAAATAAGGGATGCAGCAAATCATCGCTGTATCCTTTTGCTTTAACAACCTGGCTATGACCCAAAAACCTGTCATCGGCGTTACCACGCAACGCCACACAACTAAATCCGGACGGCTGCAAATTTTCATTGCAGAAGATTATCTCACCTCGGTGAGCAATGCTGGGGGCATCCCGCTGATGATTCCCCTGGGGCTGGATAATGACCAACTTGACGGCATCTTTCCGCTGCTTGATGGTCTGCTGCTGACCGGCGGCGGCGATGTGGACCCACAAAGTTATGGCGTGCAAACCCAATCGCAATTGATGTTTGTAGACCCCGACCGCGACCGCGTTGAAATTCACCTTGCCCAAAAAGCCGTCGATGCAGGGCTTCCATTTTTTGGCGTTTGCCGCGGGCATCAAGTGGTCAATGTGGCGTTGGGTGGCACCCTCTATACCGATATCGCCGACGAATATCCAAATGCCTTGCAGCATCGTTTTTCCGGCAAGTGGGCGCGCGATCATCTGGCTCATCGCGTGCAAATTGATCCGCAAAGCCGCCTGGCACGCATCCTCGGTACCGATCAGCCCCAGGTTAACAGCATCCACCACCAGGCTATTCGTGAGCTTGCATCGGGGTTAGTTGAAACCGCCCATGCGCCCGATGGTATCATTGAAGGCACAATTTTGCCGGGACACCCTTTTGGCCTGACTGTGCAATGGCACCCCGAAAACCTGCAAGCATACGAATCTATGCGAGCGCTCTTCCGTACTTTCGTTGGAGCCGCTAGCATTTAACCACAAAATTAGTTCAACCGAACAGATTGAGCCAATTATAATTTGACGAATGAACAACATAGCACCGATTGGCATCTTTGACTCAGGGGTAGGTGGCCTTTCGGTATTACACCAAATTCGCCGCCAGCTTCCGGCTGAAAATCTAATTTTTTTAGCCGATCAGGCGCATGTGCCCTACGGACCGCGTCCGCTGGAGCAGGTACGCCAGTTTTCTGAAGAAATTTCCCGTTCGCTTATATCTCAGGGGGCTAAATTAATCGTCGTGGCCTGCAATACGGCTTCGGCGGCAGCGTTACATCACTTACGCGCCACTTTTCCTGACACCCCTTTTGTGGGCATGGAACCGGCAGTCAAACCGGCTGCCGAGCGCACTCTGAGCGGCGTGGTGGGTGTGTTGGCAACCCCGGCTACCTTTCAGGGGAAACTCTACGCTTCGGTGATCGAGCGTTTTGCTCGCGATGTAACGGTGTTGCAAGCTACTTGTCCCGGTCTGGTGAGTCAAATTGAAAACGGGGAGTTGGATTCCGACGCGACGCGCGCGATTTTAGAGAATGCCCTGCACCCCATGATAGCCCGCGGCATTGATCGTGTGGTGATGGGTTGCACGCACTACCCCTTTGTGATTCCCCTGATAAAAGAAATTTCTGGCCCCGAAGTGGAAGTGATCGACCCGGCCCCGGCAGTGGCGCGCCAGGTGGGGAGCGTGCTGCTCGCTCGTGGGCTGGCTTCGACAGAATCCGCTTTGGGGGCTGTACAATACCTCACCACCGGCAACCCACATAAATTAAGTTCGCTGCTCCCGCTCCTTTTGGGTGAATCCGGCCAAGTTCAGCATATCCAGTTAGATACATAAAAAAATGGTTCAATCTCACAGATTGAACCATTTTTTATCCGCGATTTTTCAGCCACTCCAAAATTTCATCCATATCCCAACAATTGATAACCTGCTCCGGCGTGACCCAGGCGCGGCGGGCGGTGGCGATGCCAAAATGGATCAGGTCGAAATGCTGCGGCGCGTGGGCGTCGGTGTTGATGCTCAGGGGGATGCCCAATTCGGCCGCGCGGCGGGCGTAGATGTCTTTCAGGTCGAGACGGCTGGGGTGGGCGTTGATCTCCAGGGCTACACCGGACTCGGCGGCGGCAGCCAGCACCGCGTCCATATCGAGATCGGCTCCCTCGCGGTCGGGAATCATGCGCCCGGTGGGATGCCCGATAATATCCACATGCGGATTCTGAATGGCGTTAATTAGGCGTTGGGTGATCTGCGCCCGCGGCTGCCCCAGGCTGGTATGCAGCGATGCTACCACCAGATCGAGTTCAGCCAGAATTTTGTTGGGATAATCGAGCGTGCCATCGGCTTTGATCTCGACCTCGGAACCCTGCAAAATGCGGATGCTGTCGCCCAAATCGGCTTGCACGGCCTCAATTTCGGCGCGCTGCTGCTGCAAACGCTCCGGTGTAAGTCCGTTGGCAATGCCCAAACTCTGCGAGTGATCGCTGATCACGATCAATTTCAGTCCGCGTTGAGCCGCGCCCCGCGCCATCTCGCGGATGCTGGCTTTGCCGTCGCTCCAGTTAGAATGACAGTGCAATTCGGCTACGCGGTCGCGGGTGGTGATAAGCGCGGGCAGCGCGTCTGCTTTGGCAGCTTGCACTTCGCCGCGGTCTTCGCGTAGTTCTGGGGGAATCCAGGATAAGCCCAGGGCTTGGTAGACTTCTTCTTCGGTAGCGCAGGTGATTTCACTTTCGTCGGCAGTGCGTTTTAGGGCATGTTCGGAGAGTGAGTAACCTGAATTGAGCGCCAGTTCGCGCAGGCGCACGTTATGATCTTTGGAGCCGGTGGCATATTGCAAGGCGGTGCCAAATCGCTCCGGGGGGTGTACCCATAATTGGGCGCGCAGCCCGTTGGTAAATTCCACGCTCGATTTGGTGGGGCCGTGCCCGATAATTTCGATCACATCGGCGCGCGTCACAAAGGCCTGCATCACCGGTTCGGAATCTGTTGCCGCGGCCAGAATATCCAGATCGCCAACCGTGTCTTTCATGCGCCGCAGGCTGCCAGCGGCTTCGGTAGCCGTCACGCCGGGTAGGCTGCGCAACCAGGCCAGCAAATCCTGTGCAAAGGGCCAGGCCGCGCCCAGCGGTTTACGCCCCGAGCGGCGCGCCAGAGCCGCGATTCCGGCGAGAATCTTTTCTTCGGATTTTGCGCCCATGCCGGGCAGATCGCGCAGTTTGCTTGCTTCGGCGGCAGCTTTGAGTTCGTCGAGGGTGGTAATACCCAACTCGCGCCAGAACAGGCCCACTTTCTTCGGCCCCAGCCCCTGAATTTGCAGGAGATCAGCCAGTGAGAGCGGCACTTCTTCGGCAAGTTTATCTAAAAATTTCAGCTTGCCCGTGGAGAGCAGTTCGTCAATTTTTTCGGCAATCGCTTTGCCCACGCCGGGCAAGTCGGTCAGCGCGCCTTCTTTGGCAACTTCGTTGATGTCGCGGTCCAGATCGGTCAGGTTGTCGGCGGCTTTGCGGTAGGCCAGGGTTTTATAAATCACCTCGCCCTTGATCTCCAACAAGTCAGCGATCAGGCGGAAAGTTTCAGCAAGGCTCTGATTGGTATAGCGGGATGAGAGTTTAGGCATGGTTGAATTATTGAGCCTGGTTCAATCTTAAAAATTGAACCAAGCTATTCACGATTTTTTGAAAAAGCCGGCGAAGATCACGGCCAGCAAAATTGCCATTGAAACCAGCACGGCCCCAATCACAATCGGTTCGCGCTCAGGGGAGATGGTGATGGTGACCGCGGTGGGGATGGGCGTAGCTGATTGCGCGTGGGTAGCAAAGGGGGTGAACGTAGGCAACGGGGTGAGAGTTTCGTCACTCAGCGTCGGGGTGATCGTCGGGGTGAGGGTTTCGGTTGGGGGAGGTGGAGACCCTGTAACGGTAGGCGTATACGATGGCTGGATGATAATCTCATCCCCCGGGTAGATGACATCCGTCAGTTGCATATTGTTAAGCAGGAGAATTTCGCCGACAATCACATCATAGGTATTGGCGATGCCTGTCAGCGATTGTCCGTAGCCGACGGTATGCACAATCGAGCCATTTTCGCCGGGTTCGGCCTTCACAAAGGGGTCCACGCCTGCCCCGCTGGCAACGGTTGGGGCTACGTAGCCGGTTCCCGTATCGGTTGAGCCGCTATTTGTCGTGCCACTGCCAACAGCCCCAGAATAATAGCCGGTATCCACTGTGTAGTAGGTGTAATTCTCGCTGGGGATGGTTGCCACCCCCGCGCCAATATATAAGGCCGCCGGGTTGAGCATGGTGTGCAGGTGCAGGCTATCTTGCCAATATTTGTAGATGGCGTCATTGATAGTTGTGTATACCCCTCCGGCGATATTCTCGGAAACGAAGGCTTGCGCTCCTCCGCCAAAACCAAACGCCACGGCGCGCTGGGTAGCGTTGGTGCCGCCCGCGCCCACATGTGTTACCTGATGGATCGCAGCCTGATAGTCGCTCTGGGATTGTGCGGAAGCCATTAATGAGTTATCAATCGTCAGGGCTGGGAGGCCTTGCCCGGTGCGGAAGGCATTCACTGCGGCCACAACAGTATAAGGGTCTTCGGCGTGGGCAAGGCGCGGGAGCGGAGTCAGGCTCAGGGAAAACAGAACCAGCCCCAAAGTTAGAAAGAGAATCCGCTTGTTCATTGGAATGGAAAGTAGGTGCATTTTAAAATGCACCTACTTATAATACTATTTGTAGCACAATCCCCATTGCTACGCCAATTACCAGTCCTGCAAGGATATCTGAGAGATAGTGTACGCCCATCGCCACGCGTCCCAGGGCGACCAGAGGCGCCCACACGACAAGCGCAATGCCCAACCAGGCTGGGCCGAGGCCGAGGCCCATGGTTGCCAGCATAAAGGCGCGCGTAGCATGTCCGGAGGGGAAAGAGTGCGGATCGGTGCTGCGATAGATATTGCCCCATTCGCCTTCGGGGCGCTGGCGGCGGATGGCGAATTTAAGTATCAGCACCAGCACCGCGGTGACGACAATGGCGATCAGCAAAATTGTGGCGAGTGATTGCCATTCTGGTGAGGCGAGGAACCAGACGGTGATAAGTATTGCGGCGCAAAACCAGGAGTCGCCGGAGTGGGCGAAAAATGCCGCGATCGTGCGCAGCAACCCGGGCTGTTCGGCCACGCGCATTTTCTGCGAGATGCGCGCATCGGCGGTGAGTAGATTTTCCATACTCATGCGTTGACGCGGCTCTCCATATCGGCGCGCAGCAATTCAAGCTGGTGCGGTTTGTCAACATCCATAGCCGGTTCGGCGTAATCCCATTGGATGGCGCGTCCGGTGATCTTGAGCCGTTTGGTGATGCGCTCGATGGCGCCATCGAGCGAGAGTTTTCCCGTCAGCAACAGGAACAAGGTCGTAAAGCCGATGGAGGCTGCCTGTTTAAGCGGGCTTTTTCGTTTGCCGATCAACT
This sequence comes from Anaerolineae bacterium, assembly GCA_014382605.1. Classification (GTDB taxonomy): domain Bacteria; phylum Chloroflexota; class Anaerolineae; order Anaerolineales; family UBA11858; genus NIOZ-UU35. Next base: position 8,843 of record JACNJM010000129.1, read on the forward strand.
CATCCCACATGGCGAGATGTTCGGGATCGGTGACCATGCTTTTGTGGGCAATATGCATATCTGCACCGCAGACGTGCATATCGGCTAATTTTGTAAAGGTGCGATTTGCGCCCGGGTAGCGCGCTTCCATGACTTCGCGCGTGACGATGCCGTAGTAAATATCGTGCCGGGTTTGCATGGCGCTGTCGATCAGCCAATCGACCATTTCGCCGGTGATGGCGGGAATATCGGATGAAACACTGATCACATACTCCGCTTGCGGATTGAGTTCCAATACTTTGTAAATTCCGGCAACGATATTAGCCAACATGCTGCCCTTGTTTTCGACATAGTGGAGTGGTTTTGCGCATTTCAGTGTATTGTCTTCTGACAACCCAATCAGGATGATATTTTCAACTTTTTGAGCCTCGCCAAGCGCATCCAGCACCCACTGAATCATCGCTTTACCGGCGACATCCACCATCGCCTTGGGCAGGCCCTGAGTATATTCGTAGAGCGGTTCATCCGGAGCCGGGATGCCACCTGCAATTAAGATGGCGTCCATGTTAATTTAGCTCCTGAATTTGCGGTTCAAAACCCAGTTTTTCGAGGATTTCGTCGTATTCTTCCCAGGTTAGCGGGCGATTTTTACCAGAGACAGCCACTAGCGCGGCTTCCATCATATTGGTGCCAAAGGAACGACCATCCAGCACGGGGGTGGTCGTGATGAGGTATTTTACGCCCAGGCTCTTAAAGAGTTCTACATCTGCCGGGGTGGTGGTGTTGGTGACGATGACTTTGCCTGTCATATCATCGGGCATGTGGCTTTTGACATAGTGGCAGTCACCGGCGATGACTGTGGCCCATTGATAGTATTTCTCATATTTGGGAACGCGTTCGTCTTGTTTTTCCCCGGTGGGGTAAAGCCATTCAAAGGGGAAGCGCGTGACAATGGGGATCATCAATTTGGCGAGCAGGCGCAGGCCATCCAGACTCTTGATCGCCAAAGGCACATCGAGGGCAAACATCAGATCGCCGAAGACGACTTCATAACCTGCCTCGACAAAGGATTTTGACAGGCCCCAGCGATCCACGCCGAGGGCGACAAAGACTTTACGCCCTTTTTCGGCGAGATACTCGCCCAGTTTTTCATCCAGAAATGCCGGCGCTTTGTTCTCCAGCGTATTTTTTAACCCACCACCATCTACAACCGGTGTTTTTTCGATGAAGCGCACCATGGGTTGTACAGAGTGGAAAGGGTAGAATTTGCCATCTACCAACGCCCCCAAATCGGCCCCGCCAACGCCAAAGGCATCTACCTGGCCGTCTAGCTCTTGATATAAATGGGCGGCTTTCTCCATATCGCCATCGGTGCCGATACGTTCAATACGAATTTGTTCACCTAATAGCTCAACTTCAACGGCTTTGTCGCGCTTGGATGAACCAATACTAACGCTGACTGCTCTCTTCATGATAATGCCTCCTGAAAGTATCGAAACGAATGCAGTCAGTATACACCGATTTGCCTCGGCTGTGCACTCAGGAAAAACAAAAGCAGTTGTGGGCATCTTGCCCACAACTGCTTTTGTTTACAGTGTATGTTAACGAATTAGTCGTCAGTGTCCTGGTTTTCAGGAGCGGTTTGAGCGGGCCTGGCCTCACTCACCCAGGGAGGGGGTCCCCAGGGATGTCCATGCGGGCCATAGGCCATGTGCATTCGTCGGCCCCAGAACAGGCTGGCAATTCCCCTGAAAATCAGGAAGAGTATTAAGCCGAAGAAAAACAGGCCAAAGAGTCCACCCAGAGGATTGAATCCCATTGGGCTGATGAAACCCCGGCTGTGCGGGAACCGACCCGCGGCATAGCCTTCATCGCCGTGGAAAGGCATGAAGGCTTCGTGACTCATTTGCAGGTCTTCAAAGTTAATATTGGCTGCCGTGCCGTGCATAAAGCCCATCCGATACAATCCGAAGCCGCCTGCGATTAGCGCCAAAACGACCACAACCGCAATCAGGATGCCTAGATATTTTCGATTTTTAAACATGCTTACCTCCATACGATTTTTATGAACTTGATTGCCCATAGTATGCCAAAAAAATGTGGAGGAATTCTGGATGAATTATGGAGGGGTTGGGCAATTTTTAGGATTATAGGACTTACGCAAAACGATGAGAAACACACCCCAATTTTCGGGCTTTCTTTTGCGAAAGTGCGTAAGTCCTGAATCAGATCGCTGCCATGATATTGCCGTACAGATCTGAAACCGCGCCGCCAAATACCGAAAGCAGCAGCATGACGATTACGGCAACTAGCACAATCGCTAAACCATATTCAAGAAAACCCTGACCGCGTTCTGATGATGAGAGTCGAATCATTGCGCCCTCCAGATGAAATAATAATGATTGCGCATTATAGCATGGATAAAAACAGCATGTCGTTTTTTAATACGTGCTGATAGCCCTGGTTAAACCATAATGCCGCCTGCGGGCGGCATTATACATACTTGGTATCAAGCAAGTGGCTAGACGGGGACAACGTCTGCGGCTTGAATACCTTTTGGCCCTTCGTCCACAGAAAACTCAACTGACTGGCCTTCGTCCAGCCGACGATAGCCTTCCATATTGATTGCCGAAAAGTGGACAAATATATCATCACCATTCTCGCGGCCAATAAAACCATACCCCTTGTGGGCGTTGAACCATTTTACAGTTCCAGTAACTCGATCTTCCATTATGTAAAACTCCATTTCTACGAAAAGATTGATGTATCTTTTGAGGTGCAGCACGCAAAACCTGTACCGGGTGGCGATTGCAGAAAATGCGGATTTTACTCAGCGAATGATGTGTTTGGGTCGATTTCGCCGAACGGGCGCAAGATTATCATGCCCACCGCGTGCTGTCAAGCGGACGATATATCCAGGGCAGGTGCACCCATTTTGATAACCTCGGACGCGGTATAATCGGTGCGATACCCCAACTTCCAACTGGAGGCGAAAGAATTCAATGGACAAAAAAATTCGTGTGCTAATTGCCAAGCCCGGCCTCGATGGGCACGACCGTGGCGCAAAAATAGTAGCCCGCGCGCTGCGCGATGCCGGGATGGAAGTGATCTACACTGGCCTGCGCCAAACGCCAGAGATGGTTGCCGAAGCTGCATTGCAAGAAGATGTTGACGTGGTTGGCCTGTCGATTTTGTCGGGGGCGCACATGGCGCTGGTGCCGCGCATACTCGAACTGCTGGCTGTCAATGAGCAAAGCCATGTGCAGGTTTTTGTGGGTGGTATTGTGCCCGATGAAGATATTATCGCACTCAAAGCCGCCGGGGTAAGCGGTGTATATGGCCCCGGCACACTCACCGACCAAATTGTAGCCGATGTGCGCCAGGGCATTCTGGGCGAGGCTGCTGGATAAAATGTCTGTTGTTCAAGATGTGCTCAACGGCAGCCGATTGGCGCTCTCTCGCTTGCTCTCGCAAATTGAAAACAGCACCCCTGAAGGTCACGCCGCGTTGGGCGAATTATTTCCTCATACCGGCCGCGCCCATCTGATTGGCGTCACCGGCGCGCCGGGCACGGGAAAATCGTCTCTGGTTAACCGTCTGGCGTGGCATTATCGCCACCCCCCTGAAGGAACCCCCCAACAACGCATTGCGATTGTCGCCGTAGACCCCTCTAGCCCGTTTTCTGGCGGGGCTGTTTTGGGAGATCGCGTGCGTATGCGAGATTTAAGCGGCGATCCGGGGGTATTCATCCGCTCGATGGCTTCGCGCGGCTCCCTGGGAGGGCTGGCCGCGGCCACCTCGGGGTTGGTGCAGGCTTTCGACGCGGCTGGCTTCGAGATTATTCTTGTCGAAACGGTTGGCGCCGGGCAAGCCGAAGTGGAAGTTGCCCGATTGGCGCATACCACCCTTGTGGTAGAAGCCCCTGGTCTGGGCGATGATATTCAGGCGATTAAGGCGGGCATTCTGGAGATTGCCGATATACTCGTCGTCAATAAGGCCGATAGGCCCGGCGTGGAGCACGCCGAGCGCGCCCTGCGCGGCATGTTGCAGCTCGCCCACCCTGGGCCGCGCGTCTTTCGGCATCACGGCGCTTTGGAAGTCGTTCCCGCTTCACAGCCAGAATCCACTTCGAGCGAGTCCGTTTGGCTTCCGCCCATTCAGCAGACCATCGCCACCGAAGATTTTGGCCTGATTGAACTGGTTGAACAAATCGCGCAGCATCGCCAATATCTGCATACATCCGGCGAGTGGGAGCAAAAAACTCGCGCCCGCATGCAGAGTGAATTCGACGAATTACTGCAGGCCGCGCTGGTGGAACGCTGGCGCGCATCTGTATCAGACGAAAAAATTGAACACATTTTTGAAAAACTGGCCCAACGGCAAATCGCCCCGCGCGATGCTGTGGCCGCGTTAGTCAGGTGACAGGCACTTTTATAAAGTGCCTGTCACCTATTGAGAGTGGAAAAATGATCCTTGGAGAACGCCTGCGCCTGCGGGCGATTGAAAAAGAAGATTTGCCCCTGTTTGTGGGCTGGCTCAATGACCCCGAAGTACGTCACGGGCTTGCACTGTATTTACCGCTTTCGCACGCCGAAGAGGAGCAGTGGTTCGATGCCATGCTCAAGCGCGCGCCCGAAGAACGCGCCCTGATGATCGAGATCGACAACGATGGCGAGTGGCTGCCGGTAGGCAATTGCAGCCTGTTTGGCCTCGACTGGCGTGTGCGTTCTGCCGAAGTGGGTATTATGATCGGCGATAAAAGTCGCTGGAACCAGGGTTATGGCACCGAAACCATGCGCCTGATTTTGCAACACGGATTTGAAACCCTGAACCTGAATCGCATCTTTTTGCGAGTTTATGACGACAACCCGCGCGCCCGGCGCGCCTATGAAAAAGCCGGTTTTGTTCACGAAGGCAGTCTGCGGCAGGCGCATTATAAATATGGCAACTATAGCGATGTGCATATAATGAGCATGCTGCGCGCAGAGTGGTGAATCATGCCTGAACTCCCCGAAGTCGAGAGCATTCGCAATAAATTTCGCTTGGGCAGCGTTGACAACCCTTCGCTGATTGGCAAAACTATCCGCGGGGTGGAATTGTTCTGGGCGCGCACCCTCGCAGCCCCGCCGCCTGATGAATTCTCTGAGCGAATTTTGGGGCAAAAAATTAACGAGATTGGCCGCCGGGGGAAGTATTTACTCTTCCATCTGGATGACGATACTCTGGTGATTCACCTGCGCATGAGCGGAGACCTGTTCTACGAGCCGGTGTCAGCCCCACTGAAAAAACATCACCGATTGGTGTTGATTCTGGACGACGAGCATCGGCTGGCCTTCAACGATGCGCGCAAATTTGGGCGCATCTGGCTCGTAGATGATCCTGCAGCGATGTTGGCAAAACTTGGCCCCGAGCCTTTCGATGAAAACCTGACCGCCGCCGTGTTTCACCAACGTTTGCAGCGCCACCGCCGACAAATTAAGCCCCTGCTGCTCGACCAGGCTTTTCTCGCCGGGGTGGGCAATATCTACGCCGATGAATCTTTGCATTTGGCGCAAATTCACCCGTTAACGCGTTCGCACACCATTTCGCTTGAGGTAGCTCAGGGGCTGTTAGCGAATTTGCGCGAAGTGTTGGATGAAGGCATCCGCCGTAACGGGGCCAGCATCGACTGGGTGTATCGCGGCGGCGATTATCAAAATCAGTTTCAGGTGTATCAGCGTACCGGAAAGCCATGCTTCCGCTGCCAAACCCTCATTGAACGGATCGTTGTCGGGCAGCGCGGTACGCATTTTTGCCCGCAGTGTCAATGTGAATAAATATCATCATGCCATCTATTTTGGGAGCTGACAAACAAAGCACTGTTTTAGAGAAGCTCTGTACTCTCTGTGGCTCTGCAAATAATAATTCTGTAAGCTCGGCCATGTGATTTTCAAGTAGAATAAGCTTTGTGGGAAAGGAGGCTTTTCATGGAATATACGATTATGCTGGTGGTTGCCACAATCTGCGCGGCGGGCGGGTTGGGGTTTGGCTATTTAATTGGCAAACAAAACAGTTCCGATGAGCCGCCTCAAGCGCCCACGCAAGTACACTCGCCGGATGTGCCACCGCAGCCACAATACCCGGCAGATGCCTTGCATATCTGGCACGATAGCGAGAAAAAACAACTGGTGTTGAAAATCAAGGGGAATACTTTTCGTTCTATGGATCCGCTGCCCGCGGCTGAGCAAAAATTTATGCAGCAATTATTGAGTTTTTTGCATAAATGGCTTAATACCCCTGCCCCTGTGAAGGCTGAAATACATCAACCCGTGGCTCCGGTCAAGCCCGCTGCAGTAGTAAGCAGCGCGGATCTATTGGAAGCTGATCTCAGCCATAAAAGCATTGTTGAGCAAATTAACGACATTTTGCAGGTAAAATTACTGGCATCCCCCTTGCGCGAGCGCGGCATCAGTCTGACACAGACCATCGATGGTGGCATGGCAATTTATATCGGAATCGACAAATACGACAATATTGATACTGTCCCGGACAAAGATGTTGAAGCGATTATTCGAGCATCGGTGAAAGAGTGGGAGCTGCGTTCGTAAAGATTCTACGCGGCGGGAATTTTTTCGTTCAGTTCGTTTCTTAGCCGCTCAACGAGAGCGGCTTTTTCTTCAGGTGGCAAATAAGCTGCCTGAGCGGCAGCCAGAATGCGCTCGGGCAACATGGCCACGGGCAAGCCTAATTTTTCACAGGCCACTTGATACTCTTCGCTTAGTGTTATTTTTGAAATACTGGGATCATCTGTGTTGAGGGTGGCATTCAGCCCGGCATTCAACATCATTGGGAAGGGGTGCTGCAGCAAATGTTGAACCACCCCCGATTGATGGTTGCTGGTGATGCAAACTTCGAACACGGTTTTTCGCTCGCGTGCCAGGGCAATCGCGGTTTCATCTTCCAGCACGCGCACACCGTGCCCAATACGTGAGCTCCCAAATTCTGTGATGGCTTCGACAATATTTTCGGCTCCGGCCCACTCACCGGCATGGATCGTGATCCCCAGTCCTTCTTGCTTTGCTTCCAAAAAAATACCTTCGAAAGGCTGCGCGGGAAACTCGGCTTCGTTTCCGGCTAAATCCAGACCGATAATGCCGCGATTCCTGCGTTCCATCGCTAGCCAGACAACTTGCTCGGCCAGATCGGGGCTTTCGTGCCGGTTGACGCTGGCGATCAGCCGCGTGACAACACCGTATTGCTCCTGTCCAGCCAGCGCGCCATCCACAACCCAATCCATCACATGCCCCAGCGGAAATCCCTCGGCTTTGCTGAGCGCTACCGGGGTGAAGCGCAGCTCAAGATAGCGGACATTATCCGCCGCGGCGTCGGCAATCGCCTCGCGGGTGATACGCCCGATGACATCGGGCGTGCGATAGAACAGACGCAGGATAGCAAATTTAGAGAGAAAATTTTCAAAAGTGTAGGGTTCGTCTTTTCCGATCTGAACCAGGGGGCGCAGGGTGCTGGTATCTCTTTGTGGAAAATTATGTTCGCGTCCAATATCAGCCAGCGTTTCCACCCGTATCGACCCTTCCAGGTGGCGATGCAGTTCAACTTTGGGTAGTGACTGATAGAACTCGAGAGGTTGATCCATTTTTTTGCTGGGTTCGTTTACTGGATGTTGCTTTGTGCTTGAGTTGTAGTATACCATCCCGGATTTTGTGATTTGTGGATTTCTATGGGTCGTACGTTGTTTCGCAGTTCACAAAAGTGTTAGTTCCGCTGCCGCCATAACAAATATCGGTACCATTGCCGCCATCCAGGGTGTCATTGCCGGAGCTGCCCATTAGAATATCATCACCTTCTCCGCCGGTTAAATCGTCATCGCCGTCGCCGCCGATCATGCAATCATGTCCGGTGTTAGCATCCAGGGTATTTCCGCCTACATTGCCTAACACTAGGTCATTGCCTGTGCCGCCATTTGTATTGGCTGCAATACTTGCGAGATTAAGGCTATTGCATTCGATGGGTTTTAGATCGTTGGCGGTGATCGCAAAGACATGGTAATCCAACCCCGACTCCGTAATCGTGTTGGCTGCGGTATACGCGGAATACCCTCCAATAATCACAAAAATGATCGATGCAAAGATTAGAAGTAAATTTAAGCGAGGCAGGTTCATGATACTTTGCCCTCAGGGAGTTTTTTTAAGTTCTGAGTGATCAAAACCCGATACAAAAATGTGATTTCTGCTAATTGAACAAAATAATGATGAATATTGCTATGTTCTAAATGCAAAATAACTTTATTATGTTCATTGGCAATTTTTGCCAGCTCGGCGATGTTGCCTACTTCAATCAGGTTTTGTGGTGAGGTGAAACTCGTTATTGAAACAATTTGATTGCCATACAGCATTTGTATGCGCGAGACTTCGCCGACAGCCTGTGCCCGTTTCGGCTTTACAAGCAAAAAAAGTATGACCAGGCTATAAAGGTAAGCGAGTAGTGTGATTACGGAGAGCATCCGCGCCAGCGGAACGCTAACACCAAACCCTAATATGGGGAGTGTATTCGTGGCCGTGCTGGCATACGTGAGCATGCCTGTCGTTTGTGGGAAGAAGGGGTTTTCTTCCGCCGGAGGTTGTATCAGCGTGACGACTAAATCATCGAAGGTAAATAAGAGGTCGGGCGAAAAATGATCCTGGAAATTGATTCCGGCCAATTGCCCATCCAGCGTAATGATTGGACGAATCGTTAAAATGTAGGTTTTATCCTGCACTTCGGCTTGCGTTTCGAGTGCATCAATAAATGCCTGTATATCTGTAAAATTAACCACAGCAACCAAAGATGTGGTATCGCCAACGGTGGTGGATGGTTGTAATTCCAGTGTGCGTTTCCAGCCGCTTGAATTGCTAATTTCTGCGAATAGTTGAGAACTCACAGAAAGGTTGGATGTCTCGGTCGTGATGAAAGCGTAATCAAATGAAACAGTGAATCGGTCGGCTACCTGGCGGTAAATCGGTTCCCCCGGCTGCACGGTGTTGGTATCGTAAACACCATCCGGTACTTCCGCAGTGTAAGCGAACACGCCATTGTGAATATAAGGAATTTGCTCATCTTTTACCGTAAAAATGGGCCTGGTAAACGCAACCACACCCAGTACCAGGCCAGCAATGGCGATCACGGAAAACAAAATCAGCAATTCCATCGGGTTATATTTTGTTTCCGACATTCTCTTCATCCTTTTGGGTTTTTTCTGAAAATCGATAATTATTAAAGCGCCAATCATTGCTGTGATGAATAAAGTGAAATTGCGGGGTGTGCGCAGTTGTGCCAATACCCCGCCCATAGAGGGTAGATGAAGCCACAATTTGCCGATAATTTCATGTTGTTGGGGTTGATGCGAGTCTAACCAAAAATTATGGTCTCCCTTCATCACAAAGCTGGAAATGTCGAAATCGATAATTCGATGAAAAATCACCCCAATTTCGGGATGTTGATAAGCGACCACATCCCCGATTTTGTATTGACTTGCAGGGCGAACAACGACTAAATCACCCCGCTCAAAGGTCGGCAGCATACTATTCCCAATTAATATCACATAGGAAGATTTCCCGCCGATTTGCGCAGGGGCAAAAAATAACCAAAAAAAGACTAATTGCAAAATACCCACAACCGTAAAAAAAACTGGACGGCGAGAGTAGCTGGAAGAAACTCTGGATTGCGTCAATGTATTGGGGCTGGGAGAAAACTGCGTTCGCGGGTTAAACAGCTTCCTCTCAGGCTAAAGCCATAAAAAGTTACTGAGTCGCGACAACTTGCATATCTGAAATTGCAGTTACCGAAGGCTCGCTGCCCGCGCCAAAATCGCATGTCCAGTGAGTGGTTACATTGGAGCAGGTAATCCAGGTTGTGCCGCTATCTACAGTAATGCGCACATCGGCGGCGGGGTCGGCTCCAGCGGTGGCTGCCACATCAAATTCAACCGTATCCACTTTTGTCGGATCGGCGGTCAGCAAGGTATATTCAATATTGCTGATGGTGTAGCCGCTCACGGTCCCCGTGCCGTCGCCAGCGCCACTCTCCGGGACAACATTGGCCGCCGCGAAGCCATATATAACCACCGCGGTGATTGCCAACAAAAGGAAAATGGTGAGAGTCTTCGGTTGCAGAAGCCTGGCTATATTTTTCATGTCACACTCCTTTAAAAAACAAATAGGCTGGGGGTACATGGATAGTCCAACGCTCTGGAAGCATAACAGGAAATTTGCTACAAGTCTGTCGAAGAATCTCTACGAGTGCTGTCACTAAACTTAGACAATAAACCATCAAATTAAGTAGATTTTGGAAAGAACTTTGAAAAAGACTTACGAAAAATAGGGGTGTGTGGGGTGCGGAGCACCCCACACACCCCTATTTTTCGGC
>JACNJM010000169.1 GCA_014382605.1 Anaerolineae bacterium
CTAATGAGTGTAACAACCATCACGGCCGCAAGAACAAACCATAATATATATTTTTTCATTGTTTACTCCTTCTAAAACTTGCAAGGTTTTCTGTTTAGAAAAATAGGATGCGCCTATTATAATACAGAGTTTATGAATTGTAATTCGCCCCTAAGTACCGTTGCGCACCCCACAAACAGGAGATAAATGTTCAAACCCACACGTTGGAATACTTTTTTTCGCGATTTTCTAATCATTCAGATTGGCTTTGCCCTTTTTGGATTGTCAATCGCTTTACTCATTCGCGCCAACCTGGGGACAAGTCCCTGGGTAATGCTGGAAGTTGCGCTGGCACAACTCACCGGGCTGACTCCGGGCACAATGAGCGTAATCGTCGGGCTGCTGGTGCTCAGCGGTTCCGCTATTATGCGCGAACAAATCGGCTGGGGTACGCTGACTAATATCCTCTTCATTGGCCCGTGGGAAGACCTTTCCTTACACTTTCTCCCTTCTCTCACCGAGAACTTCATCGCCCAGTTGGGGATGCTGCTCTCTGGCGTGCTACTGATGGGAATTGCTTCGGCGATTTATATCGGTGTGGATGCAGGCGCAGGCCCGCGCGATAGTCTGATGCTGGCGGTGAAGCGCATTAGCGGGTGGAGCCTGCGCCGCGGGCGCGCCACGATCGAGGTCTTTCTGGTAATTGGGGGCTGGTTGCTCGGCGGCCCGGCTGGTGTGGGCACGGTGATCTTTGCCATGCTGATTGGCCCCGCGGTACAGTGGGCTTTCAAAATCTTCAAAGTAGAACCCCATAAAGAATTACCCGAAAAATAAGGGTGTGGCAGCAAGGCTGCCCACACCCTTATTTTTCGGATTAACCCAACGCGTCCACCATCAGGGCGATAAACAGGAAGGCCAGATACATGCTCGAATGGCGGTACATCTTCCAGGCCAATTTATTGCCGCCTTGCTTCCACACTTTCCAGGCTGAAGTTAGCAGCCATATCCCCAACAGACCTGCCAACACCAGATAAATACTGCCCCCCAGCCCAAAAAGTGGCAAGAACATTGTCAGCACAACCAGTTCAACCGTGTAGATAAAAATTTTCGTGCGAGTCTCTTTTTCGCCGCGCACCACCGGGAGCATGGGCAGGCCGGCGCGGGCATAATCTTTGCTGCGCACAATCGCTAAAGCCCAGAAGTGAGGCGGAGTCCACATGAAGACGACGGCGAAGAGAAATAGCGCGGGAATATTGAGGCTCCCTGTTGCCGCGGCCCAACCCACCAGCGGAGGAATTGCCCCGGCCCCGCCGCCGATGACAATATTCTGCACGGTGGCTTTTTTCAACCAGATGCTATATATGAATACATAATAAATGATCCCCGCCAGCGAGAGCAGCGCGGCCAGCAAATTCACAAACGCGGCCAGCAGGTAAAACGAAGTTAGCGTCATTACTACCCCGAAGGCTAATCCTTCACCGGGGGTCAATCGCCCAGAAGGCAGGGGACGTTTTTGCGTGCGCTGCATTTTGATGTCGTCGTAGCGGTCAATATATTGGTTGATCGCCCCGGAACCGCCCGCGGCCAGAAATCCGCCCAACAACACCCAGAAGGTGAGCGCCGCCGAGGGCCAGGCTTTGGCCCCAATCACCATCCCGGCATAGGTGGTCACCAGCAGCAGAGCCACCACAATTGGCTTGGTGAGCGCCAGAAAATCACGTCCCACATCCACGCGCTGAACGGCTTCGGCAGCTTCCAGGCGTTCAGCTTCACCCGAGCGCGCCGCCCGCCCCACAAAATAAACTTGCAACAACAACGCCATCCACACGGCAGCAGCGGTGGCAGCGTGTAATGCGATCAAATAAAAAGGGAATTCACGCGTCACTTTCAGCGCGCCGAGCATGGCTTGCAACAGAAAAAGCGCCGCCGTTGCAGTGGTGGAAACCAAAATGGGGGTTTGCGTACGTTGGGAGCGCCACGCGCTGCGGAGCAGCACCACCATCACCACGCCGACCAGCCCCACCGTCAGACGGTGAGCAACTTGCATCCATTCCAGACGATCCACCGGCAGGCCCAGGCCATCCCCGCACAACGGCCATCCGCCACAGGCATTCGCCGCGCCGGACTGTCGAATCAATCCCCCCCCGATCAATAGAATCAACATGCTGGCCAAAGTCAGCAAAGAAAACCGTGCAAAAGGGGAACGAAATTGCAAATTTCTTATCATGTATTCTCTCGGCGAACGTACATCGGGTAGCCCACGCCCAAAATCGTGGCGAAAATAAACCATTGCACAGCATACCCTAAATGCGGCCCTTCGGTCAACTCGAATTCAGGCAAGCTACGATAGGGCATTTGCAGATTGGCAACATCAGGGGCTTGTTGGATGTAAATATTCAGCAATGGGTAGGGAATTTGTTGCGCGATGGCCTGCAAATTGACGAAATTCCACGCCCGAAGCGTTTCGCCGGGTTGAGGAGTGGGGTCGGGACGTCCCCCGAGGGCGGGTTCTGTCTGCGAAAGGCGGAGCATACCCTTGATGGCAACCGACCCCGCAACTTCATACGCCGTCCAATCGCCGCTTTGATACGCCTCCAAAGGAATCCAGCCCCGATCTACCAAAACAGCCTGATCGCTGCCAGCGATTTTGAGCGGGGTGAGCAAATGCACGCCGGGCTGATCGCCCCAGGCCTGGTTGCGGATAGCGATCTCGTGGCCGTGATCATATTCGCCACTCACATTCACCGCTCCATATTCCATGCTTTGGAGGTCGCTATCAAGAGAATCGGCGGTCAAATCCAGCGGAGGGGCAACAGACACCGCAGCGATATGTGCGTTGAATGCCCTCCGCTGCTCCAGGCGGTCTAACTGCCAGAATCCCAAACGGAGCATCACCGCGACGGCCAGCGGCACAACAAGAGTCGGTATAATCCAGCGACGGCTAAAGAGAATTTTAAGCATACCCTATTTGGGGGATTCCTTTCTGTGATTCACTGGAAACAATAACAAACTATACACAAAGAAAAACATGGCTGTTGGCGGCCCGGCTAAAGCGAAAGCTTGCAAGCGAGAGATCGCCGTGGTGCGTGTGCGAACATCAAAGTTCAGAAATTTGGAGGGCGTGAAGGTGCAGCCCAGCGTGTATTTATTGGCATCTTCCATTTGCAGGCTGGCGCTGCTCCCGGCAGGGATGTAGAGCGGTCCGAGTTCGTGGTCGGTGTGGTCTTCGTTCTTCACCCGCAGCGTATCGCCGATAACAAAGATCAGTTCTTTGGGCAGCGAGATTGGGGCTTCTCCGGCTGCAATTTCATCGGCAGTTCCGGCAGGGATGACGATCTCGATCGTTTCGGGAATGCGGTCGTTTTTATCTTTCAGCAACAGATGCGCGCCTTCGTTGATGATGCCCACAAAGATAAGGGCAATCAGGAAGACAATCAGCAAACGGTTAACGTAGGGACGGAAGGAAGGGGGCATGAGGGGATAGGGGGTGGAAGACCGGGGACAGAGGGCAAGGGATTTCTGTCTTCCGTCCTCCGTCTTCGGTCATATTTCTATTCTTTTAATAGATGTGTAATATCCTCTGCCATTGCCTCAGGGGCCATGCCAAAAGGAAACGTCAGATGCAAGTTGCCGTTAGGGTCAATCACATACACGCGAGCGGTGTGATCCATCAGATATCCCGCCGCGCTGCCGACATCATTCTTCTGGCGGTAAACGCCGTAGGCTTCATAGACGAGTTGCAACTCGTCCAGTTCCCCGCTCAGGGCGATGAAATCGGAATCAAAGGCGGTGACAAATTTGCCCAGCAACTCGATTGTATCGCGTTCCGGGTCTACGGTGATGAATACAAAACGAATCTCGTCGGCTTGTTCACCCAACTGAGCCTTGATTTGCTTGAAATCGTAGAGCGTGGTCGGGCAAACATCGGGGCAGCGCGTGTAGCCAAAGAAAAGCAGCACGATCTTTCCGTGCTGCTCACTCAGTTGAAAGGTTGTGCCGCCATTGGCCTGGAGCGTAAAATCGCTGGCCGGAGCAGGCGGATCAATCAGCGAGCCCTGAAAGGTATAGGGTTGCTTGAAGACGAATGCACCGATGGCTACCAGTAAAACCCCTACCAGCAACCCAATACCTAGTTCCTTGAGTAATTTTGTTTTCATGCGCCTTCGCTTTCGGCGAAATTCTTGAAACTTTGCATACTTTTCAAGGTTTGTTTTGGAAAAGCACCGCGCATAAAAATACCCATCAAGCGCATTAAACCACTAAATTTGAATTCAGAATTCATCACCCAACGCGTTTGATTTTCGCCCGTTTCATGGAAAAAGTTGGAAATTTCATTGTAAACGCCTTTGGCCTCATAGGTTGCAGAAAATTCATCTGGAAGGTTGCGGACAATAATAGTTTCAACCATCTCAATTTCACGGCCACCTTCGTCGTAAAGCAAGCGTGATTTGGCTCCAGGTTGCCCCTCCAGCCCTTCAAAGTACTCAAACGATTTCAGACCGGTCTGCCACTTGGCTAAATTTTCTGGATTGTCAAACAGTTCAATCACGCGCTGACGAGGCAAATCTAGTGAGATTTCACATGTGTATTTCATTGTATACTCTCACTTGAATTATCCTGCCACCGTACCAATCAAGTACAGCGCCGGGTAGAAGAAAATCCACACGACATCAATAAAGTGCCAATACACCGCGGCGGCTTCCACCTGCCAGTGCTTTTCAGCCGAGTAGAGGCCTTTGCGCCCGTTGCGATAGACGATTGCCAAAAAGATCACGCCAGTAAGTACATGGAAGGCGTGCATCCCGGTCATCATATAGAAAACCGCGCCATGTGCGCCGTCCGAAGCGCTAAAGGGGGCTAGTTGCCACTCTACGCCGACAACGCCGACCAGAAAGACAACGCCCAGAATCAGGGTAATTAGCGTGCCATTCAAAAAAGTCTTCTGATCGCCGTGGGCAATCGCCGTTTCGGCGCGATTCATGAAGAAACTACTCACCAACAGCAACACCGTGACGATCAACCCCAAAGTTTGTTCCAGGTGCGGGCGGGTATTCCCTAACAGATAGAAACGCGAAACCAACAGCCCGGCAAATACGAATGCATCCGAGAGCAAGAAAAGCCATAACCCGAGGCGGTTGGTACCGGTTTTATAAGCATAACTTGAACGAATATCGGAAGTATTAGTGCTCATGGCTGCCCTCCTCGGCAAATAAGCGCGGCAGGTGCATATAATGCTGGACGACAAACCAGGCTTTGATGAGAGCGATAATCACCAACACCGACCACCACGCGCCGCCAAAAACAGCAACGGCATATTCACCTGCGGTCAGCACAGCCAGGATGATAAAGACATAGACGCCGAATTTTAAGGCATTTTTCTTTGTATTATTTTCCATCAGTTTTTCCTTTTGGTTTTATCAGGAAACCAGGAAGCTATGAATTATTTTTCGGCTTTCCTGATTTCCTGACAAGACTTTCTATCAATCAGCAGCGGTTTCGGGGGCAGCATCAAACTTCACGAATGGCGCATCCGCTAACCCGTAGTCATAGGGCTCGCCAACCACTTCAAAGGGATGATCTGCATAGTTATGCTCCGGGGCCGGCGAGGGTAAGAAAAATTCGGGTGAACGCGAGTTCCAGGGATTATTTGGTGCAACTTCGCCTTTCTTCAAACTCTGAATCACATTGATGATGAAAATTGTCACCGCGATGGCAATCACAAAACCAGCGATAGTAATCAGTAGATGTGAAAAATCAAAATTAAGCGCCGGATCATAATCGGCGATGCGGCGGCGCATCCCCAGCAGGCCCACACGCATCTGACCGAGCGATTGCACGTAGAAAGCCGGGAACATCAGCCAGAAGTGCCATTTGCCCAATTTTTCATTGTACATCTTGCCAGTGATCTTGGGGAACCAGTAGTAAAGCGCGGCGAAGAAGGGGAAGATGAAACCGCCAAACATCGTGGCGTGGAAATGCCCTACAATCCAGTAGGTATCATGCAGGTGCAAATCGGTGGCGACAGTGGCGTTCGGCGGGCCGGTGAGACCGCCAAGCAAGAAGATCGAAACCGCGCCCAACGTAAAGAGCATCGGCGTTTCAAAGGTCATCTTGCCGCGCCACATTGTCCCGACCCAGCTAAAGAATTTCACCCCTGTCGGTACAGCCACCAGCATGGTGCTGTACATAAACGGAACTCGCAAATATTCGGCCATGCCCGAAGTGAACATATGGTGCGCCCAGACAAAGAAACCCACCAGCGCGATGCCCAGCGATGACATAGCAATCCACTTGTAGCCAAAGAGCGGCTTGCGCACAAAGACCGGCAGCAACTCGCTGATGATCCCCAGGCCCGGCAAAATGAAGACATACACCGCCGGATGCGAGTAAAACCAGAACAGGTGCTGGAACAAAATCACATTACCACCCTTCGCCGGGTCGAAGAAACCCATGCCAAAGAGGCGTTGGAACATCACCATCTGGAACGATAGGCCAATTAACTGTGTGGCGGTCAGGCTGATGAGCGCCGTGGAAACGGCTGCCCAGACGAAAATAGGCATACGCATAAAACCCATGCCTTTGGCGCGCATCCGCAGGGTGGTGACGATGATATTCAGCGAACCAAGGATGGATGAAAACCCGATGAAGTACACGCCCATGAAGAACATCTGCATTCCCAGGGGAGCGCGCGCGCTCAGGGGTGGGTAGCCCGTCCAACCGGTGTCGAACCCGCCGAGGAACAGGCTACTGACTACCAGCAGCGCGCCAGGCACGTTGATCCAGTAAGCGAAAGCATTCAAACGGGGAAAAGCCATATCGCTGGCGCCAATCAGCAGCGGGACAAGATAATTTGACATCGCGCCCACACCGAGCAAGATCGAAGCGATCATCACCATGCCGTGCAGGCCAATCAGGGTATTGAACATATCCAGTTCCACCACTTGCAGCCCAGCCGCGGCCAACTCGGTGCGGAAGATCAACGCGAAGGTTCCGGCAAGCGCCAGTAAAACTATCGATGTGACACCGTATTGAATGCCAATTATCTTGTGATCATACGAAATATGAAAATACTTCGCCCAGCCGGGTTGATTGGGGTCGGTCTCGATATGCTCAGGAACATCCTCGCCAAAAGCCATCTTGGCCCAATCGCTGAATGCGCCCGCGCCGATGAGAAAGGCGAACACGCCCACAAAAGCGCCGCCCACCCAAACCGGCTCTGCCTTCCAGGCTGGCAGCCCCATCAGCAGGCGGATCAGCATTACCAATCCCATCCCAGCCAGCGTACCCAGCACCTGGAAGACCACGCCGCGGAAAAAACTCAATGAAAATAATTTTACTTTTTGATTTGCCATAATTTCTTCTCCGAATGTTGCAAGTTACAAATTGAAGGTTTCTTCGAACCTACAACTTTCAACTGTTACTACTCACCCAAACTCTTGATGAATTCAATCACATCCTGAATCTGTTGATCGCTCATACTTGCCCCGGTGGGCGGCATAATAACGGTTTCGAAACCCTCGACGATCTTGGCTTGCGGTTCGCGGATCGACTCGAAGAGATACGCATCATCAACGATCAGCGTGGCTCCATCGGCCAGGATTTCTTCTTTACCGTAGAGACCCATCCAGGTGGGGCCAACTTTGTCGCTGCCGTCAATCGAGTGGCAGGCGGTGCAGCCAAACTGCCCAAACCAGACTTCGCCGCGCTCCACCGGGTCATCGGAAACACCTTTGAGCTGTTCTTCCGCCCATTCATCGAACTCTTCCGGTTCCACAACAAATACATCGGCAAGCATATAGGCGTGTTGCGTACCGCATAACTCCGCACAGCGGACTTTGTAGCGACCAAGTTCCGTAGGCGTAATGCGTAACTCGCGCTCCATACCTTCGCCCGGTAACGCATCCTGCTTGACTCGGAACTCAGGCACCCAAAACGAGTGAATTACATCGGTGGATGTAAGCATCAGCAGCGTTTGACGGTCAGCCGGAAGGCGCAGTTCATCGGAGCTAAAACCATAATCAGTGTAGTCGAAACGCCACGACCACTGCTGCCCAGTCACAGTGATGTTATAGGCATTCGGGTCAGCACGGCGAGTTTCTGCCAGGGCAGTGGAGCCTAAGAAGGCAAAATACATCACGATGCCCAGCGGCACAATTGTCCAGGCAATCTCTAAACCAGCGTGGCCCTCAAAATGATCGCCATCGCCTTGCTCGCCTTCCTTGCGCCGAAAAACGATGATGCTGTACAGCATAAAACCGATAATCAGCGCAAACAAAAACGAGATCACCCAAATATGCATGCGGAATAATTGATCAATAAACACGCCTTGCAGACTAGCCAATTCTGGCATCAGGCCAATGGTATCCAGGCCGAAACCGACGAGCACGGTCAGGATTGCCACCAGAACGGCTACAAGAATAAAATGTTTCATAGAATTTCTCCTCGTTTCCTCGTATTATTCGCGATCTTTATTACTAACGGGGATTTCCATCTCCATCCAATCATCAATTCGCTCAGCTTGCATTGTTCGGCGGTCATAAATAATGGCTTCAGCGCCATCTTTGTCGTTTTCGAGAGAAAGCAGCACAATCCGCAGAGTCCCTTTGAATTCCATAAAGCGCGCCAAAAATTCGTCTCGATTGAGAGTCTCGTCGTCGTAGTCGACCACCACCAAATCGGGTTCGTGTTCGCGCAGGGCTTCCGCGGCTTGCTCGGTGGTGGATACCAGCCCAACGATGAGCACATCCGCCCCCCAGCGTTGTTCCAACAAATGCTGTAAGCCATTCCCAAACAGGGAATGGCTGGAGGCAATCAGAACACGCTTGGGACGAGATTCAGTGATTATCATTCGCTTAGTGCCGTTTTGTAGTTTTTTGAGATGATCGAAAATAATTAAAACGTTCAGGCAACTTTACCAAGATAAACCTTGCATTGTCACTCACCCCCCCATCGTCAAAAGGGTGATTTTTTAATCACCCTTTCCGATGCAACAAAATCCCTCTTATGCGGATTAACAAATGATTAAAAAAAGATTATCATGCGGCAAGCACGTAATCCCTATTTTTGGAACCGACGCCATCGCAATACATTTTCTTTTAGTCATACTAATCTAGGAGAGCGAATATGAGAAAGCCCCAAACCCTTTTGCTTTTGGGAAGTCTTTTACTACTCAGTGCCCTCATCGTGGCAGGATGCCAGGCTCCGGCCACACTGACCGTAGAACCTTCTCCAACCCCTGAAATAACGCCAGAGCCTGAAGGCATCCCCGGCGCGGCCGCCAAAGCTGTAGACCTGATTGCTGCCTGGGTGGAGGCTGGCGCACCCGAGATGGGGGCCTTCGATTATATTGGCATTGACGGAAATACTTATCCGGCCACCTACGAAGCCGATATTCAACCTTTGTTCACCGAGAATGGTCTATGGTTCGAGAGCGCGCAAGCCTGCACCGGCTGCCACTTCGGCAACACCGAGAACTCCTACCACGAAATGGATTTGAGTTCCCACGCCGGAATTATGACCGGCGGCGACGCCCTCTCTGAACCCCCCGGCGTGCCATTGCTGGGTCAGTCTGAAGTCGGCGCCACCGATTTCGATTGGGATCATGCCAAACTCAAAGAACGCCTGCGCAACAACCGTATGCCACCCGGCTGGGAGTTCGATATCACCGAAGTCGACCGCGACGGGCCCTGTCTCGAAGTTGGCGACAACGGCATTGCAGTCAATCTAGGCGAATACGATTGCGATCTGCACGCACTCGATCTCATCGGCGCATGGGTTGAAGCTGGCGCTCCCGAAACGGAAACCTTTGAAATCGGCGGTTCCCAAGTCACCTTCGAGCGTGACGTGCTGCCCTTCTTCACCGAACCCAATATGTGGTTCGAAGGTTCACAAAACTGCACCGGCTGCCACTTCGGCAATACCGAGAACTCCTACCACGAAATGGACTTGAGTTCCTACGCCGGAATTATGACCGGCGGCGATGCCCTCTCTGAACCCCCCGGCGTGCCATTGCTGGGTCAGTCTGAAGTCGGCGCTACCGACTACGATTGGAGTCACTCCAAGCTGCGCAGCCGATTGCGCAACAACCGCATGGCTCCTGGCATTGAGTTCGACATCACCGAAGAAAACCGCGATGGACCCCTCGTGCTGCACGGCGAACGTGTGGGAATGGATACCGAAATGGCGCTCTTTGGCAACGGCGATTGCGAAGTCAAAGCCGTAGACCTGATTGCCGCCTGGGTGGAGGCTGGCGCACCCGAGACGGAGGCCTTTGCCTTTGAAGCTTTGGATGGCGCGGCCTGTGAAGCCGCCTACGAAGTTGACATTCAACCTTTGTTCACCGAGAATGGTCTATGGTTCGAGAGCGCGCAAGCCTGCACCGGCTGCCACTTCGGCAACACCGAGAACTCCTACCACGAAATGGATTTGAGTTCCCACGCCGGAATTATGACCGGCGGCGACGCCCTCTCTGAACCCCCCGGCGTGCCATTGCTGGGTCAGTCTGAAGTCGGCGCCACCGATTTCGATTGGGATCATGCCAAACTCAAAGAACGCCTGCGCAACAACCGTATGCCACCCGGCTGGGAGTTCGATATCACCGAAGTCGACCGCGACGGGCCCTGTCTCGAAGTTGGCGACAACGGCATTGCAGTCAATCTAGGCGAATACGATTGCGATCTGCACGCACTCGATCTCATCGGCGCATGGGTTGAAGCTGGCGCTCCCGAAACGGAAACCTTTGAAATCGGCGGTTCCCAAGTCACCTTCGAGCGTGACGTGCTGCCCTTCTTCACCGAACCCAATATGTGGTTCGAAGGTTCACAAAACTGCACCGGCTGCCACTTCGGCAATACCGAGAACTCCTACCACGAAATGGACTTGAGTTCCTACGCCGGAATTATGACCGGCGGCGATGCCCTCTCTGAACCCCCCGGCGTGCCATTGCTGGGTCAGTCTGAAGTCGGCGCTACCGACTACGATTGGAGTCACTCCAAGCTGCGCAGCCGATTGCGCAACAACCGCATGGCTCCTGGCATTGAGTTCGACATCACCGAAGAAAACCGCGATGGACCCGTAATTTTGGCCGGAACAAAGAAGTAAGAAAAAAAGGAGCGGCAGTTTTCACTGCCGCTCCTTTTTTTCTTATCGGGGGAGGAACCAGGGATGGGGGCTACTTATGCCCCGAATAGGCGTAAATTACTCCGTCCGCATCACCGGCATAAATCCAACCAGCAGCCACAGTCAGCCCTACGCGGGGGGCATTGAGATCGGTTGAGAGTTGCCATAATTCACGGCCATCGGCGGCGTTCAGGGCAATCATAGCGCCGCGCTGGGTGATGAAATAAATGCTTTCATCCGCAATCACTGGCGCGCCAAGTAAATAATTAAACGACTCCCCGCCAATATTATACGTCCACAAACTTTCGCCGCTGTCCATTTGCCAGGCGTGAACAACCGTGTTAGCCGAACCATAATAGACTATATTCCCGGAGCCTGCCAGGGACGGCACCCAATTTCCGGTGTCGCCGCGCCACGCCAGCGTTCCGGTTTGCGCATCCACCCCAGAGAGAAAATCCTGATAGGCAATATACGTCACCACCTCATCTGTAGCATACACCGCTTTCACAAATCCGTCTTCTGAAACATACTCCCACAACGGGCGTCCATCCGCCGCCGAGCGCGCGTACAGGCGCATTGGCCCGCCTTCATCCACATCCACCGCGGGGTTGACATAACTGCCCCCCGTGTAGACAATTTCACCGGTCGAATAGGGAGTTTGCAAAATATAATTTTCGGATTCAAATTCCCAGCGAATAGCTCCGCTGTGGGTATCCAGCGCAAAGAGTTTGGCCTGCCCCTGGGGATTGGCCTGCAAACCTGGCCCCACAAAGGTGGTTGCAACGAAGACCGTTTGGCCTTGTACATGCAGCGGAACCTGCGCATTAATCCCCAGCTCCGTCTCCCAGAGCAGATCGCCGTTTTGCGCATCGAGCGCGGCCACATCACCCCCCACCATAGCGATAAAAACTTGTTCGTCAGCGATGGCATAAGCGCGATGCCAAACGCCTTCGGGGGGATTGAACTGCCAGCGCAGTTCACCAGTTTGGGCATCGAGGGCCGTTAGCGGGCCGTCTTTCGGCACAAAAACGAGTGTGTTGCCAATACGCAGGGGCGGATGATCAATTGCCCCGCCAGAATCGTATTGCCAAACCAGCGCTGGAGGCAGCTCGCGCAGCGATGGCGCGGGCTGTGAAGTACAGGCTGTGAAGCACAAAACCAGGGCACAGGCAAATACAGTAATTTTTTGGGTAAGCATAGGAATTTTCTCTGCGATACGCTTTCGTGGTTCGCGGGTGTTTTCTGTGGCAGGCTTGTTATTCTCGCAATAATCCCTGCGACATCGCCACCCGCACGGCTTCGGCGCGATTGGAAACATCCAGTTTTTTTAGAATATTACGCACGTGCGTTTTGGTTGTATTTTTCGAGATTACCAGTGTGGTCGAAATTTTTGCAGAAGTCATTCCGCTTGCTAGGCAGCCAAGTACCTCAATCTCGCGCGCAGTGAGTGATTGGCGCGGCACATGGGGATGCCCCTGGCGCAAAGCTTCCATCACCTGCCCGGTCACTTCGGTTGCCAATACCGATTGGTCGGCCATAATCGTTAGAAGTGAAACACGCAAATCATCCGGTTCGGTATTTTTGAGCAAATAGCCATTTGCGCCTGCGCGAATTGCCCCCAGCAGATCGCCTTGTCGTTTCGAAATCGTTAGCATCACAATGCGCAGATCGCTACCCGCAGCACGCAAAGCGCGCACCGTATCCACGCCATCCATGATGGGCATATTAACATCCAACAGCACAAGTTGGGGATTCGTACGGGCGATCACATCTAGCGCCTGCACACCGTTTTCGGCTTCGCCAACAACTTCAAATGCATCCATCTCTGCCAGCAAACTGATCAGGCCCGCGCGAAAAAGGGCATGGTCATCCACAACAACAATCGGAATCGATTCTCGTTGCTTATTCATACACAGCCTGTGCGGGGGTTGGCACCCAACGGATATGTACTGTAGCGCCATCTCCAGGTCGGCTCGTCAATTGAAAATCGGCGCCGATCAAATCAGCCCGTTCGCGTATGCCGCGCAAACCGTGGCGCGAGGCGCCCTGTGTCTCCGACGGAGAAAACCCACAACCATTATCGCTAATTTTCAAAATCATTTCTTTTCCCTGCTGATCGCACGCGATGACCACATGATTTGCCTCCGCGTGCTTGCGAATATTGCTCAGAGATTCCTGAATAATACGGATCAACTGGATTTGAATCTCGGGCGGCAAATTGATTTCGGTATTGACGTCACTGGTTGATACCGTTATCGCTGTATTTTCTTCAAACTCAGCCGCAAATTGCTCAATCCACCCAATAAAACTGTTTTCAGATGGGTCCATGAATAAATCATCAATAGCTTCACGCGCGTCTTCATAGGCGCTTGAAACAGCCTGATAACTCAGCGTGATGCCGCGTTTCAGTTGGTCGAAATTTTTCTGATCAAAGGCTTTTTGCATTTGAATCATTTGAAGTTTCAAAAAACCCAAAGTTTGCGCCAATCCATCATGAATTTCGCGTGCCAGCCGCGTGCGTTCCCCCAGCGTGGTGCTATATTCCAACTCGGTCATCAGATGGGCATTATGAATCACCAGGGCAACTTGTCCGGCAACCGTTTGCAACAAAGCCAGTTGACGCGCCTGAAATTGCGTTGCCCGGCGATTCCCCACAAGGATACTGCCTAAAATATGGTTATTCTGCGAAATCAGCGGCACAGCCATCACCGAGCAATGATTATGGGCTGCATCCGGCCCGCTGGCTACTTCCCCAACCCGAATTGGCTCGCCAGATTGCAATGCACTCATCAGAAAATTCGTCACTAATGGCCCTCCGGCATCCGGGATTTCGCCCGAAGTCAGCCGATGCGCTGTATTCTCGCTACCGCCCTCTTGCAACATCAGCGTAGCGAAATCAGCTTCCAGCGCCGCGCGCACATTTTCCAGCATCTGGGCGAGCAAGCCTTCGAGGTCGGCTTTGGCGCGCACCCGCTGCAATTGTCGCAAAGTCGTCAGTTCACGTTGCCGCAAACGAACGCCATCCAACGATAAGGCAATTTCATCAGCCATTGCCTGAATAAAACTGCGCGTCTCGGCCACCAAACGGGCTTGTTTCGGCATATACAGATTTAACATGCCAAATTTATGTTCTCCACGAGTAAGCGGAAAACAAAAGATACACATTTCGTCTCCTGAGAATTGAGCCAACATAGGGCATGTTTCAATCGCATCTTGACGCGAACAGGTCGAACAACGCTCATGCACTTCTGGCGAGGCCAGATACTCAATCAGCGCGTCCAATTTCTCTGGAGGCTGCTCACCGTAATTAATCACCGCCAACGGCTGACAATGTTCATCCAGTGGCACAAATGAAGCCCCCTTGGCGCCTGTCAATTCAGCCGAGAGTTGCAACGCCAAATTAATCATTTCGCGCACATCATTCGCTTCAACGGATATTCGATTGATGCGGAACACCGCTTCCAAACGGCGGTTACTCTCATGGATTTGGCTATTGGTAATTTCAGCCTGTCGAAGCTGGATGCGCATTTCCTCCTGCGTGCGTGTTCGCTGTACCCAAAACCAGTATATAATCCCAAAGAGCAATGCAATGAAGACGGCTTCGACAAGCGTGTGCATCGCTTCCGAATGGCGTTCTCCCCAGGTTGTATCCCACAACACAAACGCGGCAGACAGCATCAACGCGATACCGCCCGCCAACCAGGGGAATAACTTATTATCGAACCTCGAAACCTTCACCATCTCTCCTGTAAATCGCTGGTCGCTTCTGAATACAACACCGCGCAGGTTGTTTGGTTGCCCCAAAACAAGATAATAAATGATTGTTGGAAAGTAGCTTTAATATGGCTTCTGCCGCGCCGTAAGTAATTGCCGAAAAATAGGGGTGTGTGGGGTGCGGAGCACCCCACACACCCCTATTTTTCGGAAGTCCTTTTCAAAGTTCTTTCCAAAATCTACTTAAAGTGCAGTTGCAACCGCGCTTTATTTTTAATGACTATGGCTATGCCCGCCGCTCCCCGTCTCCGGGCCAAGATAGCGGCGGATGGCCCCCAGGCGGTGATGATACAAAGCGATCAAACAGGATAGCAGCGTAGTCAGTGGCACGGCAGCAAATAAGCCCAAAGAACCAACCAGTGTGCGCACAACCTCTTCAGCCACATACTCCAGATTAAGCAAAAAGCCAAAATTTTCCCCAGAAAGCGAAAACAGCAAGAACATCGGCAGGGCGGCGCCCGCGTAGGCCAGCACCAACGTGTTGACTGTCGCGGCGACATGGTCTTGTCCCACGCGCATCGCCCGCTGATATAATTCACGCAATTTCAACCCTGAATCCAGGCCGTGCAATTCAAACACCACCGAAGCCTGCGTGATGACCAGATCGTCCAGCACGCCCAACGCGCCGATCAACATGCCTCCCAAAACCAGCCCGCGCAAATTGAGTTGCACATCGGCCTGCTGCACCAAAAAAAGCGCATCTTCGTTGCCAAAACCGGTCAGGCGCGTCAGATCAACGAAAAAACCGGCCAGCAGCGCCGTAATCACTAATGAAAGCAGCGTCCCTAAGACTGCGGCATGGGTCTTCAACGTCCACCCGTAAACCAGATACAAAGTCACCGCCAGCAAGAAAAACGCCCCACTGACACTGACCCACAGCGGATCGTGGCCCCGCAAAATTTGGGGGATGATATAGAACACAATCACCCCCAGGCTGACCGCCATCCCCATCAGGCCGCGTACCCCTTTCCAGCCGCTAATCAGCACGCTAAAAAGCACAAACGTGGCAAATAAAACCGCAATCGGGCGCGTGCGCACAAAATCCATAAAATAGGCGCTAATATAGCCATCGAGATTTTTGCCCACACTCACAATCACGCGGTCGCCCACATCCAGATTCAATCCCTCGGGGCGTGTCTGCCGTTTGCCGTAATCCACTTCGAGCTGGGTTCCCGCCCAATCACCTTCGAGCAACTCCACCCGCAGCAATTGATATTCCTGCTCCACGTTGCCCACCTGCACCGTGCCCTCTTCCACAATCGCAACGATCTCGGCGCGCACCGCGTCGGAGCCAAAGCCAATACGGTTGCCCGCGGCCGCGTTATCGGGATCAGCCGCCAGCCTGGGGATAAAAACCCATATCAACGCGGCAGCCAACCCCACCAGTACCAGCGCCGCAATCCAAAAGAGATAATTTCCTTTGTTCATAAAACCTGCTTCGCAATTCAGGATTCACGCAAATACGTTAAAGAACACACGTAAGCGCGACTGTTTTGATCTGCGCGAATCTGTGTTCATCTGTGGTTGTTTTTCTAGGGATGTGTGAACACCAGCCGCCAGCCGCCCCAATAGCGTTGTCCCTCGTCAGCGCATTCAGGCACAAACAGGGCAACCGGCTCGCCACCCTCGGCAATATGCAGCGTGTAGGTTTGTTCGGGAGTCATCGCAAAATCAGCATACCCCAGCCCCATTTCGGGTTTCAGACCGGTATAAAAATGCTCTTCGCCGCCCGGCCACTGCACAATCACCTCCACGCCAGGAACGCCTTCACCCGCAGCGTTCGTCACCACAATCTGAATCGTCGAGTCCTGCGACACCGGCTCGCAAACCAGCGCCTGATTTTTAAGCATATAGGGCGGCGAAAGTGTAGGTGTGAGCGTAAACGTAGGCAGGGGCGTGAACGTGGGGATCGGCGTGCGCGTGAGGGTCGTCGTGGGCGAGGGGCCAGATGTCGCCGCAAGCGTGGCTTCACTTTCTCCCTCGGGGCTGGTTGCCGCGTTTTCAGCAGATACCGTCTCCGAGGGGAGTCCATCTTCCGGCGTGCCATCCAGCGGATTGACCGTAGCAAGCGATTCCGCCTGGCCCGTGGGCGTGCGCGGGGCAGGTTCAGGAACTTCACCCAATACAGACGAGAGCCGCGCCAGCGCCAGGGCTTCGTTGTACGAAAAACCCTCTGCCAAATAACGCTGACTCTGCGCCGCCAGCACCCCGGCTGGGTCATCATCCGCCAGCAATGCCAGGCGCGCATTAGCACGGGTTTGGTCGCCCGTAGCATCATAGGCCAAAGCCACCAGCGCGCGGTAGGCATCTTTATAATCTGGGCGCAGCGAATCCGGCGCAGAATTCGAAACCGCGGCAGGCGGCAGCATCCACGACACCACCAGTCCAACTACCACACCGATAATCAGCCCGGTGAGCAAATACCATGAACCCCGACTTTCCCTCATGGCGTCTCAGCTCCCAGCGGATTATCGTACCAGGCCAACACAGCATCAAAAAGCACATCCAATTTATCAAGATCACCCGCTGTATAGCCCACATCGGCAGCAAATTTCGCCACGTTTTGGATCAGCGCCAGCGGTTCTTCCTCCCCCAGAAAAGCCAGGCGCGCAATTGCCGCGGCGGCATCACGCTCTGCCTGATAAACTTCCGCGACCATGAGTACATAGTCGGCGCGATAATCTTCGCGCAGGCTGTCGGGCGTGGTATCTACAAACGCCACGGGGTCAACCGTCAGGCCATAAAATAACCCCAGGCCAATACCGATCAGAATAACCATGATGAAACCAATCCAACGAGACATACCCCAAAGTGTACCCTAATTTTGTCAAACAGTGGAGAAAAAATATGATTTTTCCCATGCTATAATGCCCATGAGGTATATTTCACATAAAAACGCCCCAGTTGGTTGAGGAGACAACACGAATGATAAAACCTGCTCCCCTACATCCACAAACTGCATCCAAAACAATCGGGCGAATCTTCAACACACCGGTCGTGGTGGTGGGCAAAACCTGGCTGCCCGTAACCCAGTTCATCGTAGGGGGATTTCTGGCTTGGCAGTCTTCCCGCAAGCACCCCCAGCGTCCGATGCGAGAACATCTGATGATTGGCGCGGGCAGCATGGCCGTGATGCTTGGCTCGGAATGGGGACATAATCTGGCCCACGCGGCTGCCGCGCGGCTGGTTGAAAAGCCTATGGATGCGCTACGCATAACCCTGGGCATGCCCCTGTGTGTGTATCATGAAATTGATGATTTAAGCGTCACCCCGCGGGAGCACATCATCCGCGCCCTGGGTGGGCCGGTGTTCAACGGGTTGCTACTGGGCCTGATGCGTTTACTGCGCCCGTTAACCTCCCCAAATTCCATAGCCCGTAAAATCGCCGATGCGGGGGTTGGCATGAACCTGTTTCTCAGCACTGTCTCGCTGGCGCCAATCCCTGGCATTGATGGCGGCCCAATTCTGAAATGGGGTCTTGTAGCAGCAGGCCGCACCCCGGCTGAGGCCGATGCTGCTGTAGTGCAAGTCAACAAAGTCACCGGCCTGGGAATGGGCATTGCCGCGGGCGCAGCTTTTAAAAAGAAACGCCGCTTTTTGGGAGGAATGTTAACATTATTCGCGGCAACTTCCATCGCCATCGGCTTTGGCTGGCTCAGAGAACAGTAGCCAAGGCTTTCACAAAGTTGCGAAGAAACACAAGAAGATAGATGTAATATTGAACTACTTCCATAATTATCGCTGCTTGATTCCGAATCCAAAATACTATAAAATGAAAACAAGTGACCTCAATCCCACCAAAAGAGGAAACAAAATGCACACAGAGAGCGATGAAACTGGTCACATTGATACGATAAAGGTCGCAGCAAATTCACGCACATCTGCTGTGGCGGGCGCGATTGCCGGGGTTTTTCGTGAACATCAGCACGCTGAAGTTCAAGCCATTGGCGCGAGTGCGGTCAATCAGGCAGTAAAAGCGCTGGCGCTTGCCAGGGGCTATCTCAACGAAGACGGGTTTGAAATTGCCTGCATTCCTTACTTCGTTGATGTCGAGATTGACGGCAAAGTTCGTACAGCAATACGCTTTATCGTAGATAAACACTAGAGTATTCTTTGGCTACGGTATTTGTTTAGCCGCCCGCCATGGGGGTTTTGGCGCGTTGAGTGCGCCTGTATACTATTCCCGCAAACAGAAAGTCTACCGATTGCCCGAGTCCCATCAGTAGGGCAATCGCGTCTTATTTTTAGGCGCAAAGAACGCGAAGAAAAGAAGAGCAAGCACGCAAAAACATGCGCACAATTGAACTGAAAAGAACCATTATTCATCA
>JACNJM010000029.1 GCA_014382605.1 Anaerolineae bacterium
TACTGGTTGATGAACTCGGCGGTCTGCCCAAAGGCCACGACATTGAACCAGTCCGTGGTCTCTTTGTCGCGTTTGCGGTCTGCGGCCACAGAGATTTTGGTCACGGCTGTGTCGCCGTCCTGCCCTTTATAGGACATCTCCGGGTCTTTTCCCAAACGCCCGATAATCTGAATTTTATTGAGTTTTGCCATTTGCTTACCTCCGTAAGACTAAAAAAGGATTGGATGGATTTGAATAACAGGTCAGCAGCAATGTGCGCCGCCTGAAACTCACGAAATAGGGGGGCATGTGCGAGCGGTATTCTGCCCACACAAACAGGTTTGAGAGCGCCAACTCGGACGCTCTCGGTTGGATAGGTTATTTGCGATTGCGGCAGCGACTGGCGTAAGCCATCTTGCGCCGCGTCTTGGTCGTTCCGGTTCGCTTGTTCTTGGTGGTATTGGCTTTGCGCCGCCGCTTTTGCGGTGTTGGCCCAAACTTCTTGCCAATTTCATCGAACAAGCGGGGATACGAAAGCGTATAACCGTCAAACAGGGTTTTCCATTCTTCCATGATGGTTTCCTAAAACTGGCCTGCATCAGCCATGATGATCTTGCCGGTGCGCTGCGAATGTACTACAGCTACTTCGACAAACTCATCGGTAGCATTGAACACACCAAACAATGCGAACAAGTCTTCAAAATCGTTAGTCAGGTGACAGCCTTCTTCGCATTCGACGGTTCCAGTCAGTTCGTACCCATCAGCTTTGTACTTCGCGATATAGTCGTTCACATCGCTTTCTGGCACGCAGATTTCCGTGCCGTCATCAAAGATCAGGTGTAAATACATGATTACCTCCTAAAAGCCCATTTCCCGCATGTTTTGAACGGGATCAAAGGCCGGTTTCTTCCCAGCTTCAGCAGCCTGAAGATCGGCCTCCGCTTGCGCCTCGCGTGCAGTTTCAGCAGCCTTGAGTTCTGCATCGAGATATTTCTTCCCGACAGGCCCGCCGTGCAATTGAGCGCAAACTTCCGCATGAGGGCAGTAAGAACATTCCCAGGTTTCCAGCGGGTTGGTCAAGATGGGCGGCGTCTGGGCAGCAACAGCCCCGGCTAAACGATCCATAATAAAACGGATGCGTTCATCGGACGGCCAAATTTCTACCGCTTCCCGGTGCAACAGGCGCATATTGAGATAGTGCAGTTCTGCACCTACAACAGGCGCGTCCGGTGGAACTATCGGATCGAGACCTTTCGCCTGTAATTGTGCGTTTACCAGATCGGCTAATACGCGCGAATTATTCTCAACAAGATCAGCATAGATATTCAACTGCTGGATGTGAGAGGATCGAGCGGAAAACTCGATCCCGCGTGTGATCTCAATTTCGTCAATCGGGTGTCGCGTTTTGCACCAGTGGCAGGTCAGCGATGACTTGCTTTCCATGCTCCATTGCCAATCGCCAATCAGCTTGCCGGTATGTGAGCAGACATGACGCACTTTCTTGCCGATATAATCGGTCGTCTTGTAGTCAATGAGGTGCCACCCTTGCTGAATGGGGTTATATCTCACCAAATCCGGCGCGCCATGCACCGAGATGAGATAGGGGCCAATGCGCCGATTCGAGAACAAACGAATCTCGCCCGCTGCGTAGGGATCGACTTTGAGCCATGCTTCAACGGCATCGTGAATGGCCTGACCGCGAAACGCCCAAAACAAATTGCTGGGCTTATCCCACCAGGGATATACCTGGTCCAGGTGATACCGGCGCTGGCAACCTAATAATTCGGTAGCCGAAACGCCCATGCTAACGCCGTGGTTGTCACCATCTTGCCGAATAGCTTCCTCAATGGCTACCTGAGTAGCGTAGCCAGGTGGACGCATATTGGTGGCAATTCCGTGGAGAACCGCGGGGCTGCCCATTCTACAGGGTGCGCCTTGCAAGGCACAGTTCAGGCAATCCTCAACGGGGATGTATTCAGGGTTGCGAGTGGGGGACATTTCGCAAATCAATCCCTGAAATCCTGTTCGTGCAGGTTTAAAAACATCGCCAGTTTTGAACATGCTTACCTCCGTTATCCCTGATGCGCCGTATCGCATCAGGATAGAAATTGATGCCATACGGGGCAAAATGAACAAGGGGCCGAGTACCCAGCCTTCAGACACTCGCGGGAATTGTCCGTAAACCGCTCCCGCCAAGATCAGAAGAAAGGGGACAGACGAGAGCGTTACCCTCGTCTGTCATTTCATGCTTATTTGAGTCTGGCTATAAGCCAGTTTCCACGGTTGTACTCCCACATTTCCCGATATACCTGTCGTGCGGGTATTGGGAAAGCCAGGAGTTTTTTTGTATCGTTGGGCGTTACTTGACCGTTAGATTTGACCTGGATTAGCAGCGTATGCTTTGCATTCCAGGCCACCAGATCAACCGCGCCTTTTGAGCCAGCAGAGCGAACCACGGTATAACCGCGTGCTTCAAGCCGCTTTTTAGCGATACGTTCCAGACGAGCGCCTTTGTCGTAGTTGCTCATGTTCGTATCTCGTTATCCGCAATCATCTGGTCAACGAGCGACAAAATATGTCGGGCGCCCTGGCGGGTGATTGACCGGCCAATATCCGTTTGGACCATCAGGCCCGCGCGAATAAGCCAGGGTTCAATATCCCTTTCCAGCTTGTCAATATCGACTTGAGCGTTGTTCGCAATTCGGCCTAAGCTGCCTGGACGACCGGCCATTTTGTGGTGGAGAGCGTATAAAACACGCCGATCCTCCGCGTTCAGGCCGAGAGGGTCCAGCTTTTCCAGATACATCGCTTCATGGGCAACGGGTCTATCTATAAAGCAGTCAGTTTCATCCTCCTGGATGAAATTCTTGCGGTAGATAGCCAGATCAACGCACCGGCGCAACAATCGATTTGCGTTGCGAGGCGTACCCCGCGACCGCGCAGCGATCATCTCCATAGCGTCCTGAGTTATCAGGTTGCCGGATAGATGGGTGGAACGCCTGACGATTTCTCGGAGTTGGGCTGCCGTGTAATATTCAAACTCAAAGGTTTGTCCAAAGCGCGCCCGGAGTGGGGCTGGCAGCTTTCCGAAATTCGTTGTAGCGCCAATCAGCGTGAAGGGTGGTATTGGGATCGTCTTGATGCGGGTTTCGCGATCAATTTTGAACACAATCGTTGCCCTGAAATCTTCCATTGCTGAATAAAGACTTTCTGCAACATCCGTGCGGAGCGCGTGTATCTCGTCCAAGAACAAAACATCCCGCAAACTCAAGTCGCTCAATTTATCACCCAAATCGGCAATCGAACTGAGCGATGGAGCCGCAATTTCGTGCAGTCTGCTACCCAAAGCATTCGCAATGATCTTGGCAACGGTGGTTTTCCCCAGGCCCGGAGGCCCATAGAAACACAAGTGTTCAAGAACATCGTTGCGAACAACAATTGAATTGAGCATAATGGCAAGTCTTTGCCTGATATTGTCTTGCCCGATAAACTCATCGAGCGACTCAGGCCGCCAGTTTCGCTCTTGTGCCACAACTGCAGTTGTGGCTGCTATTGTCATGGTGTGACGTACCTCGATTTCCCCCGGCGCTTTTCCGCACCACACCGGGGATTGATTTCCGGTGCGGACGGGTTGGAAGGTGTTTAGCTGAAGCCCAGGCCGCGCTGTTTGAGAGAAACCCAGCGACCGCGGCCAATGACCAGGTG
>JACNJM010000105.1 GCA_014382605.1 Anaerolineae bacterium
AAAAAAAGAGCTGTGCGGACTCAGAGAAGTCCATACAGCTCTTTTTGGCTTATTTTCCACTACACAACCAAAATCTCAGATTAAAGCAACTCCACACTGGGGCGCAAATCCAGATGATCAATCAGTTGATTCAACTCAGTATCGCTGAGCGGGCGGCCTTTGCCCGCGTAGGCAGTCAAAGCGGCTTCCATCAAATTTGTGCCAAAGGAACGCCCATCGTAGCGCGGGGTCGTCGTAATCATCAGATACACGCCGCGCTGGCGCAAAAACTCAACATTCTCGGCAGTGGTAGTATTGGTAATCACTGTTTTTCCGTTCAAATTTTGGGGCAGGTATTTTTTCATAAAGAGAAAATCCCCAGCCAGCAAATCCGATTCAAGCCAATATTTCTGATATTTGGGTTCATGCTCTGTGCCGCTGCTGCCATAGAAGAGCAAACTCATGGGAAAATGGCTGACAAAGGGCAGCATCAGCCGAGCGACACGCTTGAAGTTGCGCAAGCCGTGAACTGGCAATGGAATATCCAGGGCTACCATAAGGTCGCCAAAAATGACATCCTGGCTGACTTCGCTGACCGCCCGCGCCAACCCAATCCGATCCACCGCCACCGGGATAAAAGCCTGCCGAAAATGTGGCACGCCATCAATGAGTAAACCGTCAATTTCGCCCTGTTTCCCGCCAAGCAGATTGTGCAGCGCGGGTGCAGCTAATTCAAAAACGCGCCGCTCAAGGGTGTGTTTCAGGCCGCGGCCATCCACCACCGGGGTTTGTTTAACCGGCTCAACCAGTTTTAACGCCGCCCTGAGCGGGTATTCGTGTCTATCCAGGCGCAGATATAAATCCACGCCACCAACGCCAAAGGCATCCACCTGCCCATCGAGTTCGGCGTAGAGGTGTTTGGCTTTTTCCACATCCCCGTCCGTGCCGATACGCTCTACCAGAATCGCTTCGCCTTTGAATTCGACGACAACTTTTTTATCACGCGAAGAACTTCCTAAACTGATGCTTACGGCTCGCTTCATAGACGCGGCTCCTTTCACCAAGAAATTAAAAACATGATACCATTATTTCCGATCTGCTTTGCAACTAGACTATAAAGAATCCGTATACTCCAGTAGCACAGCAAAAAACAATTTTCATAAGGAGTCTTTTATGAGTTTCTTAGGTAATCTCATCTGGTTAGTTTTTGGCGGTTTTCTCTCCGGGCTGGGGTATATCATCGGGGGGCTATTGTTTTGCCTGACAATTATCGGTATTCCCTTCGGCAAACAGGCTATCAAGTTAGGCATCGCCACCATGACCCCCTTCGGGCGCGAAATCGTTGTTTCGGAAGAATTCGACAATCCGCTCAGTTTGCTGTTCAATATCATCTGGGCAATTATCTTCGGCTGGGAAATTGCGGTGTCACACTTCGTCCACGGGTTGATTCTGGCAATTACGATTATTGGTTTACCGTTTGCCAAGCAGCACTTCAAACTGATCCCGTTGGCTCTGTTCCCCTTTGGCCGGGAGTTATCATGAGCCGCGTTGAAGTCAACACCCCGGCCCCTGAGTTCGAACTTGCTGATTTCAACGGGAACATCGTAAAACTTGCCGATTTTCGAGGGCAAAAAAACGTAATCCTTGTATTCAATCGCGGCTTTGTCTGACCCTTTTGCCGCCGGCATATGGCTCAGTTGCGCCAGGATTACAAATTATTCCAGGCCCAGGATGCTGAAATTATCGCTGTGGGGCCAGAAAATGCCCAAGCCTTCAAAGCCTATTGGGCTGAACATCAACTCCCCTTCGTGGGATTGCCCGACCCCAAGCATACGATACTTAAACGCTATGGGCAAGAAGTGAAAATCTTCAAGTTGGGACGCATGCCCGCGCAAAGCATTATTGATAAAAACGGACAGGTACGTTATATCCATTACGGACGTGGTATGCAAGATATTCCAGAAAACGCGGAATTGCTACAAATTTTGGGTGAACTAAACTGAGGGAATAAACATGAATTCAAAAAAACGCGTCAGTATTTTTTTTATTTTTGCAGTGGCCCTGGCTTCATCCATCTCGATCCGCCCGGTGATGGCACAGGCCGATATTTACCACCGTTTTACGCCGACAGCTATCTATGCTGATGGACAAGACCAAAGTACTCTTGAAATTTATACCAGCGGGAATATTAACAGCGTGACAATTAAGCCCGACTTCGCTGATGAGCCCGTCTACCAGCTCTATGACGATGGCAGCAACGGCGACCGCACCGCTGGGGATGGTGTTTATTCTCTGGGGGGAATCAACCCATCCATGTATCCGGACGATCTACTCTTCCCTATCGCTTATAACGACCAAAACACCGTTGATCTGGCAACATTGTGGCTCACGGCTACGGTTACATACACATCTGGACAGAGCGAAGAAATTAGTTTTATTGCTCTAAAAATTGTCTCACCCAACCTTGTTTTTCCTGTCGAACAAGCCAGTGGGGGTCTGGCTGCCACCGAATATGCATTCTTCATCACCGATCCTGCCGGGGAAACCTACACCGGTAGTTTCCCAAATATCACAGACTACAACGGGCCAGCGATTGCCAAGAAATTCTACTCAATCTACCCGGATGAGTTTGACTTTATCAATTTTATGGTTGTGCGCGGCGATTTAGGGATGAAAGCTCATGCCGGCGGCCTGCGCAACCCGGCAGCAAATATCGGATTGAACCGCACCGATTACACGGCAGAATATGGCTCTCAGGGGCGCTTGCTGGCGATGATGTATTCGGGCTTTGAACTGCTGAACCATGAAATCGGTCATGCCTGGGCTGCCTTTGCCGGAGAAACGCTAGGGATTTCGAATGGCTCTCATTGGCTGGGCACTACCGATATTAACGGCGTGATGAGCGAAGGATATGAAACGCCCGATAATTTATATTTTTTCTCTCCAAACAACGATGGCACATTCAAAGCGGGCTGGAGTGAAGCGTTATATGCCCCCCTGGAATTGTATTTAATGGGCATGATGCCCTCCGAAGAAGTTCCGGATGTGCATGTGTTGCACGATCCTGATCTGACAAACACGGAGCGCGTTACCGCTAATCGTGTGGATACCTATACGATTACAGATATTATGAACGCAGCAGGAGGGTCACGCGATCCAGCTTACCCGGCAGCCCAAACCGATTTTAACCTGGCGGTGATTCTACTCACCGATACGGAGTTCTCACCCGCCGAGTACGCGTATTATTCATATTTATCGCGCGAATATGCCGCCCAACGCGAGGGCAATGCAATGACAAACTTTTACACGGCAACGGGCGGACGCGGCACAGTCACCACGCGCCTGGCCGACTGGGGATTCCCAAATATTCAAGCCGCCGCGGCATTAACAGAGCCAACCTCATCCCCAGAACCGACTCCACGCCCCGAAGCCGCACTAACCACGCCGCCTGCTCCGGAGGCAGAATCAGCCCCCGAGGCAACAGCGACCAACCCCGAGGCAGCCAGTTCCTCCCGTCCGACATGGAATTTCCCCATCTGCGCCAGTTTCACCGGGGCACTTATCCTGCCACTTATAGTCATATCCAACAGGCCAAAATCACGCAAATAATATAGGCTTGCGCGGTGGATTGAAAAGAATCATGCCATTAATTTACACATAATTAGTCCATATGCTAGACGCTCGGAT
>JACNJM010000097.1:0-5498 GCA_014382605.1 Anaerolineae bacterium
AAAGAATCATGCCATTAATTTACACATAATTAGTCCATATGCTAGACGCTCGGATTCAAGTACATTTATTTGGCGCTCTTTCGCTGTTTCACAATGGCGAACAAATACACCTGCCAAGGTCTGTTTCTGCGCGCGCTTTACTGGTCTATTTACTGTTGAACCGCAAAATTTCGCAGCCACGCCTGAAGCTAATTGGGGTTTTATGGCCTGAAACACCCGAAGGGCAGGCCCGGCGTGCGCTTACACAGGCGCTGTGGCACCTCCGCAGGGATTTGCCAGAGGGGTTGCTTGAAACAAATGCAGATCATATCCAGATTTCTCCTCAAGCTTCGCTGTGGGTAGATGCTGAAATTTTTGCATCTTTAGCAAAAAAAAATCTCAAGGCAGCTCAGTGCGATACCAAAAATCTTCGTCAGGCAGTTGATCTTTATCGCGGAGATTTATTAGAAGGCTTCTATGATGATTGGGTATTAGTCGAGCGCGAGCACCTGCGCGAATTATATCTGCGATCCCTGGATTTTTTGGTGGATACCGAAAAAACGGCGGGGCACTACGCTCAAGCATTAGACTATGCCCAAAGACTGACCAGAGCCGATTCTTTTCGCGAATCTGCCCACCGCGCAGTCATGCGTTTGCACTATGCGTTAAACCAAACTGACGCCGCTCTGAACCAATACGCCCTTTGCTGCAAAATACTGGAGGATGAGTTGGGGGTCGAACCTGATGAAGAAACCAAAGCCTTGGCCCACGAAATCGCCGTGCGCGCCACACAGAAAGGCAGCCCTTATTTACCTCCGGTGATTACCCCGCCCGGAATCCCCTGGCAGCAAGATGATGTACAAAGCATCCAAATCCCCATCCTCGGCAGAGACGAGGAACGTGAATGTCTATTGCGACACCTGGAAAGCAGCATGAACGCTACAGGCGGCACCGTTCTCGTAGAGGGCAGTTCCGGCGTGGGAAAAACGCGCTTGCTGGAGGCGTTTGCCCGCGATGCCGAGTGGCGCGGCGCGGAAGTCCTTTGGGGGCATAGTAGTGAATCGGGTACGGCAACCCCCTACGAGGTCATCGTGAACGCGCTGAGCAGCGGGTTGACATCCTTACGGGTAAACCAACTGGCGTATACGGTTGACGAAATCTGGCTCAGCGCGCTGGGGACAATCATCCCCAATTTGACCGATAAGTTGCAAAATTTGCCCAAATTGCCAGATATGGCTCCAGAACAGTCGCACGAACGCCTGATGAGCGCCTTCGCTATCACACTATCTGCCTGGGGGCAGATTAGGCCCCTGGTATTCATTCTTGAGGATATTCACTGGGCCGATGAAGACAGCCTGGATTTGTTGATCGCGCAAGCACGCCATATTACAGGGCAACATATCCTGGTAATTGGCAGCTATCGCGGCGCGGAGGCGCGCGGCAACCCGGCCGTTTGGCAAAAGCTAGATGCTCTGGACCGAGCCGGTGTGCGTCAGCGTATGGTGCTAGACAACCTGAATGCCGACAGTTCGGGCGAATTGGTTCGGCGCGCCCTCGGACTAACCAAAGCGGCGCCACTCTTTGAGGAGCGCTTATTCCAAGAAACGGGCGGCAACCCCCTCTTCCTTTTGGAAACGTTACGCACTCTGCACGATGAAGGGCTGCTCATTCAGGATGAAAATGGCAAGTGGAGTACATCTTGGGACGCAACGACCGAAAACTACGCCGAATTGCCCATCTCACCGGCTGTGGAACGCACGATCGCCCGGCGCGTAAAATTACTACCCGATTCATTGCAACCGATTCTTCAACTAGCCGCAGTGTTAGGCAAACGTTTCCATTTCGATGAACTACATAAAACCAGCGGAGGACAACTTCACGATTTGTTAACAAAAATCCGCCTGCTAATCCAACACAATTTTTTGGAAGAAACCGCTCAAGGCTATCGCTTTTCACACGAAAAAATCCATCAGGTCGTTTATGAAGAGATCGACGATAAGCGGCGTACAATTTTGCATCTACAAGTCGCACAAACGCTTTCAAATCTATCCCCAGAACGATTTGCGGACCTGGCCTGGCATTATCAGGGTGCAGGTGATATTGACAAGGCTACAAATTACTACTTCCGAGCTGGTCAAAGCAGCATGGCCGTAAGCGCTTTTACGGGCGCGTTGGAATTCTTCGACCAAGCTTTAGCATTGATAGAGATCGAACCAGGCTCAATGACGACTGAAGAGCATTTTGCTATACTCGCCTCTCGTGCAGAAGTGCTGCGCATTTTAGGCCGGCGCGATGACCAAGCCAAAGATTTAGATACCATGAAACAATTAAGTCAGGATTCCCCTGACTTAACGCTAAAAACTCTCTTACTCATGGCATGGTTACAAACACAAACAGGCGACTACGATAAAGCCGAAGCAAACACAGAAAAAGCCCAGGCTCTTGCCGCGAATCTGGGCAATCAGCTACAAGAAACTGAAGCGCTGATAATTGCCGGGACGATTAGGAATTGGCGCGGGCAACCGAAAGATGCAATCCCACTATTAGAAAACGCCGTCAATCTGGCTACGCGCTATGACGATTTCGACATGATGGCGCAGGCGCGTCACGCTCTGGCGAACGCTTTACTAGGCATAAAAGATTATCAAAGAGCCCAGGCCGAAATCGAATGCGCCCTGGAAATTTACACCCGCCAGGGTAATGTGATGGGGCAGCTTGATCAGGTACATATTTCCGGCATTGCATATATGGAACAAGGGGATTTTGATACAGCCAGCAAGCTGTATCAACGTTCTATAGAACTCAGTCAGGGGTTGGGCTATCTTTACGCCGAGGGCCGCGCCCAGATTAACCTGGCGAATATTCGTTTCCTCCAGGGGAATATTACGGCAGCGTTAGATGGATATGCTCAAGCGGCTGACAATTTTCAATTGACGGGAAACCGCCGCGGCGAGGCTATGACACGTGCAAACCTTGCATCGCTAAAAACGTCCATTCTGGGCGATCTCAAAGGCGCTCGTCGAGAAGTAGACGCAGCCCTGGCTGCTTTCCGCGATATGGGTGACAGTGTTGGCGAGGGGCAATGCCTGGTTGTATCGGGGGAAGTGTATCGCAGCCAGGGCAACTATGCCCAAGCCATTCCTTCGATGGAAAGCGGCATTGAGAAATTACTAGCGGGGGGGGAAAAATGGATAGCCGCGCAATGTTTTCGTCTACTGATCCTGGTTTTCATAGATAATAATCAGCCCGAACTTGCCATCGAAACCGCCGAGCGAGCCGAACAAATCTGCAATGAGTTAGGCAATGACGATATGTTGATGTATTGCAACGCACTACACGGCATTGCGCATCTGCATGTAGATCAGCCCGAGAAAGCGCTCCAAATCACAGAGCGAGCCATCACCAATTGGCGCAAAGATATAGACCAGAGTTATCTCTTTCCATACTGGCACTATCAATGTCTTATCGCGAACCAGCGAATCCCAGAAGCACATCAGGCGCTGACACAAGCACACCAATTACTAATGGAAATTCTGCAAGGGCTGTCTTCTGAGCAGCAGAAATACAGTCTTGAAAATGTGCCAGAACACCGCGGCATTATGACGGCCTGGGGGGAAATACAGCCCCAAAGAATCAGCATCAGCCTGCCCCAAATCGGCGCGCCCACTGGGCGACCCCTACAAAGCGACGAGTATGTGGAAGTCACCTGGACGGTAGAAGCTCTGGAAGATGGCGAGATTGAAGGGAAAACGGATCGTCGTCGGCACCGCATTTTGCGCTTGCTGGCTGAAGCCGATGTACAGGGTGCCGCCCCGACGGTGGGCGATCTTGCCGCTATATTGAAGGTCAGCGACCGCACCATCAAACGCGATATCGCGATTTTGCGTCAAGTGGGTCATCATATTGAAACCAGGGGTAGCGCTTGACCCCATAGTGTGACCCGAAGGTTCGCTTTGGGGTCAAAATTTTAAAGACAATCCTGAGACAGGTATTTTGTAAACTGATGCTGAACATAAGCATCAGTTTTTTGTAACTGACCCATCGGGTCATATCTATCATCCAAACATCTTCGACCAACATTACCACCGGCTGCCGCAAATGGAGGGAAGCCCGTCTATTTGGGGAATGCACAGGAAGAAACTCAATCATTACCGAAGTTTATCCATAACTTGAAATACGTATCGAGTACAAGACACGGAGGATGAAAATGAGGTATCACAAAGAATTTCTTAGTATTTTATTCGTTTTAGTTCTAGGATCGACCGCCTGCAATCTAACGGGCCAAGCTCCCGCGGGAATTACTGTCCCAACACCCGTTGAGCCGCCTGCACTCGCAATGCCTGATGCACCCACTACTCAAGCTGTGATTGAGCCTACGATTGAACCCGTAGTCATCGCGCCAACGACCGAACCAGTAACAATCACCTCGCAAATGAATGCCGTATTTGTAGCCAATAACAGCGGGTCTCTTTGCCCAAAACGATCACCTGATCTCATCGTGGGCGGGCCGCCTCCCATTGTGGGTGAAATTGACGATGAGTGGCGATGTGAAGGGTATTGGAGCTTCGATATTTCTGGTCTACCGGCCCGGGCCACCATTCTCTCGGCGGCTTTTCAGCCAGGAAATTGCACAATCACTGGAAACCCATTTTCTCTTGACAATCTGTACATAGGCTTCATTGATGTCGGAACCCTGGAAGTCAGCGATTACGGTGGGCCTCCCCAACAACCAACCGCCCATACAAGCTGCCCCTCAACCATTGACATTGTATCTCTTGTCAAAACAAGCATTAACCGCAATTCGCAGGTGTTACAACTATTCGCAGCATTTGATAATAGCAATTATGGTAACGGCACGGGTGATTATATTTCTTACCAGGGTAGCGTGCCATCCTTGACAATTGAATATAGCTATCTCACTGAAAAGTAAACAATCTTATGAAAAATACGCGATTTCTTTGTATTATGGCAATAGCCGCTTTGACGAGCTGGCTGCTGGCAGCATGTAATTTACCCATTTCTAGCATAACCGTTGGCACCGATACAACTGCGCCAACCATCGGAAATCTGATTACATCCAGCAAGAGCGTTTATTACAACGATACATCTTGCGGCCCTACCACGTTAACCATCATTATGAGCGTTGGAGACGATTCCGGCTTCATCCAATCGGCTGGCGTGCAATACCGCTACAATGATTACGGCCAATCTGGTATTCCAATGGATTCCTGGAGAACGTTGAATTTATTGAGCAATGGGGATGGGCGTTTCTCCGGGACAGTGGATGTTGCCAAAGAAGCCGGAACGCTGCTCGATGGTGTTGGCGCGGCATTAGAGTATCAGGCTTTTGCCGTAGATAGCGCCGGGAATATTCAAACTGTACCGAGCGAAACAATCTATTCGCTAATCGTACAATCGTGCAAAAGTGGCGTAGTCGGATCATCGCCTGTATCGAACAGCGCCAACGCGCCGGTATCTCCACCAAAGCCATCTTCGGGTGCTGGCAACTCTCCAACGGC
>JACNJM010000097.1:6054-19017 GCA_014382605.1 Anaerolineae bacterium
TGACCCCAATGATGATGCCATTGATCCTGACCTTAATGTCAGCGGCGATGGTACGGTAATTTTAGACCCCGGCGCGATGATTACTCCGACGCCACAGGTGATATCCGGGTTTGTCACACTTAAAGATGGTGAAAGCGTTGATCTGGGGGATGGCGGCACAGATGTGACCGTGAATATGGTAGGCAGCGAATTAGTTGGTGTTGGGGGAATGTTGCTGGTCATGGATACCAGCGGGTACGGCGATTGTCGAACGATCATCGATGCCAGTGGTGTCAGCGTGAAAAGCACAATCCTGGACGACCAGCGTTATTGTTACAAAACCGGCTCAGGAAATTACGGGAACTTATACATCTACTCTGTAGCCCCTTCCGGCGCGTATATCGAATTTGCGTATGACACAGAAATCAATCCCTAAAACTCGTAAGGAGAAAAGCAATGAAAAAAATAGTGAGAATAATCGTAGCACTTTTCACGGCCCAAACCGTCCTGACCGCCTGTAATTTACCAGTCGGCCCTACGGCTGTTGCGCCATCGCAAAATGAACTGGCAACCCAGGCCGCCATTGACCAGGCCATTGCCCAAACCGCGGAGGCGCAGTCGGTTTCGGTACAGCAAACCTTGCAGGCACAAAACAGCGCCAGCGACCTCATCATCACCGATATGCAGGTATCCGCAAAGGAATTCTATTATGGCGGTACAAGCTGCGGCCCCACAGAGGTCACAATCTCCATAACAGTCAATAGCGGCGCAAGTGTAAACCATGCCGGGGTTCAGAGGTTGTATTTTAGCTCAAAGCAAGGCAGCCTGGGCGGCACAGCCGATGAGATGTCAGCTATCGGCAACAACCGGTATTCGTTTACTATTCAGGGGGATGATCTGAGCGACCCTCAAAACGATTGGTTCTTTCTGGAGCTTGTTTTGTACGCCTCGGACACTGCAGGTAATGAGATTGCAACCGGCGAATGGGGCGACGGCGTTGGCGATGGTCATATTTGGCCGCTCAACCCTATTAACCTGTTTGTGCCGACGTTGCAGCTTTTGCCATGCCATGCACAGATAACATTGACACAGCAGCCACAGGTTTCGGGTGCGCTGACCTTCACGCCTACGCCCTACCTGCAACAACCGACCAAGACACCCCAACCTCCGGCCGCGCCATCGGTGCAAACCCGGTCAAATTATGTCGAACTTGGCAATTGGTACACAACCGAAGAAACCGCCGATATAGATTTCAGCGGGGCAAATGAACTCGCCTATATGGCAGCCACATCCGATTATCCAGACCACAGCCTCGGTCAAAATGTAAGCCAAGGCGAAGGCATCATGATGGCACGCGTATCATCGCCATCTTATGATACCTGCCGCGCCATTCCCGCATGGAATACCGGCATTATCGTCCATGCAGACGAAACC
This sequence comes from Anaerolineae bacterium, assembly GCA_014382605.1. GTDB lineage: Bacteria > Chloroflexota > Anaerolineae > Anaerolineales > UBA11858 > NIOZ-UU35. Next base: position 7,468 of record JACNJM010000097.1, read on the forward strand.
TACTGTTATTTGACGGCGGGAGGAACCTATGGCTACTTCCACATTGACAAAATCGAGAACCGCGGCAGTGAAATTGCCAATTGGGTGATTGGGTTATCCTATACCATCTGGGTTCCCTGATGAACAGTGAAGAACTCCGAGGCCGTGTAGCCCTCGGAGTTCTTCTTTTTCGGGGGTATACTTATTTTATGGTTACTCCTGCTTCCCTCCCCAATCTTTTCGTTCCACTCACAACGCCCAAAGCCACGCTCGCCAAACTCGGCGGCAAAGGGCTGAATCTCGTCAAATTGGCGCGGGCCAACTTCCCGGTGCCGGATGGATTCATCATCCCCACCGCTTGCTATCATGAATTCGTTCAGGCAAATCATTTGAATGATTTTCTGCGGGATCATCTGGCCGAAGCCGATTTATCAAACCCCGAGGCCTTAACTGCCCTCTCACAGGAAATTCGTACTCAGTTCGAGTTGGGTACTGTTCCCGAGGCGATTCCCTACGCCCTTGAGATCGCCTGGCGCTGGCTCGGCGCACATCCCGTAGCCGTGCGTTCCTCCGCCACCGCCGAAGATTTACCCGATCTCTCCTTTGCCGGGCAGCAAGATACATTTCTCAACGTGATCGGTGATGAAGCTCTGCTGGCATCTGTTATCCAATGCTGGAGTAGTTTGTGGACCGCGCGCGCCATCGGTTATCGCGCCCGTAATGGGATTGCTCACCAGGATGTTGCACTGGCTGTGATCGTGCAGAAGATGGTTCAGAGCCAGGCTTCCGGCGTACTCTTCACCGCCAACCCGCTCACTGGATGCCGCGACGAAACCGTCATCGATGCTACGCTGGGGCTGGGCGAAGCCCTCGTCGGCGGGCATGTTGAGCCAGATCATTATGTGGTACACACATCAAGTGACAGTCACCTTCTAGGTGACTGTCACTTAGCCAGCAAATCCCTGGGCAGCAAAGCCACCCTCATAACAGGTAACCCAGCCGGGGGCGTAGAAATCCGCCCCACCAAAGCCGATCAACTTCAGGCCATCCCCGATAACATCATTTTAGAACTGGTAAATCTCGGTCAACAGGTTCAGGCCCTTTATGGCTTTCCCCAAGATATTGAATGGGCCTATCTCCCGCCCTCACCCCCGCCCCCTCTCCCGATGGGAGAGGGGAGTCTGCACATCCTGCAATCACGCCCAATCACGTCCCTGTATCCACTACCCGACAACCTGCCAATGGAGCCGCTACGCTTCATGATTGGATTCCATACGGTGCAGGGCATCATGGAGCCGCTCACGCCGCTGGGACAAGATGTGATGAAATTGGTGTTGACCGGCGGCGGGCAGTTGTTCGGACTGGAACACACCCTTGAGAGCCAAAATGCGTTTTTCTCAGCGGGCGAGCGCCTATGGATCAACGTCACGCCGATTTTGCGTTCGCCGCAAGGCCATAAAGCCTACCCCACCGCCATCCGTTCGATTGACCCCGGCGTAGCGCAGATCAGCGCAGAACTTGTTAAAGATCCGCGTTTCGCACCCATCCACGGGCGGCCAAACTTGCGAACAATAATAAGATTAGCCGGTTTTGTGGCGCCTTTCATCGGACGCGTGATTCGCATTTTAATTTCCCCCGAAAAACAGACCCGAAAAGTACGCCGGGCATTTGATGAACAGGTGAAACAAACTCAGAATTCGGATGTCGAAACGGGCGACATCTGGCAACAATTTTCGGCGCGCATGGTTCTGCTGCATCAGGCCAAATTATTATTCTCAGATTTTGTCATTCCTCAGGGAGTTCCCCCGGTAGTGGCTGGGATGGCGCCATTTTTCGGCATCCTGCAGCGTTTCAGCCTGGCCGTTGCCGAACAAACTGGCGACTCGCAGTTTAACACGCTTTATTTAGAAGTTGCCCGCGGCTTGCCTAATAATGTCACCACCGAAATGGATTTGGCCCTGTGGCATACCGCCCAAAGTGCGCGCGCCGATATCGAATCATTTACCGCGTTTGAAAATCAGTCTGCTGAAGCATTAACAACGCGCTATCTGGCGGCTGAATTGCCCCTCATCGCGCAGCAAGTTGTGGGGGCGTTCCTGGCAAAATACGGTATGCGCGGCCTGGGCGAAATTGATATTGGCCGTCCGCGCTGGCGCGAGCAACCGGAGCATATATTCCAAACCCTGAAAAGTTACCTGCAAATCGATGATCCCGCCCTGGCTCCGGATGTAGTCTTTGCGCGCGGCACACAAGCCGCCCAGGCAGCCATCGAAAAACTGGTGATCGGAACGCGCAACTTGAGCGGCGGCTGGTTCAAAGCGCGGCTGGTGCGCTGGGCCGCGCACCGCTACCGCGCCGCGGCCGGAATGCGTGAAGCGCCCAAGTTCTTTGCCATCCGCATGATGGGCATCATCCGTGAAAAACTACTCCAATCCGGGGAAGATTTTGCCGCGGCCGGTCTGTTGGAACGCGCCGATGATATGTTCTTCTTATATATAAACGAGCTGGATGAAATCAGTACATTTGCAAAAGACAATCTGTGGGTATCCCTGCGAGAAAAAATTGCCCAGCGCCGCGCTCTCCGCTCCCGCGAGATGCAGCGCAGGCAAATTCCGCGCGTGCTGCTCAGTGATGGGACAGCGTTCTACGAGGGTGTTGCTTCCCCCGAGGGCAATAGCGATGCCATTGTCGGCGACCCGGTCTCACCGGGCATGGTCGAAGGCGTGGTGCGCGTGGTGCTCAATCCGCATGGTACGCAACTTGAACCCGGTGAAATTCTGGTCTGCCCCGGCACCGATCCGGCCTGGACACCGCTCTTTTTGGCCGCGGGCGGGTTGGTGATGGAAGTTGGCGGAATGATGACGCATGGCTCGGTGGTAGCGCGCGAATACGGTATTCCCGCGGTGGTGGGCGTGCATCAGGCCACCACGCGCCTGCTAACCGGTCAGCGCGTGCGCGTGAATGGAAGCAGCGGGAGAATTGAGCTACTATAAGCTCATGCCAAGGCGCAAAGACGCAAAGAAAAGGTTTTTGGAGGGTAAAACATGAGAGAAAATGAGCTGGCAAAATTAATCGTGGATGCTGCCTACATCATACATGTAGCATTAGGACCCGGGCTGCTAGAGTCAGTTTATCACCACGCATTGGTGTATGAACTCAAAAAACGCGGATTACTTATAGAAGTAGAGGTGCCGATTCCTGTCATGTATGATGGCTTAAATCTAGGGGAAGGGTTCCGGGCAGACATCATTGTTGAAAACAAAGTTATCATAGAATTGAAATCTGTTGAAAAAATCGCCCCAGTTCACCAGAAGCAGTTGCTAACATATCTGCGACTAGCGGACAAACATTTAGGATTACTGATCAACTTTGGCGCGCCCCTCATCAAACATGGCATCACCCGCATCGTAAACGGATTAGAAGATTAGCCACCTTAGCGCCTTCACGTCTTTGCGAGAGATAATATGAATCCCCGCATCATCATACACCTCGATCTCGATGCCTTCTTCTGCGCCGTTGAAGAGCAACTCGATCCGCAGTTACGCGGGCTGCCGTTTGCCGTCGGCGGGCGGCCTGATGAACGCGGGGTAGTCTCTTCTTGCTCGTACGCAGCGCGAGCCTTTGGGGTGCACTCAGCGATGCCGATGGCGCAAGCTTTACGCCAATGCCCTAACCTGAAAGTTGTTTCGCCGCACTATAGCGAGTATCGCAAAGCTTCACAGCAGGTGATGGAACGGCTGCACAAACTCACCCCACTGGTGGAACAACTCTCGATAGATGAAGCCTTTCTCGATGCCAGCGATCTGACGGAGGATGCCCCTACCCTGGGACGCGAACTCCAGGCAAATATTCGGAGCGAATTGGGATTGCCTTGCTCATTGGGAATCGCATCCAACAAACTTGTTGCCAAAATTGCCAACGATGTCGGCAAGGGCGCGGCTCAGGGTGGGGTGCCACCGAATGCGCTGACAATTGTCCCCGCGGGGCGTGAGGCCGAATTTTTGGCTTCATTACCCGTGAAAATGTTATGGGGCGTAGGCCCAAAAACTGCGGAAAAACTAACCCCTTTGGGCGTGCAAACCATCGGAGATCTGGCGAATATCCCCGCGGGACAACTGGCAAAGCACTTTGGTAAAATCGGTTGGGATCTCGCCAAGCGCGCTCGCGGCATCGATGCACGCCCCATCGTCACCGAGCACAAAGCCAAATCGATCAGCCAGGAAACCACCTATACCAGAGACACCCGCGACGAAAGCGTGCTGCGAAAAACCTTACACCAACAATCCGAGCATATTGCCCGTGAGTTAAAAAAGCAGGAATTATCAGCCCGCACCGTCAAAATTAAATTGCGCTGGCCGGATTTCAGCGCCCTCACGCGCCAAACCACGCTGACACAACCGACCCGCGTCGCGGCAGACATCCGGCGGGCAGCTGAGCAACTTTTTAATGAATCCTGGAGCCAGGGCAAAGATATTCGCCTATTGGGGGTTGGCGTGAGCAATCTCGAAGCGTTACCGCGTCAATTAGGTCTATGGGATCCGAATATAAAAAAGGATTTACAACTCCGCGAGACGTTGAGCAATCTTCAGGAACGCTTTGGCGAGAACGCTATCCGCCGCGGCATACAGAAATCAGACTCGGACAAGCCAGAAGAACTATGATCGAATTCAAAGCCCTGCGCTTCATCAGCGAAACTATTCAGGTAGAATTTAGACGCCCGCCCACCGTAGAGAAAACGCCCCATTGCCCGGATCGTTTTATTTTTGGGGATGAAACCTATCAAGTTACGGAACTCATTCGGCAGTGGCAAGATTTTGAGCGGCGTGGTGCGATGGGACATAATATGCGCCCCAGCAGCATGAAGAAAGCCATTCGACGCGGCTCATATGGTGTGGGACGATTTTATTTTCTGGTGCGCACGGAAGATGAGCGCTATTTCGAACTGTATTTCGACCGCGCCGTCCAGAGCGTGGATCAGCGCAAGGGACAGTGGATTCTCTTTCGGGAGGTTGCACCAACGGATATAGAATAACCTTTTTTGCACGGAAACACCCCTGAGCGAGTCCGCTGTACCTGCTTCTCTTACAAACTAAACCGCTTTTGTCCAGTATATGACAGGTCACTAAGTTTTTGATGCTAAATATAACTAGCTCCAAATCACACGGTAATATAAACTTTTAGACTGGAATGAAACCGGTTCCACAGCACGCGTATTGAGTCGATCCGCTACAAGCGATCGATATGTAGCCTAACGGAGTAATTAAATGACAAAGATTATCAAAACGCTGGATGGCAACGAAGCGGTTGCCACGATTGCACACAAAACCAACGAAGTAATTGCTATTTACCCCATCACGCCATCTTCGAATATGGGCGAACATGCCGATGCGTGGTCAGCCCAGGGCAGAAAGAATTTATGGGGAACTGTGCCCGCGGTGGTTGAAATGCAGGCCGAAGGCGGCGCAGCAGGGGCAGTGCATGGCGCGCTGCAAACCGGCGCACTGACAACAACCTTCACGGCCTCGCAGGGATTGTTACTCATGATCCCCAATATGTACAAAATTGCGGGCGAATTGACGGCATCTGTTTTTCATGTTTCGGCGCGTTCAATTGCCGCGCAGGCGCTCTCAATTTTTGGCGATCACTCGGATGTGATGGCAGCCCGCTCAACGGGCTGGGCCATGCTGGGTTCCGGATCGGTGCAAGAAGCGCACGATTTTGCCTTAATAGCACAGGCCGCCACATTGGAAGCGCGTGTTCCTTTTATCCACTTCTTCGAAGGTTTCCGCGTTTCGCACGAAGTCAGCAAAATTGAGATGCTACCCAAAGAAACCATTCGAGCGCTGATCAATGACGAATATGTCCATGCGCATCGCGCCCGCGGCCTTTCGCCCGATCATCCTGTGATCCGCGGCACAGCGCAAAACCCGGATGTCTTCTTCCAGGCACGCGAAACGGTCAACCCGTTTTATGAGGCCTGCCCGGATATTGTGCAAAAATACATGGATCAGTTTGCGGCGCTCACAGGCCGTAAATACAAGCTTTTTGAATATGAAGGCGCTGCCGATGCCAAGCATGTGATTGTGATCATTGGTTCGGGCGGCGAGACAGTGGCCGAAACGGCAAAAGCGCTGAACGCGGCAGGCAAAAATGTTGGTGTGCTGCGCGTGCGTTTGTATCGCCCCTTCTCGATAAAACACTTTGTGGAAGCACTACCTGCCAGCGTTAAGGTACTGTCGGTACTCGACCGCACCAAAGAGCCGGGCGCATCAGGCGAGCCGCTCTACCAGGATGTGGTTACCGCCGTCACCGAAGCCGTTGCCGAAGGCATCGCCCCCTTTGAACATGCACCCCGCATTATTGGCGGGCGCTACGGCCTTTCCTCCAAAGAATTTACGCCTGCCATGGTCAAGGGCATTTATGATGATATGGCAAATGCCAAGCCCAAGAACCATTTCACCATCGGCATTAACGATGATGTCAGCCACACCAGCCTCGAATACGACCCTGGATTTTCAATTGAAGGCGAAAAGACCGTCCGCGCGGTCTTCTTTGGGTTGGGGTCAGATGGCACCGTGGGCGCCAACAAGAATTCGATCAAAATTATTGGCGAAGAAACCGACAACTATGCTCAGGGTTATTTTGTGTACGACTCGAAAAAATCGGGCGCCAAAACAATTTCCCACTTGCGCTTTGGCCCTGAAGCCATTCGGGCTTCGTATTTGATCAGCCAGGCAAACTTCGTTGCCTGTCATCAGTTCAATTTTCTTGAACAAATTGACATGCTCAAATATGCTCAGCCCGGAGCCGTTTTCCTGCTGAATAGCATTTATGATACGGATGAGATTTGGAGCCAACTTCCTAAAGAAGTTCAAAAGGCAATCATCGAGAAAGGTTTACAATTCTATATCCTTGATGCGTACAGAGTTGCCGAAAAAGCGGGCATGGGACGTCGTATCAACACGATCATGCAAACAGCTTTCTTCTATATCAGTGGCGTGCTGCCGCAAGATGAGGCCATTGCCGCCATCAAAGCTTCGATCAAGAAAACGTATGGGAAGCGCGGCGAAACTGTGGTCCAGAAGAATTATGCAGCAGTCGATCAGGCACTGGCCCACTTGCGCAAAGTAGATGTGCCCGCCAAAACCACTAGCGATCTGACCATGCGCAAACCCGTTTCCGATGCAGCGCCAAAATTCGTGCGCGAAGTCGTCGGAACAATTATTGCTGGCGATGGCGATTCACTGCCCGTCAGCGCGATGCCAATTGATGGAACGTATCCGGTAGCTACAACGCAGTGGGAGAAACGCAATATCACGCTGGATATTCCTGTATGGGAAGAGGATCTCTGCATCCAGTGTGGGAAGTGCGTCTTTGTCTGTCCCCATGCGGTGATCCGCCAAAAAGTGTATGATCCTGCCCTCCTGGCGGATGCACCCACCACATTCAAGCATATTGATGGCAAATTCAAAGAATTCCCCGGTTCGGCCTTTACTATCCAGGTCGCTCCTGAAGATTGCACTGGCTGCCAACTTTGTGTCCAGGTCTGTCCGGCAAAAGATAAATCTCAGCCCAAGCGCAAGGCACTCAACATGGCTGCCCAACCTCCCATCCGCGAGTCTGAAGCCGTAAACTGGGATTTCTTCCTCTCCATTCCCGAAGCTGACCGTACCAAATTTGACCCCACCAATATTAAGAATTCCCAACTCTTGCAACCATTATTCGAGTTCTCCGGCGCATGTGCCGGGTGTGGAGAAACCCCCTATATCAAACTTGCCAGCCAACTCTTTGGCGACCGTATGGTTATCGCCAACGCGACTGGCTGTTCCAGTATCTACGGTGGCAATTTGCCCACACACCCCTATTCGGTCAACAAAGATGGCCGCGGTCCGGCATGGTCAAACTCACTTTTCGAGGACAATGCTGAATTCGGGCTGGGAATGCGCCTGACCGTGGATAAGCAAAATGAATATGCTCGTGAGCTGGTACATCAACTTACAAACCTGCTTGGGGAAAATCTAGCAGATGAACTGTTGATCGCCGATCAAAGCGATGAAACCGGAATCCAGGCACAGCGCACCCGTGTGGACGAACTAAAAAAGAAATTGGCTGGCAGCGATGACCCCAAAGCCAAGGACCTGCTCAGCCTGGCCGATGTGCTGGTCAAGAAAAGCATTTGGATCGTTGGCGGCGACGGCTGGGCCTACGATATTGGCTACGGCGGCCTGGATCACGTGCTGGCTTCAGGACGCAATGTCAATGTGTTGGTACTCGACACGCAAGTTTATTCCAATACGGGCGGGCAGTCATCCAAAGCTACGCCTATGGGCGCGGTCGCCAAGTTTGCTGCCAACGGTAAAGGCATCCCGCGCAAAGACCTCGGTATGATCGCCATGTCGTATGGTTATATTTATGTGGCGCAAGTTGCCATGGGTTCCAGCGATATGCAAACGTTACGAGCATTCCGCGAAGCAGATGCCTTCGATGGCCCATCCCTGATCCTGGCTTATAGCCCTTGTATCAACCACGGCTATGATCTCATCGACCAACTCAGTCATCAGGATATGGCTGTAAAATCGGGCCTGTGGCCGCTCTACCGCTACAACCCGAATTTGATTGCAAAATTCAAGAACCCGCTCAATCTGGATTCAAAAGCCCCGACCATCCCTGTCAAAGAAGCGGCTTACACCGAAACCCGCTACAGCATGTTGGCACTCAGCGATGAAGGGCGCGCAGAACAACTTATGCAGACCGCCCAGGCAGATGTCAATGCTCGCTGGGAGCTATACCAACAAATGGCCAGCATGAGCTATGACAATAATGACGAGACAAACGAGTAAATAATCTTTTCCGGGATGGTACTTCTTATTGCCATCCCGGATCGATTTTTCATAGAAAAGGGAAAAAACAATGGTTGATTTAAAAACGAATTATCTTGGTCTGGCATTAAAAAACCCCCTGGTCGCTTCAGCATCGCCGCTTTCAGAAACAGTCCAGGGCGTGCAGCAACTTGAAGAAGCCGGTGTATCCGCTGTGGTGGTCTACTCGCTATTTGAAGAGCAAATTATCAAAGAAAGTCTGGAACTTGATCATTTTTTGAGCCGCGACACGCATAGCTTTGCCGAAGCCATGACCCACCTGCCCGAAGTCGGCAAATTTAGCCTGGCGCCAGAAAACTACGTGCAGCATATCAGCAACCTCAAAGCGGCCGTTTCGATCCCAGTGATTGGCAGCCTCAACGGCGTTTCAACGGGCGGCTGGATTGAATATGCACAAAAAATTGAGGCCGCCGGGGCAGATGCTCTGGAACTCAACCTCTATTACCTTCCTACAGATCCCGCGCTCGGCGGAAATGAAATTGAAGCAGCCTACCTGCAAGTCGTCAAAGATATTCGCAAAACAATCCGTATCCCCCTGGCCGTGAAACTCAGCCCATTCATCACAGCGCTGCCGAACTTTGCAAAAAAACTGGCCGATGCAGGGGCAAATGGCTTGGTGCTTTTCAATCGCTTCTATCAACCTGATTTCGATCTAGAAGCGCTGGAAGTAGTGCCAGATTTACATCTCAGCACATCGAGTGAGCTGCTTCTCCCCCTACGCTGGATTGCTATTTTGAAAGGGCGCGTGGCACTCGACTTCGCCTTAACGAGTGGCGTGCATACGGTGGAAGATATTGTCAAAAGCATGATGGCTGGCGCAAATGTCGCCATGAGCGCCTCGACGCTGCTCAAAAATGGGACGGACTACGCTCGGGAGTTGATTGCCAAACTCGAAGAGTGGCTTATCGATCATGAGTATGAATCCATCCAACAAATGCAGGGCAGTCTCAGCCAGGAAATGAGCGGCAATGAAGCTGCCTTTGAGCGCGCGAATTACATGAAAGTGCTCAACTCATATTAAAATATATTTCCAGTACTTCAAGAATCAAAAACGGATCAGGCGTTTGTTGCCTGATCCGTTTTTTTATCTAAATGATGTAATCAATCGAATCATTCAATTGATTATGCTGCTGATTTCTGGCGCTTTGAACGCGAAATGCGTTTTTTGCGGCGAATAGACTTCTTTCGTTGGATGCGGCGCAATTCACTCTTAGATACGTGCCAGCGTTTGCGACGCACTGCGCTGAGAACACCACTCTTGGCAACTTTCTTGCGGAAGCGACTCAGTAATTTTTCTTGCGATTCATTTGGACGTAATTCTACCGTCGGCAAATTTCCTCACCTCCTTTATGTTGAGGAGTTGGAAAAACACGCATGTGGTGTTTATATCCAGACAACAAAAAAGGACGCGTACCTGGAACATACTCTCCAGCACACACCCTTATGGTAATAAATTGTGCAATTATAATAGCTACTGTCAAATTGAAAAAATAGAAAAAAGTCTCCTTGGCGATGACCTACTCTCCCAGGGGGCTACCCCCCAAGTACCATCGGCGCTGGCGGTCTTAACTTCCGGGTTCGGGATGTGGCCGGGTGTACCTCCGTCGCTAGAATCACCAAAGAGACTTTTATTCACTAAGTTGTTAACTTACTGAACCGAATATGTTGCGATTATGACAAGTATCGAAAAGTTCTGAGTTCTCCGCACCACGAAGTTAAGCCCTCGACCATTAGTACAGCTTAGCTGAATGCATTACTGCACTTACACTTGCTGCCTATCTAGCAGGTAGTCTTCCTGCGGTCTTACCCAGTTATCCTGGTGAGGGATCTTATCTTGAGGCGAGCTTCCCGCTTAGATGCTTTCAGCGGTTATCCCTGCCAGACGTGGCTACCCAGCGATGCTCCTGGCGGAACAACTGGCACACCAGAGGTCTGTCCACCCCGGTCCTCTCGTACTAGGGGCAGCTCCTCTCAAATCCCTTACGCCCACAGCGGATAGAGACCGACCTGTCTCACGACGGTCTGAACCCAGCTCGCGTACCGCTTTAATGGGCGAACAGCCCAACCCTTGGGACCTTATCCAGCCCCAGGATGCGATGAGCCGACATCGAGGTGCCGAGCCTGGTCGTCGATGTGGACTCTTGGACCAGACTAGCCTGTTATCCCCGGGGTAGCTTTTATCCGGTAAGCCACGGCCCTTCCACTCGGTACCGTGGGATCACTAAGCCCTACTTTCGTATCTGCTCGACGCGTTGGTCTCACAGTCAAGCTCCCTTGTGCCTTTACACTCTCCGGCTGGTTGCCATTCAGCCTGAGGGAACCTTTGGGCGCCTCCGTTACTCTTTAGGAGGCGACCACCCCAGTCAAACTGCCCACCTGACACGGTCCCCCACCCAGATAATGGTGTGAGGTTAGGGCCTAGATATAATCAGGGTGGTATTTCACTGATGGCTCCACCGACGCTAGCGCGCCAGCTTCAAAGCCTCCCACCTATCCTACACAGACCATATCCAAACACAATGCCAGGATACAGTAAAGCTCCACGGGGTCTTTTTGTCCTGCTGCGGGTAACGTGCATCTTTACACGTACTTCAATTTCACCGGGTCCCTCGTTGAGACAGTGCTCCAATTGTTACGCCATTCGTGCGGGTCGGAACTTACCCGACAAGGAATTTCGCTACCTTAGGACCGT
>JACNJM010000195.1 GCA_014382605.1 Anaerolineae bacterium
TTTTTTCTACAACCATTTCCACAAATTCACTCACCGGCAGATCATTCTGTTTTGACCCGTCGCGTTTGCGCAAAGATACCGTATTGTTCCCAAGTTCTTGATCGCCAACAACCAGCATATAGGGAACCTGTTTCTTTTGCGCGGCGCGGATTTTGGCATTCATGCGGTCGGAGCCGAGATCGGCTTTGACGCGTACGCCCGCGGCCTTGAGTTGTTTCTCGATCTCGATGGCGTACTGTGCCTGATCGTCGGTGATGGGGATGACGCGTACTTGATCGGGGGCCAGCCACACGGGGAATTTCCCCGCGTAGTGCTCGATCAAGAAGCCGATCATGCGCTCATGTGTACTCAACGGGGCGCGGTGAATGCACAGAGGCGTTTCGTCTTCGCCGTTGCTGTTCTTGAAGGTCAGGTCAAACCTTTCGGGCACAGCAAAATCTACTTGATTGGTAGCCAACGTAAATTCACGTCCGATGGCGCTCCACACTTGCACGTCAATCTTCGGGCCGTAAAAGGCCGCTTCGTCGTTGACTTCCACATAGGGCACGCCGCCGTTATTCATCGCCTGGCGCACCATTTCTTCGGTCTTCAGCCACAGGCGCTCATTATCCACATATTTTTTGCCCAGCCCAGCTGTGCCGTGCGTACTCAGGCGCATGACATACTTCTCGATGCCAAAAATCTCGAAGTATTCCATATACATGGCGATCACATCCATGAATTCTTGCTCGAAATCTTCCTCCGAGCAGTAGATGTGGGCGTCGTTCATTTGCATGGAGCGCACGCGCATCAGCCCAAAGAGTTCGCCCGATTTTTCGAAACGGTAGCAGGTTCCATACTCCGCCAGACGGATGGGCAGATCGCGGTAGCTTTTGGGGCGCGCCGCGAAGATTTTATGATGCATGGGGCAGTTCATCGGCTTGATATAGTACTTTACGCCTTCCATCTCCATAGGCGGATACATGCTTTCGGCATAGTAAGGCAGGTGGCCGGAGCGCACAAAGAGGTCTTCCTTCGTGAGGTGGGGCGAGCGCACACGGTCGTAGCCGTGATTGTGTTCAATTTCTTTGGCGAGATTTTCCAACTCCTCAATCATTACCCCGCCGTTGGGCAGCCACAGGGGCAAGCCAGGGCCAACTTCTTCATCGAAGGTAAAGATATCGAGTTCTTTGCCCAGTTTACGGTGATCGCGCTTTTTGGCTTCTTCGAGCATGTGCAGATATTCTTTGAGTTCGTTGGGCTTCTCCCACGCCGTGCCATAGATGCGCTGAAGCTGCGTGTTGTGCTCATCACCGCGCCAATAGGCTCCGGCAATACTCATCAGTTTGATGGCGGAGGGGTTGATCTGCCCGGTATGCTCCACATGCGGCCCGCGGCACAGATCGGTAAAGGTATCGTGCGTGTAGAACGAGATTTCGGGTTTCGCGTCAAGCGGCTCGCCGTACTCGTCCATGCCGCCCTGCTCGAGGCCTTCGATCAACTCGATTTTATAGGGTTGGTCGGCAAATTCGGCTTTGGCGGCTTCGGCGCTGACTACGCGTTTTTCAAAAACATGCTTCGCGGCGATGATCTGGCGCATACGTTTTTCGACGGCTTTCAAGTCATCGGGGGTCAGGTTGCGCGGCAGATCAAAATCGTAGTAGAAACCGTTTTCGATAGGCGGGCCGATGGCGACTTTGGCTTCACCAGGCTCGAATAATTCGGTTACAGCTTGCGCCATAATATGCGCCGCCGAGTGCCGAATGCGGTAAAGCTGCGTTTCTTCGTATTTTTCTTGCTGTTGGTAAGACATTTTTCTCTCCTACGGAGACCAGAGACGGAAAATCACAATTCCCTGTCTTCTGTCTCCCGTCCTTAACAAAAAAGCTCGCGCCCATTTCGGGGCGCGAGCTTCATAACTCACACGGTTCCACCCGATTTACCCTTCGACAAGTTCAGGGTATCTCTTGGGGCCGATAACGGGGCCAGCCGTTTTGCTTAGTTACCCTATTGCAAGGCTCAAGGGGTTCAGCTCAACGCTCGCGGGGGGTTTTCTGCGGTGGGGCGCCGTTGGAAACTCTCAGTCAGTGGTTTCCTTTTTCTGTCGGTTCCGCTGCCGCTTACTCATCCCGGTCCCTGCGTTTTGGATATTAGCTGCCGCTATTATAAATCCCTTTGGATGGCTGTCAAGCGCAGCGTGCAGATTCAGTATGGCTAACGAATGATCATCCGTAAAAACCAGATATTGGAGTGTGCCATATACTCCATAGTATAATTTCCAGAATGGGATAGAAAAAAACTGGCATTGCTTGTATTGTAAAAATAGATAAATTAACGAAGCCTGGCGAGGCACACGATGCTTGACAGTACAAAAACAAAAAAACAACTGCTGAATGAATTAAAAGAGATGCACCAGCGTGTTTTCGAATTGGAACAATCTGAAGTCAGACGCAAGCAGGCCGAAGAAGCTTTGCAAATGAGCGACGAGTGTTTCCGGCAAATCTATCAAAATATGGCTATTGGTGTGGCGCGGGTTACGCTAAAGTTTTGTATTGAAAGCGCAAATGATGCCTATTGCCACATGCTGGGATACCGCGAAGATGAACTGATTGGGAAGCATCTCAAGGATATTACGCACCCGGAGACCCTGGAAGAAAACCTGAAAAAGCAAGCCTTACTGGCCGCGGGAGAAATTGATCATTATCGCATGGAAAAGCAATTTATCCACAAAAGCGGACGCATAATCTACGGTATTCTCGACGCTAATCTCGTTCGCGATACCCGGGGCCAGCCCGCATATTTTATCGGCAGCGTGTTGGATATTACCGAGCGCAAACAAGCAGAAGATGAATTGCACGAATCGCATGAAAGACTCTTGACAATCCTCAATAGTATCGACGCAGACGTGTATGTTTCGGATATGGAGACCTACGAAATTCTATTCACCAATCAGCATATGCAAACTCACTTTGGAGAAAATGTGGTTGGAAAAGCTTGCTGGGATGTATTCCGAGGCAATTCAGGCCCTTGTACCCATTGCACAAATAATCAATTGATCGATGCGGATGGCAATCCTACCGAAGTAGTTATCTGGGAAGCCCAGAATCCAATTACGGAGAGATGGTACATCAATTACGATCGAGCCATCAAATGGTTTGATGGACGTATTGTACGATTACAAGTTGCCACAGACATCACCGAGCGCAAGCTGGCCGAAACAGCGCTTCGCGAAAGTGAAACACAATTCCGCAGCTTGTTCGAAAGTTCACCGATTGGCATCGGCGTTGTCGATGGGCAGGGCAATTTACTTTTATTCAATGAGGCCATGCAGCAATCCGGCGGATATACCCCCACAGATATTCAAGAGATCGGCAATGTTGCCTACCTGTATCAAAACCCTGACCAGCGCGACGAGGCGCTAAAACGCTTTCAAGAACAGGGCTTTCTCAAGAATTTCCCGGCTCAATTCAAGCGCAAGGATGGCACATATTATGACGCGCTTCTCTCCCTTTCTCACCTTCACTTTCGCGGCCAACCCTGCATCCAGGCCATTGTCCAGGATATTACCGAGCGCAAGCGGGCCGAAGAAGCATTGCAGGAAAGCCAGCGGCAGCTCTCTACCCTGATGAGCAATTTGCCCGGTATGGCATACCGCTGTAAAAACGACCCCAACTGGACAATGGAATTTGTCAGCAATGGGTGTCTCCCCCTGACAGGCTACAAATCTGAAGAGTTGGTAGGCAATTCACGGCTATCCTATGCCGAAATCATCCACCCGGAAGATCGTCAGATGGTTTGGGAGACGGTTCAAGCCGGGCTAGAGACCCAACAAAATTTTCAGTTGCTTTATCGCATTATCACAGCCAGTAAAAATATAAAATGGGTCTGGGAGCAGGGCCAGGGTATTGCAGGAGCCGAGAACGACATCACTGTACTTGAAGGTTTCATCACCGATATTACCGACCGGGTGCAGGCAGAAAATACGCTGCAAAAATACACCGCCCAATTAGAAACCCTCAACACGATTGCCGCAGCGCTGATTACATCTTTAGAATTAGATCAGGTATTGGAACTTATTCTCGATCAAATCGGCAAAGTAATCCCCTTTGATAGCGGCGCTATTTTTCTGTATGAGGATGCCGGGTTGCGCGTGATGGTCGATCGCAATCTCACCCGATCACCCAGAGGACATCTTTTCCCCGGTGAAGACGAGCTATTTGCAGAAATCTTGCAAACACGCGCCCCGCTAATTTTGAACAATCCGAAAAAAGATGCCCGCTTCAAGAATTGGGGGCATTCTGAGCACATCGCCAGTTGGATGGGCGTTCCGCTGTTTGTTCGTGATACCCTGATTGGTTTTCTCACGCTCGACAGCAACCAGCCTGAAACCTACTCACCTGAACAAGCCGACCTTACCCAGCCTTTCGCATCCCAGGCGGCCCAGGCTATTGAAAATGCGCGTTTATACGCGCGCGTGATCCAAGATACCAACGAGATGGAACGGCGCGTTCAGGAACGCACCGAAGAATTGCAAAGCTTCGTCAATTTAACAGCAGGGCGAGAAGTTCGTATGGCTGAGCTAAAACGGGTGATTGTAAAATTGCGAGCGCAACTGGAAAACGCCGGAATAACCCCCATTGCGAATGATCCGTTGCTTGGGCCATCTACTGAGCGGTAATATCAGCGGCTAGCCATGAAACGTCTGTTGCGCCAACGCAAGCGCCCCAAAAATCCCTGCCCGATTGCCGAGCGCCGGGGGCACAATAAAGCGCTCAATTTGTTCGGTGATTTCAGTCACCGCCAAATAATTATTCAGCCGCCTTTGCACCTTTTCTCGAATCAGTGGAAAGAGATGCGTCTGCTGCATCACGCCCCCACCCAAAATCACGCGCTGCGGAGCCAGAGCCAGGGTGAAATTAATAATGGCATCCGCCAAATAACTGGATTCAAGCTCCCAGGCGGGATGTGCATTGGGCAGGTTTTCGGCGCGAACGCCCCAGCGTGATTCTAGCGCCGGGCCAGAGGCTAAACCCTCGAGACAATCCCCGTGAAAGGGGCAGGTGCCCTCAAAGGGGTCCTGAACCCGATCGTGCGGCAAGCGAATATGCCCCATCTCGGGGTGCATCACCCCGTGCAGCAAATTGCCCTCCACCATCGCCCCACCGCCAATGCCTGTGCCAATCGTCAGGTAGATGAAAGTCTCCAACCCCTGCGCCGCGCCCCAGCGATGCTCACCCAATGCGGCGGCATTCACATCGGTATCGAAGCCAATCGGCACGTCCAAAGCCGCTTGTAACGCGCCAACAAAATCGGTCTGCGCCCAGCCCGGTTTGGGCGTGGTGGTGATATAACCAAAGGTGGTTGAAGCAAGACGCGGATCGATAGGCCCAAACGAACCGATACCAATCGCGGCCAATTCAGCAGCATAAGGCCGGAAAAACGCAATCGCCCGAGGGATGGTTTCCTCGGGCGTTGAAGTTGCAAAACGAATTTCATCCCGAATATCTTCGGGGCCAGTGCCGACTGCGCAAACGAATTTTGTGCCCCCGGCTTCGATGCCGCCGTAAAGAGTCACCTAGGGGCGCGTGCCTTCAATGGGATAACCCGCCGCGCTCCAGGCTTTCAGGCCGCCCGCCGAACTGGTGACGTTTTCGTAGCCTGCCTGAAGCAGAATATCGCGTCCAGCCTGGCTGCGATTGCCAGAGCGACAGATAACGACAATCTCCTGGTCTTTGGGGACTTCATTTACGCGGGCAGGCAGTTCATCCAGCGGAATCAGGGTGGTGTCGGGGGCGTGGTATTCTGCCCATTCTTCAGGGGTGCGCACATCAAGCACGAACGCGCCTTCTTCGTATTTTTGATAGGCTTCTTCGACAGTGATCTCGCCGGGAAGCCCGGCTGAAGAATCACCACTTATGATGAAAGCCAGACCGCCGACGGCCAGGAGAATCACGAAAATAATTCCAGCCCACATCAGGTTGGATTGTTGTTGTTTGTTTTTGCGTTTCGATTTTTTCTTTGCCATAATAATAAACTCCTGAGAAGTACGCCTGTTCGGCGAAAATTTTACCTGTAAATGGTTGGATGCGCTAAGCCCAGGTTGGTTACATTTTTATCTATCTTCCAGCCGGAAGATGCGCCCCTGCAAATCAGCCAGATACACTTCTCCTGCTTCATCTTCGCCAAAGGCAGAGATATTCACGCCGGTTTCGAAGAGTTGCGCGTTTTGCCAGTTACCATCTGCGGTGCGCAGTAAAGCCCAAACCCGGCCAGAGCAGAAATCGCCATAGAGATATACGCCCTGCCACGCAGGCAATGCCCCGCGATAGACCACGCCCCCGGTAACCGAACAACCCTCGGTGTGGTTGTATTCTGCCACGGGCGCGCTCAGGGGAATACCCTCGGGGGCAATACCCTCAAAGGGATGGCTGGCCTCCATCACATCCCAGCCCAGGTTGGCTCCGGCAGGTGCGCCGGATTCGATAAAATCAATCTCTTCCCACTGATTTTGTCCCACATCCCCAATATACAAATCTCCGGTGGCGCGGTCAAAGGCATAACGCCACGGATTGCGCAATCCATAAGCCCAGATTTCTGTGCCAAAGGGATTATCGGCTGGAATGGTATAGGGAATTGTATCCACATTCAGGCGCAGCATTTTCCCCAATAGTGTGTTCAGATTTTGCGCGTTACCTTCCGGGTCGTTCGCCGAGCCGCCGTCGCCGGTGCCGATGTAGAGATAGCCATCCGGGCCAAAGGCGAGATGCCCGCCATTGTGGTTGCCATAGGGCTGTTTTATGGTGAGTAGAATTTCTTCGCTGGCAGGGTCAGCCAGATTGGGGTCGGCAGAGGCGCGGTAGCGGGCAATCACTGTGTCGCCGCGGGCGTTGGTATAGTTCGTGAAGAAATAGCCATTTTGCGCGTAACCCGGCGAGAAAGCCAGGCCCAGAAAACCTTGCTCACTACCGCCGTCGTTGATGCGGGCGCGAATATCCAGGAAAGGCGTCGGGAGTAACTCGCCGTTCTGCCAGATGCGGATCGTACCGGGCTGCTCGATGATAAAAAGCCTTCCGCTGCCATCCCCGGCGTGGGTCAGGCCAACCGGTTTGGTCAGCCCCTGGACGATCTGCGCCCATTGGTATTGCGCTGCGTCGGGCAGGGCTTGCACATTGTCGGGCGCGGTTTCAGGTGGGGGCAGGGTGTAGCTATCAATCATCTCGCCGTTGATGGTGATGAACTGGAAAGAAATTTCGGCGGCATCAGCTTCCACCAGCATAGCGCCATGGGCGCTGTTATAGCGCACCTGGCTTTCAGGCAAAATAGCGCCAAACTCATAGCGCGGCCCGCCGCCCAGCCCATTGATGAAATAGGGCAGCGCCCCAATCGCCAGCCGTTCATAAATATGATCGTGCCCGGAAATCACCGCGCTGGCGCCCCAGGTCTCAAAAGGCCATCGCATCCAATCTATCGAACCATGCACGCCCGAAGAATAGGGCGGGTGATGAAAGTAGACAATCTGCCATGGCGCATGCGAAGCTGCCAAAGCCCCTTGCAGCCAGGCCGCCTGGGCAGAAGACATGCCGACACCATCGGGTTCATTTGAATCGCTATCCAGCGCGAAAAAGTGCAGCGGACCCCAGGCGAACTCATAATAACGCTCGTTGCCAGGCAGCGCAAAATAATCGAGATACGGTTGTGCGTCCGGCGTGCGCCAGTCGTGGTTGCCAAGCACCGGGAAAAAGCGATTGCTCTCGGCCCCCGCTCCATAGCTCCCGGAATAAGGGGCAATATATTCGTGATAATATTGCCCGATATTGGCATCGATCGTATCGACAGCGCCCATTTCATAGTTATTATCGCCCGTGGTAAGGATGAAATCGGGTTCCCAGCCTTTGACCAGCGCAGCGACATCGGCTTCGGCCTGACCATCCAGACCATAATCCCCGATGATGGCAAAGCGGACGCGCTCGAGAGTTGATTCTGCCAGTTGAGCAGATCCTACTTCCGCGGTTGGTGCTGCAGCTTCTGGAGCAAAAGGCGTTAGCGTCGGCTCGTTAGCAGGCGCAGCGAAAGTGGGTAGCGGTGTCGGTACATCGGCCTTTGGTAATAATCCGCAGGCTGCGATGAGTAATGAAAACAGGAATATAGTGGCTAAATATTTGAGTGTATTATTCATCAATCTCTTGGAGTGGTTCATTCTCGTCAACAAACTCCCCATCTACTATTTCAGGCTCTTTGTTGGCTGGTTCACTCCACTCGCCAGGGATGGTATTGCGCAAAATATCGCGGTGCTCATCCACAATTTCAGACGGGCACAACTCGATAAACGTATACACGCCAATAAAAATTACCAATGCGTCATCAATTGGGCCGGGGGCAATATCCGGAAAAATAAAGTACAAGATCGATGCAAAAGGCAGCGCTTTGAGCCACCACCGGACGCGGCTATCAGCCATCAAACGAAAAACCAGCCGGATTTCATTGCTGATGCCGCGAAAAAAATTACCGTCATATTTGGTGGGTTTGTCTTCTTTACCAGTCATAGAACGCCTCCGTTGAATTTGCGTCAATTATACAGGAAGATACTCAAAAGTAGGGGAGCAAGGTGGGCTGGTCAATAGATTCTTACGTGGAATATATCAAAAGGTTGTAAAATAGAGCGCAATATCTACATAGCTACATAGCGCGGCCTCCAGCCGCAATCAAGAATTAACCGCAGAGATCGCTGAGTTCGCGGAGAAAAAACACAGAAAAACTCAGCGCTCTCCGCGCCTGCCCTGAGTTTATCGAAGGGTGCTCTGCGGTGAAAGATTTGCGCGAATGAGGCAAATCTTTCGTGGTAATACTATAAAGGAGTTACTTTGATACGCGGCATCATTTTTGACTTTGACGGTTTGATCCTGGATACTGAAAGTACAGTTTACCAATCCTGGCGAGAATTCTACCAACAATACGGGCATGAACTGCCCTTTGAAGAGTGGGGGCAGGTCATCGGTAGATCATCCAACGAGCATTTCGATCCGCTGGCGCGGCTAGAAGCGCGCCTCGGGCGAGAGCTAGACCGCGCCGTAGTGGGTGAACAACGTTTGCAGCGCGAATTAGAACTGGTTATGCAACAACCCATTTTGCCCGGCGTTGTAGACTATCTCAATGCTGCCCGGCGCCTGGGCCTGAAACTGGCTGTGGCCTCCAGTTCAGATATAGATTGGGTGGGCTGGCATCTCGACCGCCTGGAACTGAGGCGCTATTTTAATGTGGTGCATACCTCCGATGATGTCACGCATACCAAGCCCCACCCGGAGCTATTTCAACTGGCGCTGGCCTCACTGGGAATAGCTGCTACAGAAGCCATCGTGCTGGAAGATTCATCCAACGGTGTGACCGCGGCAAAACAGGCGGGTATCTTCTGTGTGGCTGTGCCCAATGCGCTAACGCACCAACTCCCCCTTGATCATGCCGATTTGCGCCTGAATTCGCTGGCTGAAATCTCCCTTGAGCGTTTGCTACAAAACATTGATCGCGAAGCTTTTTAAGTAAATTGCGGAAAAATAGAGTTGTTCCCAAATAACTACTATCTCGGCATCCCCGCTTGCGGCGGGGAAAAGCCGCAAAAAAGGGCGTGCATGGGGTGCACGCCCTTTTTTGCGAAATCTTGATTGCGAAGGCGCAAGTCTGAGCAATCAGGTTTATTGGACCAAGAAAACCTGGCATCTTTACAACTTCGCGCCCTGGCGTTAATTCTTGTTGATTGTGCCCGCTACGCAGAGACGCGAGTAGTGTATACTATTCTTGGATGTTTGCAAGCGAATGGGGAACGACATCGTTCAGGAGGTTGCACATGAGAATCGTAGGAAAAATACTCGCATTTATCTTCGTAATTATTTTTATGGCTGCGTTGCTGGTATCGGTGCTGGCATATGATACCGGGCGGGTGGCATTCAATGCCCCGTTGGTCAACCAAATTCTCACAGATATTGCCACACAATCCGATCTGATCCCTGCCGGGCTGCAGTGGTATGCGGAACGTCAGGCGCAATTGCGCTACGATGCTGGCGAAGTTGAAGACTGGCAAGACGAACCCAATATTCTCAAGTTGCTGGGATTCCTCACGATTGACGATTGGCGCGCCATCCGTTATGAAGTTCTCAGCGATGAAATTCTGCAAGACTGGATTTCTACCACCGTGGATGGCACCTACGCCTGGATCGATTCTGACGAGCGCGTTCCCGATATCCAATGGAACTTGGCCTTATTCAAGGAACGCGTCGCTTCCGAGCATGGTCGTAATGCTGTCCAAACTGTGTTCGACACCCTCGATCCCTGCACCGAAGAACAAGTTGCCAATTTCAAAACCCGATTGGCAGCAGCTCCCCCAGGGATAAAAGTTCCGTACAATCTTTGCCGTTTCCCCGATCCCTGGTACCGTGACCAAATCGGCGATTATCATAATTCGCTTGTGCTCGTTCTCGCCAACATCCCAGACCTTTTCAATCTCACCGCCGAAATTGCCCGCGGCGAGAACCCTGCGGGAGCTGGCCCCGATCAGATCAAATTGCAATTGCGGTTGATTCGCTCAGCAATCCGCTGGGCTCCACTCCTCCCGGCTGTGCTGCTATTCATCATTCTCGCCTTAGCGGTGCGCAGATTGCGCGAATTGGGCAACTGGTGGGGCGTGCCGCTGACGATCTCAGGTATTTTGCTAATTTTGCTGACCATTCTCTATCGCTCCTCGGTTGCCGCGCTGATGTCGTTTGGTCCGCTGAGTGAGACCCCTTCCCTGATTCGCACAGAAACCATCGAAGCCCTGATGCGTCTGGCGGTTGAAATTTTCCGCCCGATGTTGTGGCAGGCGATCCTGGTGGGTGTATTGGGTATTATCCTGATTGTGGTTGGCGCGCTGGTTAAACCCCAAGTGGAGGAAACAGAGCTATCGAATCCCTGATCGGCGAAAAGGACAAACGGTGAATCGGCGACGGGCCTAGTTTTACAATCGCTTCCCGGTGAAATTTGGTGCCATAACCCTTATGCGCGGCGAGGCCGTAGCCAGGATATTCTTGGTCAAGTTCGACCATCAGGGCATCGCGAGCAGTTTTGGCGATGACCGAAGCCGCGGCAATACTCAAGGAGCGGGCGTCGCCTTTGATGAGCGAAGTTTGGGGGATTTCTAAATCGGGCAGCAGCAGGTAGTCGAGCAACAGATGTTGGGGGATAATTTCCAGGGCGTTTAGAGCGCGTTGGGCGGCCAAACGCGTGGCAGGAACGATGCCCAGGGTGTCTATTGCTTGGGATGAAGCAAAGCCCACTCCGAATGCCAGTGCCAACTCGCGCAGGCGCGTAGACCAGAATTCTCTTTGGGATGGGGTCATCTGTTTGGAATCGCGCACCCCCCTCAGGCTGCGTTCGAGGCTCCCATCTGGAGGCAGAATCACCACCGCGGCAGCTACCGGCCCGGCCAGTGCGCCGCGTCCAGCCTCGTCAATTCCGGCCACATATTGCAAACCTGCCTGCCACAGCGGACGCTCGAATTCCAGAGTAGGATTTTTGGGGATCAGCGCCGGGTCAAATTTTTTGGGCATTATAGCGGCCTTGCAGGGCGTTGCGGTGAATGGTGAAAATATCGAGCACCATACGCAAAGCATCCCAGATGGGGCTAAGTTTGGTGTCGGGGTTGAAATACCAGGGGATCGGGATTTCGCACATGCGGTAGCCGCGGCGGCGGGCGATATAGAGCAGTTCGATATCGAAGGCCCAACCGGTGAGCGTTTGGTAGTTGAAAATATCTTCGGCAACAGGGGCACGAAAACACTTGAAACCGCATTGCGTGTCGTTCAGGCTAGGCAAGGCCAGCAGGCGAATGATCAGATTGATGGCGCGTCCACCCAAATGACGGTATTCGGGTTCGTTGTAGCGCACCGCGCCAGGGGCCTCGCGCGAGGCAATCGCAATCTCAAAATCATTCAACTGCGGCGGAATGAAGCGGTTGACCTCAACGATAGGCATGGAGAGATCGGCGTCGCACATAAAACGATACTCGCCGCGGGCGGCCAACATGCCTTTTTTAACCGCCAATCCTTTGCCTGGGGTTTGCTCTTGCAACACGCGGCAATTGGCATATTGTTGCGCAAACGATTGGGCAATTTCGAAAGTGTGGTCGTGACTGCCATTTTCGACAATAATGACCTCGGCGGGGTAGTCTTGTGCCTGCAAAAAAGCGAACACCTGCTCCAGGGTCTGGGGCAGGCGATGTTCTTCGTTGTGCGCAGGGATAATGATGGACAAAAGCGGATTTGGCAAAATGGTTTTCCAGATGTGGGCAGGGATGAGTGGACGGCGAGAGGCGTGGGGAGCCGAACTCGCAGGGAGGTTTGGCTCGAAGGTCAGGCTGTGAATAAAATCAACAATAAAAAGCCCACCAAAATTAATACTTCGGCGATCACAATGGCGCCCAATATTAGCCATTGCTGGCGAGAGAAATTAAAACGTTTTTGCAGCGGGTTTATTTTCTCGGTAAATCCGGAATCAATTCGCTGCGAAAAATCACTGATAGCCGAGGGAGAAGTGGGGGCTTGTTCTTCGATTTTTTGGGTTTCAGCGGCAATTTGAACCAGCATCTCAACCAGCTTGAAGCGCCGTTCTTGCCCCATCACTGGATCGCCGCCAGAAAGTTGGGCGGAAAAACGCTCTAACGCATCGAGTTGCACAATACGCACGTCCGGGCGAATGGTATCGACGTGTGTGCCAGAATCGGTGAATACCAGTATTCCTTCCAGAGAAAGATCGCCGTAGCCATGCTGTGCCAGAAACGTCTCTACGCCACGCGTCAGCAGTTGCGTGCGCAAGATTAAGTTGGGCTTGGCCGCCTGGAAGGATCGCCCACTTCCGCTCATAATTTTCCAGGTATTTCCCTGGGCGCGGAAGACACCCCGAACAGGATTATTGTAAAGCATGGTAATGCCCTGGGGGCTAATCAAAAGTAAAGGTACGATAACATCGGGTTCAGGGATTTTGAGATTTCTCAGCAAGGTGTGAGAATTATCGAGCGAACGCGCTAAACTGCGCGCCAGCATTTCTTGTGATTTCATATCCGCAGGCCAACTTGAACCGAATTGCATAATGGCCTTGGCGCGCTCGGCGACAGATAGTTTGCCTTCGTTATAAGGGATTGGGGATAAATCGCGAATAATCATAGTATCAATTCCCTTCAGTAGAGTACATTCAGGGCAGAAGCGCCATAGAATTGCATCACTTCGCAAGCTCCGTTCGCAATCGCCATATGGCGGCCTGATAATTGGTGCGGGTTATAGCTATGACAGATATTCAGGCTCGTCTTTGCAGTCGTGCAATTGTCTAAAAAACAGGCGTGTCGGCGAGAAAATCGCCATCGCCCTGGGCTTTACCGGCCACAATCTTCTCGCCGACTTTTTGCTTCTCAACGCGGACAACTTCACCCAACGCGAAATCATTGCCCATGAGGGCCTGGCGTTGGCCGATATAAATCCGGTCGCCGTCTTCAAGCTGGGCGAGCAGTGTCTGACGATCCAGAATCAGCATATCGGAAAAAACAAACCCCCGGCGCTGGTATCCACGCACCCAGTCGATTTTTCCATCTAACGTATAGTGAACGGCTTCAATCACACCATCGAATTTTTTGGCTTTAATCATTTTGGCATTCCTCCGAAAATAAAGGCAATACTTACGTAATAAACGAAAACAGATGCTACTATCTAAAAAGACTCGCAACTGAGCTTCCTTCAGAGAGCAAAAATACACTCACTTTATTATACCCGTTCTCAAGGATGTAGATAGGACTTGCGCACTTTCGCAAAAGAAAGCCCGAAAACAGGGGGTTGTGGGGCGCGGGCTGGCATTTTCTCTCTTCGCGGCGAAAGACCTGGAAGCGTTGCTCTAATTTGGAGCTAGTCTATCGTAAATCAGGCTTGTGGAGACAAAGAATATAATATATAATGACGCTAGTACCTCAGTATGAGCAAAAGAACAACACTATATCGAATTCTACATTGAATGCAAAAGCAGTGATTCTCTCACTATTTGCATATTCCAAGATTTACACAGTTCGTTGAAAATATACCATAGACAAAACTACCAGAGAAACAAAGTATTACATACATCTGTTTTTTTGCTTCTCGCAGCAATTGTGTAATCCATCATCAGACTTGAGTACGCCGAAAATGAGGAGGTTGCCTGTGTTTGAAACTGATGCTCTCTATCAGAATGATCCCAAATGGAAAGGTGTCAAACTGGGGCATGATAATAAAGAAACCATTGGTACGTGGGGATGTTTATTGACATCCATGACAATGGTGGCAAATGGGTTTGGCAATAACGAAACGCCCGAATCGATGAATCAAAAAATGAAATCAGCGGGCGGCTTCCAAGGGGCATTGGTCATTCCGGCGATGTTGCCTTCAGTGTGTCCAGGAATTGTCTACAAAGGATATCAACCCTGCGAAAATAATCCGGCCCCGTTGGCCCAGATTGATGCCGCGTTGGCTGCCGGGATGCCAGTCATTGCTCAGGTAGACTGGTCGCCTAAAGCTGGTTTGCAAACACACTGGGTCGTAATCTACGGCAAAGAAGGCGACCGCTACCTGATGAAAGACCCCTATCGCTATCGTGGTGATGCGCCTGACAAGAAACTCTATCTTACTGACCGCTACAAACACATGGGGAAGGATCCAGGTCAGGCCATAACCGGCACAGTTTGGTTTGAGGGCAATCCTTCTGGGGGCGGGGCTGCCACAGTTACTGTGAACGCGGCCGCAAAGCCAGAGAAAGTCCCCGTTCCGGATAACACATTTACTACCTTTGGCACCGCCGATGGTTTAGCTTTCCGCGGCTCGCCTTCCATTGGAGGCGCGTTAATTACTCGCTTGCCCCTGCATGTTGAGCTGACTTCGCTTGAACCGAATGCTCAAAACAAGGTTGGCGTGATGAACGAGTGGCTGCATGTGCAAGCGCCGAGCGGCGACCAAGGTTATGTAGCAGCCTGGTATGTCTCAAGATCGAAAGAAGAGGAAGAAGAGAAAGCTGCGGCACCAAAAACAGGCGATACTAGCCTGGTAGTGCGCCCCACGACAGGCGGGTTGGCTTTCCGCACATCCTCGCGGGTTTCTCCGCAAACTTTGATCAAACGTCTACCAGCAGGTGCCTCCCTCGTTGTGCAGGAGCCAATTGCCGTAGCTAAAACGAAAATTGGCGTGCGTGGAAAATGGCTTAAAGTGAAAGATGTCACCGGGCAGGTTGGCTACGTGGCAGGTTGGTATGTGACCCCGGGCGGAGAACCAGCGCTGGGTGTTCGTCAGGACCAAAAGAGCGCCAAACCTACCGACGACGATGATATTGTGTTACGCACCACAACTGAAGGTGTAGCTCTGCGCAAAGAGACGGTGGTGGCGGCGCACACGCTTATCAAACGCATGCCCAACGCCTCCGAATTACTTTTACTAGATGAAGCAGAAGAAAGCAAAATTGGCGCGAACGGGCAATGGCTGCGAGTAAGGGATATTGAAGGGGATGAAGGTTATGTCGCAGCCTGGTATGTGACGAAACGATAAAGATTGAGTAATCTGCAAGGGTGACGATGTATGTATTTACAAGTCACCCTTGTAACTTTGTGTCTATCGAGTGTTGGGCAAAATACTCTTTGATAGATGCCAAGCGTTTTATCTCTTCAGGAGACAGCAATATGGCAAAGATAATCATGCTCCATTCGTTCCGCGGGGGCACCGGGAAGACTAATACATCGGCAAATATTGGGGCGTTGCTAGCGATGAGCGGCCTTCGGGTGGCTGTCGTAGATGTGGATATTCAATCGCCAGGCATTCACACTTTATTTGGCGTTGACGATAAATCTATGGGGAAAACACTGAATAATTATTTGTGGGGCGAATGTTCGATTGAAGATGCCGCCCTGGATGTGACTGATCAATTGGGTGAAAAAGCCGAAGGCAAATTCTTCCTGATCCCATCCAGTATCAAAGCCAGCGATATCGCCCGGATTTTGCGTGATGGATATACGGTCAACTTACTCGATGAAGGTTTCAAAAGCCTGCAAAGCAAGCTTGAACTGGACGCATTGATTATTGATACGCATCCAGGGCTAAATGATGAAATTTTGCTATCGATGGCGTTTGCCGATGCCCTGGGCATTATCTTGCGCCCCGACCAACAAGATTACCAGGGAACCAGCATCTCAGTAAAACTGGCCCGCAACCTCGAAGTGGAGAATATACTTTTGATCGTGAATAAATCGCCACAATTATTCAATGATGAAACGGTGAAGTCGCGCGTTGAGGAAGCCTATAGTGCAGAGGTTGTTGCTGTAGTTCCGCATTCCGATGAAATGATGGCGCTATCCAGCGCGAAACTATTTGTGCTGGAATACCCAGATGATCCCGTGACAACCCACCTCAAAAAATTAGCCGTACGCTGTATGTCCTAGTGCTTCTGGTCAGGGATGCAATAACAATAGTTCTAAGGAATGAGAAAAAAGCCAGTATGCAAATTCAACAAAAATTCTTCTCCGACAATGGCCGGTCGGCATTACCCATTGCCCCACAACAATCTGATGATCCATTAGCCGGATATGCCCTGCAATTATTAGCGCGCCGCATCCCAGAATTACCTCTGGATACTGTTTTACCTGAAATGGAAGCGCTCGCTGAACACGAGCAAATCCCCATTATCGGCCCGCTGGAAGGCGCCATCATTCAGGCGCTGCTTCAAATGCGTCACCCAGCGCCGCGCCGCGTGTTGGATATTGGTACATCTATCGGGTATTCAGCATTATGGTTGGCACGTGGCCTCCCCGCCGAGAGCAAAGTCGTCAGCATCGAGATTGATCCGCAGCGTGCTTATCTGGCACGTGAGTTTGTTGAGAAAGCCGGATACCAGCGCCAAATTGAGATCATCGAAGGCGATGTGATGGAATTACTACCTACCTTGGGAATGTTTGATCTAATTTTACAGGATGTCATTAAGCACGTATACTTTGGGAAAAGCGCACAATTATCGTTGCAATTGCTGGATTATTGCATCGAACATCTGGTGGATGGCGGTGTGCTACTAGGCGATAATGCTTTTTGTATGGGTGAAGTACTTCTGGAAGATGCGGACGAACTTCCGGTGCAGGTGCTTGGCATAAAAGCCTATAATGATCTGGTTGCAACTCACCGTCAACTCGATAGTGTTATTCTTCCGGTACGAGATGGTCTGTGGCTATCGCATAAACGCGGTTAGCAAAAATATAAGGAGAGCCGCATGAAAATACTAAAATCAATAGGAATAAATTGGTCCTTGCCTACCAAGATCGCGGTCGCATTTTTGCTGGCCGCGCTACTACCCTCGCTTGCGGTTTCGGTGTATCAATTTGATGCGGGTTCTACTTTGCTGCACGATTTGGCCGTAGATGAAATCCATTTACTGGCATCTGGCGTGGCCGGGCGACTAGACCAACTTTTTGATGATACAGAAATTGTGGCATCGCAGATCAGTACAGACCCCACCGTACTCGGCATTCTGGTAGATCCCGAAAGTGAAGCCGCGCGTTCAGCCATCGAAGAACGCTTTTGGGATATTCTGCGCTCAAATCCAGACTATGAGTATGTATACCTGCTGCAAGAAAGTGGCGATGTAATTGTT
Organism: Anaerolineae bacterium; assembly: GCA_014382605.1. Lineage (GTDB taxonomy): Bacteria > Chloroflexota > Anaerolineae > Anaerolineales > UBA11858 > NIOZ-UU35. The sequence goes on from JACNJM010000195.1 coordinate 17,641, forward strand.
TCAATCCAGCAGCCTGGGCTGCCTTCTGTTCAAGGCGGCAATTTCAGTAATCGAAAATATTTTAGCGAGGCCATTGCTGGTCGCAACCATATTGATGCATTGGTTGGGCGAAGTAGCATGCAATTGGGGTTCTATTTTTCGCACCCGGTCGTAGATGCAAAGGAAGGCATTGTAGGTGTAGTCGCACTCAAACTGAAAGGCAGCGCGATTACCAGTATCATCAACGATTTCGATGAAAGCAGCGGAGCGGTTTCTGTATTTCTGGTTGATCACGACGGTATTATGGTCAGCGCTCCCAGCTACGCACCGGAGTGGCACCTCGAAGGGCTGGTCAAATTATCTGCCGATGAAGCCGCGGCAGTTGAAGAGCGCTTTGTCATGGATAAGCCACTGACCTATTTGGACATCCCTGAACTGACCAAACTCACCAAGTATAATAATGGCATCACCGAATATCTCGATGAAGTGAGGGATGCTATCTATATTGTTGGCTATAAAACCACCGAGAATCTGACCTGGGTTGTGGGGGTCTCCATGTCCGATGAGTATTTCCGCGCCCCGATGGTAGACCTGGCATGGCAGAGCCTTGCTGCGGTGGGAGTAATGATTGTTATCATTGTTTTACTGGCCCTGATGCTGGGACGCGGGATAGCCAAACCGGTGCTAAAACTGGCTGGAGTTGCCCAAGATGTTGAAGATCATAAACCCTATTCTCCAGATGATATTGCCGATGTGATGTCCCTGGGCGATGAAGTCGGACATCTGGCGCGCGTGTTTAACGATATGGTTTTGGCATTGCAAGCGCGTATGGCTGAACTGCAAACCATCTATGAGATTGGCAATAAAATTAGCTCCAGCGTTGATCTCGAAGACACGCTCAGCGATGTGATTGATTCCCTGGGCAATGTGATTAGCTTTGAAGCCGCGGAAATTTGTCTATACGATGCTCGTGACAAACACCTACTGCTCTACGTCACCCGCGATGATGTTTTCAGCGACGACGAAACAGTTGAAAAATCAATATACAGCCCCAAAGAAGATTACTTCCCGCGCCTCTTTACCGACCGGCATGGGTTGCTGGTTCCAGATATGGACGCGTTCGATAAATATCAGATGACTACGGCGCGTTCCTGGGATGCTTTTGCTCCGAAATCCTATTTGGGTGTTTCCTTGCGCCACCAGAGCCGTGTCGTTGGCACGATTGAATTGGTTAGCAGTGTTGCAAATGCCTTTAATGAAGATAATTGTCGTATCTTAGAGAGCATATCCATTCAGGCTGCTGTCG
>JACNJM010000028.1 GCA_014382605.1 Anaerolineae bacterium
CTAATACGACCATACCCAGAGTAATGCCTAGCAGCAAGGCGATCAGCGCGATGGTTACAGCCTCAATCACTACACTTCCCGCAATTTGGGCGGGCGTCAGCCCGATCGTTTTCTGGATTCCAAAATCGCGCACCCGCTCGCGAATACTCAAAAGACTGGTACTCATCAAATTGGCTGCCGCCACAACCATCAGAATCACTGCTAAACTGGCGATCAGATTCGTTAACTGAACCACGGAGGTCATTGGTTCCTTGGTCGTTACACTGACGTTAATCAATCCCTGAGAAATATTCAGCCACTCGCGGCGAATTTCTTCCGCCAATGCAGAATCGTTCAAACGCAAGTAATAATTCGTTGGTTGAGCGTCGGAAACCACTTGCTCTCGATACGTCTCCAAACTTGTGAGAACCACATTATTCAGGTTGAAGTTTTCCATATTTCGCCCAACAATGGTAACTTGCATAGGTTCGCCATCCACCAGAATCTCAACGGTATCACCAATGTGAGCATCCATCAATTCAAAAACCGCATACCCCATTACGGCTTCGCCCGGCTCGGCGATCATACGGCCTTCATTCATCGGGAAATCGAAATTACGGTAGTTGCCTTGCAATAAGCGCACCGCCAAAGGCTGATCGCCATGCCCTGGAACCTGTCCGTACAAGAATGCTTCTTCGTAATAATCGACCACTTCAGGGCTGGATAAAATTCCATCGGCAATGATGGCATGAGGCACAAAGTTACGCGCGATCTTCATATCGGCGGTGGTGCCGTTAAAGTAATAGCGATTGCCGGCAAGATAATTCGTGGTACCCTGCGCGCCAACGGCTGTAATAGCTATTAGAACCGTCAGCAACAGACTGGAAATTGCCAGCGCTGCCCGTAGAGGTCGCGAAAAAGTGTCTTTGACGCCCAGCACAATCACCGATGGAAAACGCAGCCATCCAGCAAACCGACCCAACAAAGAAGCGCGCGGATGGCGGCTGCGGTATCCTACCGTAATCGCCTGCACTGCATTGATGCGCCCACCTTGCCAGGCGGGCAAGAGCGTTGCCAGGGCAACCGCCACTTCCACCAGGAGAAGTACGCTGATCAGTGGGCCTGGGGCGTATATATCAGGCGGGGTGGTATTCAGATTTTCGGCCATCGTACCGACCAATCCCGGCGCGAGGGCTAAACCAAAGACAATCCCCAGAAGCGCAGCAGCCAACCCAAGAGTCAGATGCTCGCCCAAGAAGAGCAAGGTCACCTGACGCGGGCTGAAACCCACCGCCTTGAGCAGGCCGATCTCGCGGTACTGGCTGAGTACCTGCCCGCCGATAGTATTGAAGATAATCATGCCCACCGCTACCAATCCCAAAATACTGAACAACCCCATAAACATGGCATTGAGCGTATTTGCCAGAGCAGCATTTTCTTTGACAAATTTCCATTCGATCACCGATTGCAATTTGCCGGGTAGCACATCAAAGGCCAAATCAGCCATTTCTTTGCTGGCTTCGGGATCTTTCAAGCGCAGGCCAACCACCGAATACCAAGAATTCGAGTCGGGTTGTAGAACTTCCAGCGTGGATTGGCTGATATAACCAACTCCTGGGGAGGTGTCTTTGGTGATTTCGTTATACGGGAACCAGTGCGCAGTTACCGCCAAGCCAACCACCTTCAACTCCCGGTTGCCATCTGTTCCCAAGAATGTGACCATATCGCCCACCTGAAAATCGTAAAACTTCGCCAGACTGAAATCCAGCACGATTTCATCGGAGTTGGCAGGTTCCACCCAACGGCCCACTGCCACCAGGGGATGCGCTACTGCGGGCGGTTTGTTCATCACATACAGAAAGAACGAGACTTTCTCGTCGCCCAACACCAGAGGATTTTCTGCCAGGGCCAGAATCACTCCGCTGGTCTCGCTGATTGCCGGGTTTTGCGTCAATGGGCTGAAATCTAAATCATGCTGGTGGCTGACCACCCATACATGGGGGCCGTTGGTTGCTTCGAAGGTACGATTCCACGGCTCATCGGCGCTGCCCATCACCAAAAGAGAGACGGTCAACAACATCGCCGAGAGGGTCAGTACGCCTCCGATCAGCAAGAATTGAAGCTTGTTCGTGCGGATGTCGGCGCTCAGTTTGCGCCACATAGCTGTGAACATGGTCAGGCCTCCATATCGAGCATCTCGGTGAGCAAAGCCCGGGCATCATGCTGCTCTTTAAGAATCGTTTCGCTGGTAATTTGCCCATCTTTCATGAAGATCACCCGCTGGGCAATACTGGCAACATTGGGATCATGCGTAACGATGAGGATGGTCTGCCCTTGCTGATGAGTCTGGCGTAGCAGCCGCAGCACATCGAAGGCGGTTTTGCTATCCAAGTTACCGGTGGGTTCATCAGCCAGCAGCACGGTGGGCTGATTGACCAGTGCGCGTGCCAGCGCGACCCGCTGACGCTCCCCGCCAGAGAGTTGCGCGGGGATATGACGCGCTCTGTCACTCATCCCCAAATCATGCAGCAACCCCTCCCGACGCTGGCGCGCCTGGCTCACCGGTGATCCGGCTACCATCGCAGGTAGTTCGATGTTGTCGCCCACGCTCATATTGCCAATCAGATTAAAGGCCTGGAAGACAAAGCCAATCTGCTTGCGGCGCAAAATGGCGCGTCGGGCTTCGCTCATATTGTCAATTTGCTGCGCGGCAACCCAAACTTCCCCGGAGGTGGGGTTATCCAGGCCACCCAGGATGTGCAACAGGGTGGATTTACCGCTGCCGCTTGGCCCCATTACCGCCACCAACTCCCCGGCTCGGATGCCTAAATCGACATCTCGCAGGGCGTGGACTTCGCCACCGTTATGCTTATAGATTTTTGAGATTTTTTTGGTTTGCAAGAAGAATCTTGACATCGGGCTACTCCTGATTCAAATACAAATCTTCACATAAATCCAGCCACTCCAGATCGGCCTTGAGGTGTAGTACCGCCCCCTGGATGAGCAATAACTTGGACGCATCGGCAGAAATATCAGGCTGGAGCGCGAGCATATTGAGATCGTGCAGCGATTGCAGGTATTGGCGGCGCTGGTCGGCGATCAAGTGTTGGGGAGGCATGAAATCGGTCATCCCAGCGCTGACCAACTTAAGATAGAAATTGTCGCGGATGCGCGAACCGCTAATTGGCTCGGCGAACCAGGACAGCAAAACCTGATGGCCCGCGTCGGTCAATTCGTATACCTGTTTGTTGGGTTTATTATCTTGTTCTACAGAAAATTTTTCCACAAACCCATCACGCTCCAGGCGCGAAAGGGTAGTATAGATTTGCCCGGCATTCAGGGGCGGCAGTACATCTGCAAACAGATTGTGGTAGGTTTGCAAAATATCATAGCCGTGGGTGGGCTGGCGAGAAAGCAGAGAGAGAAAGAAATATTTCATACCTATATACTCGTTATCTATATAGCGAGTATATAGGTATGGGCGAAAAATGTCAAGTAAAGACCCCCCATCAATTATATTTCGTTAACCTGAGTTTTGTTTAGCAAACGATAGCAGGCAAAATTGGCTGCAAGTACAAAGCTGGCTTGACAGGTTGAAGTGCATAGGCGATCAAACCCGAAATGAGATTG
>JACNJM010000118.1:0-7254 GCA_014382605.1 Anaerolineae bacterium
CCGTCCGTAGTAAGTGCCATCATCGGCCATTGGCTCTTCGGCGGCGGGTTCCTCCACAGCCGGTTCTTCGGCGGCGGGCTAACAGGCCGCCAGCAGCATGGAGGATACGATCAACATAGTGATCAGAATCCAGGAAATTTTCTTGAAATTCATTTGTCTTCTTTCTCCTTGTTACAAAGTGATGAATTGAATCGTACTACAAAGTGTACTTACTAACGAAATCATAGCCCTATCAGCACCACCTCCTTTCATTTATAAACTTTCCTTGATCAGTTCCGACGATGATTCTGTTAAATTCTGCAATGCAATGGATAATGCCTGGACAACAGCTCCCATACCGGTTGACCTTCGCCCAAGCATAGCGGCTGTGATCCGTAGATTTTCTACCGCAGCCTCAAGGCTGCGCTTACGCACGGAACTGCGAATTGGTTCCAGGAATAAATCTCCCATTCTGGCAACCCCCCCTCCGACAATAACCATACCGGGATTGACGATATTGATTAAATTAGCAATCGCGATTCCCAAGTATTCCCCTGCTTCAGTAATAATCGCCTGGGCAACCAAATCCCCTTTTTCGGCTGCCGCCGCCACGTCAACGGCGGTTAACCCATCAACAGAGTTGGTTAACGATAATTGAGTCCGCTGGTTAGCATCCCGAATAGCCTGCTTGGCGCGTTCGGCAATCGCCCGTCCACCAGCCAAAGCCTCCAGGCAACCAATATTCCCACAGGTACAAATTGGGCCGCGATCATCGACCGTAATGTGTCCAATCTCACCCGCACTACCCGTTGCGCCACGATAAACCTGACCATCAATCAGCAGGCCAGCGCCAACACCATAACCAACTTTGATATACAGCAAATGATCTTCGCCACGCCCTGCTCCATAAGCCCATTCCCCCAAGGCGCCTAGTTCAGCATCATTATTCAATGCAACCGGACAATTCCAGAGTGCGGCGAGATGATCTCGGATGGGAAAATGATCCCATCCGGGCATAATCGGCGGCGCAATGACCCCGCCAGCTTGCTCAACCACCGGTCCCGGCACACCAACCCCAACCGCACAGATATCTTCTAAATCGAGATTTGCCCTAGAAAGAAGCTGGTGCAATAATTCATCAACTTTGGATAAACAAATTTCTGCCCCCAGGCTTACATCAAATTTACTTTCACTTTCATCCAGCACCTGTGCTGAAAGATCAGTAAGCAACAGCCCCAAATGCGTAGCGCCAATATCCACCCCCACAACATACCCCCCCTTTGGCTCAATCCCCAACAGCTTAGAGCGTCTGCCCCCTGTCACCGGGCCAACCGCTGATTCACGAACAACGCCAAGTTCGATAAGACCGTTAATGATCGAAGTAATTGCAGCTCGACTTAATCCCAGTTGACGCGCCAAATCTGCCCGCGACATACCCTCGGGGGTAAACCGAATCAGACTGAGAATAGCATGTTTGTTGGAGAAGCCGCCCTTCATCTTGGGCAAAAAACCGTTAGGAGATAGCAAATTTCAGTTCCGCTTGGCTAACCGTGCAATTACACAACTCATACAGTAATAGGTGTCGTTAACACAGTATAGACATTCATACTACTTTTGTCAAGTCATTTAACTTAATCTTTTCTATTTATTCATAAAATAAACTATGTGCCAAAAAACACAAATTGGGGCAGATTTCGATTGAAAATTACCCAATCTGGGAGTATCATACGAATGATCTACCGAATCGATACAAGGAGCGTGTACCATGCCGAACCACGAGTTAGCTGGTGTTTATGTTGCAGCTATCACCCCACTGCGGAGCGATTATTCCCCCGATATCGAAGCGATCCCTGCCCTGCTGCGATTCTATGCAGGACGAGGGAATCACGGCGCGCTGTTACTGGGAACAACCGGAGAGGGGCCTTCGTTTTCACCCTCGGAGAGGATTGCCATATATAAGGCAGCTACCGCTATCAAAGCAACACACCCCGATTTTCGTTTGCTCGCAGGAACCGGAACGCCCAGCTTGAACGAGAGCATTGATCTCACTAAAGAGGCCTTCAAACTGGGTTTTGACGGCGCGATTGTGCTGCCACCATACTATTTCCGCACCGCCTCCGAGGGAGGTCTACTTCAGTGGTTTCAGCAGTTAATAGATTCCGCCGTCCCTGAAGACCGTTATTTACTTTACTATCACATTCCCGGTGTATCTGGCGTACCCGTAAATCTTGAATTCTTGAGAAAGCTAAAACAGCTTTACCCCACTCGCTTTGCTGGACTAAAGGACTCTACCGGGAATAAAGATTTCGCCCAAGCCCTCGGCGAGACATTTGGCTCTCAACTGGCTGTATTTACCGGCAATGACAGGCTGCTCAGCCACGCGCTCGAATATCAAGCGGCTGGCTGCATTACCGCGATGGCAAATTTTGCTTCACCCCAACTTAGAACAATTTGGAACGCATATCAGCGCGGTGATAAAGACGAAAGTACCCAAATTCAGCTCAACTCCTGGCGCTCCATCCTGGAAAATTATCAACCCTACGCGCCAACACTAAAGGCCCTGCTTGCCAAGAAATATGCCCTCCCGCGGTGGCCGGCCTGCCCTCCACTAATAGATTTACCTGAAGATGCAGCGACAAAAGCCTACCAAGAGCTTTTCACCGCCGAAACCATCTAGCTCATTGATAAGGGTAAGAGCTGGGAATTTCAACTTGTAAAACAAATCCCCCTTCCGGAGGCGATTCGAGTTTCATTTTGCCCCCTAAAAGAGCAGCGCGCTCGCTGATGCCGATCAACCCAAAGTGCTGTTTGGTGGATAAATCAGCAAGATTCGGGGGAATATCAAATCCCTGCCCATCGTCAACAATCCGGATGAGCAAATCATCCCCGGTGGTGCGCTGTAAAGACATCGACACATTCCGTGCGGTTGCATGTTTGCCAATATTGTATAACCCCTCTTGAATAATCCGAAAGATCGAAATTTCTGTCGTCTCTGGCAATCGCCCTAGTGATGGCGCAATTTCGACTTGAATGGCAATATCCAGACGTTCGGCCCATTCTTGGGCGTGAGATTGGATTGCTGAAGACAGGCCATGATTATCAATCGTGGGAGGGCGCAAGTCACGACACAGTTGGCGTAGGTCGCCGACCACTTGACGAATGCCATCTCGAATTGCCCCAAGCTCGGTGCGTTGATCGGCGGAAATTTGATCGCTTTCTGTCTCTTCAAGGCGGTAATTTACGCTGAGTAAATCCTGAATAACAAGGTCATGAAGTTCACGCGCCAGCGCCTTGCGTTCCTCTTCCCTCTCCGTCAACAAGCGCCGTTGTGTTTCCTGAAGCGCTTCATTAAGACGATCCAGAGCTTTAACTTGCTTGCTTAATTTTTCAATCAATTGGCGGTTTAATGTGTCGCTGGCTTCCAGGTTTTCATGTAACACAGTCTGTTTTTTAAAAAGTTCTTCGGTTTGTTTTCGGGCAGCATGATAATTTTCCAGCGCCCAGATAATAGGCGTAACCTGTTCGCGATTACTGGCCCCGACAATCCGCTCGACAATATCACGCGGCGTGCTGGCAATTGTACGCTGATCGGCGGAGAGTCTGCTCTCATAGAGTACCAAGATACGATCCGTGATATTAAATAGATGTTGGAGATTATCACTGCTGATAATCACACCCACCCCATCTTGCGCCCTTTTTTGGATATATGCAAGCAGGGCCTCCTGGTGATGAAAACTAAGATTGGGCAATACATCATCGACTAAAAGCAGCCGTGGATTGTGAGACAAAGCCCTCGCCAGCGCCACCAATTGGCGCTGCTCGTCGTTCAGATTAGCGGTTTTTTCTTGTAAAAAACTACTCGGAAGGTCAAAAACTCCCAAAATTTCTTTGGAGCGTTGGTACATGCGCGTTACAAAAGGCACACCTAGTTTTGGGGGCCAACAGATCTCACGGCCAAGAAATATATTCTGAACGATATCAAATTGTTCGACCAGGTGGGGGACCTGAAAAACAAGCTCAACGCCATTCTGTCGAGCTTGCCGATATGAAGAGAAACGTACGGACTGACCCTGTAGGATTATTTTGCCAGAGGTAGCCTGACTAGCACCCCCAAGCAAGTGTAACAACGATGATTTTCCCGCGCCGCGCCGTCCCACTAGCCCAACGATTTCACCGCGTTTCAAAGCGAAGGTGATGTCATCCAACACTTTCAAGTTACCGTAGGACTTCGACAGGGATTGAACTTCTAGCAAGAATTCTGACATAGTCTAATTAAAAAGAGGGGGGATGGGCAACGGAACACATTCCCATCCCCCCTCCAGGGAGAATTCGCAGGCGGGTAGGGGTTCTATTTTCCGGTGCTGCGGGTGGCAACATCGAAGATAACCGCGGCAGCCAAAACCGCGCCGCGCACCATATACTGGTAGGCAATCCCGATACCCATCAGATTCATACCGCTCGACAATGACATCATCACCAGCGCTCCTATGATCGCTCCGGTCACTTTTCCGACGCCACCGGCTGCCGATACACCGCCAACGAAGGCTGCGGCAATTGCATCCAGTTCAAACAAGTTGCCTGCCGTCGTAGTCGCCGACTGCAAACGGGATGCGAATAACATACCCGACAAAGCCGAGAGCATGCCCATTGAACTAAAAACTACATAAGTGATTTTTTTGACGTTGACGCCGCTTAGTTCCGCGGCTTCGGGGTTGCCACCAATGGCGTAGATATGACGTCCTAACACAGTTTGGGTAGAAACAAAATGGTAAATAGCGACCACAATCAGCACAATCACCACTGTCCACGAAAGGCCATTATAGCCGGAAAGCACCCAGGTAATCCCAGCGATGACCAATGAAGCGAATACCAACTTCAGGGTAAAGACATTCATCGGCAGGACTTCGAAATTATAGGCTTGTTTTCGACGGCGGCTGTTGATTTCGCTGATTACAAACAAAATCATTGTGATTATGCCCAGCAACAGAGTTAGTTTGTGTACTTCTGGCAAAAAGTTGAGGCCCGGAATATCTGGGATAAAACCGTTACCCAAGGCATTGAAGGCATCACTCGAAATAATAATTGTACCTGTGCCCTCCGTAACGACCAGAATGGCTCCCCGATAAATCAACCATCCGGCCAAAGTAGCCACAAAAGCTGGAATGCCCATTTGGGCTACAAGGAAGGCGGTAATACTACCTGCCAAGGCCCCAAGCGCCAATGCAAATGGTATGACCACGTAAACCGGCAGCCCCCAAAACTCCATTGCAATTGCCGCCACCGCCCCAAGAAAACCAGCCAGGAAACCAACCGAAAGATCAATATGCCGGATGACAATAACCAACGTCATGCCAACCCCCAAAACGGCGATATAACCGGTTTGGTTTAACAGGTTGCTGATATTTCTCGATGAAATGAAAATGCCCTTGGTTGTAATCGTAAAAATTGCCATAATTACGAAAAGGGCGATAAACATCCCGTATTCACGGATATTTTGCCGCAGCACTTTTTGTATATCTTTGACAAACGACATCCTATACTCCTCTAACAAAACTAAGCAAGTGGGCAAGTTTACCCATTTTTTAATTCAACGTTGCCATGTGCATGATATTTTCTTGTGTGGCTTCTTCAATGGGCATCTCACCAGTAATCTTCCCGGATGAAACAATATACACCCGATCGCTCATGCCTAAAATTTCTGGCAATTCAGAAGAAACCATAATAATACTCATGCCCTGCTCTACCAATTGGTTCATGATCGTATAGATTTCAAATTTAGCACCCACATCAATCCCTCTTGTAGGCTCATCCAAAATCAGAATTTCCGGCTGCACATACAGCCATTTTGCCACCGATACTTTTTGCTGGTTGCCCCCGCTCAGGTTTTCAACTTTTTGTTCAATGCTGGGGGTTTTAATACCGAGGGAATCTTTATAATCGGTAGCCACCTTAATTTCAGCGTTATCGTCAACGACGCCCCGCCTGGCAATTTCTTTTAAATTTGCCAGCGTGATATTCTGTTTCACATCTTGAATTAGAATCAGGCCATTTTTCTTCCGGTCTTCAGTAACATAAGCCACACCGGCAGCGATGGATTCCTGAGGATGCCTGAAATTTTTCTTGCTGCCCTTGATATATACATTCCCCGATGTTTTGTATTTATCGGGATTTCCAAAGATACTTCGGGCCAGTTCTGTACGTCCCGAACCCATCAACCCCGCAAAACCGACGATTTCACCTTTGCGAAGATTAAACTTCACACTTTCGAACACGGTGCGCCCAATATTCGGATCGTAAGCTGTCCAATCATTGACCTCGAGTACAATTTCATCTGCAATTTGATGCTGCCGCTTGGGATAAATATCTTCGATTTCACGCCCCACCATATGGCGGATCAATACGCTTTCGGACACCTCACCCTCATGGGCATCCAGCGTGCAAACCGTCTTACCATCTCGTAAAACTGTAACCGCATCGGCAATTTCAATCACTTCTTTTAGTTTATGAGTGATCAGAACACAAGTGACGCCCTGGTCTTTTATATCTCGCAACAAGTCGAACAAGTTTTCAACATCATCTTCGTTCAATGCAGAAGTCGGTTCATCCAGTATCAATAATTTCACATCGCGGCTAAGGGATTTAGCAATTTCGACCAATTGCTGTTTGCCAACGCCCAAATCCTTAACCTTCGTGGCCGGGTTGACATCCAGCTTCACTTTTTCGAGCATTTCACCGGCTCTTTTGACGGTTTCATTCCAGTTTATGGTAAATCCGTTACCGATCTCATGGCCCAAAAAGATATTTTCGAAAATCGCCATATCGGGAATCAACGCCAATTCCTGATAAATAATTGCAATGCCTGCCTGTTCACTATCGCTAATACTTCCAAATTCTTGAATTTCGCCTTCAAAAACAATTTCCCCCGCATATTCCCCATGCGGATATACTCCGCTCAAAACTTTCATCAATGTAGATTTTCCAGCCCCGTTCTCCCCCACCAAACAATGAATCTCGCCCTTTTTGACTTGAAAACTGACATCGTCCAACGCTTTCACGCCAGGGAATTCCTTCGTTATCCGTCGCATTTCCAATATGGGAGGTTTCATAATCGCTCCAACGTTGTTCTCCAAGAAAATAGTGCAGGAATAGTGATAAGTGTATCACTATTCCTGCAAGGAGAAAGAAGTTTTATAGATTAGGGAAGTCCGGTGAAATCACTGGCGGGCCAATAGCCGGAGTCGATGATCGCTTCAACGACATTCTCGCCATCGACAG
>JACNJM010000118.1:8104-18688 GCA_014382605.1 Anaerolineae bacterium
CTTTCTCTTTCGCAGAATCTCCCTGACTGAACAGAATTTCAACTTCATATCCAGCCTCAGCCAGCGCTTCCTTGAAGCGGGCTTCATCCTGAATCCAGCGCGGCTCGTCTTTGGTCGGCAATACAATGCCAACCGCAAGCTTTGCGTCATCAACAGCCGCCTCAGGGGCAGCAGCTTCTTCGGGCGCGGCCGGAGTGCAGGCAGTAAATAACAATCCTGCAAAAACGACTAGCGCTACAAGCAATAGTAACAAAGGGAATTTCTTTTGGAACATGGATAGTCTCCTTAGAATAGAGTTTTAAATTGAATGGATCAACAGGAAAAAACCGTTAATTCGTGGATTCTGAGATGACACCTCCTTCAATAGCTTTTGACAACAACTGCACAGGCAATGTTTAAATTCTATGTAGAGAGCGTGTTGTGTGCATTTAGTACTTCTAACTATATTCTGCTAACACAATTGTAACGAATATAGAAACAGCCTCCCCCCTTCTTTCCCTTAAGGGGTACAGGGGATTCCCCCTCATCTCGCCCTAAAATGTGATTATGGCGACCTGCCTGCGTAATAGTGGTAAGATAATCCAGTGTTCGCTTTTCATGCCAATTGTATGCAACGAAATTTATAAAGGATTGAGCACCGACCCTAATGATACGAATTCTACTGGCAGACGACCACGCAGTTGTGCGCGCAGGCATCCGCAAGGTTGTTGAAGAAATACCCGACCTTGAAGTCATTGCTGAAGTTGGGGATGGCCCAACACTATTGGAATACCTGACTCTTGCCCAGCCAAATTTTTTACTGGTTGATATCAGCATGCCCGATTTCGATCCAATCCGAAATATTACCAGCATCCGATCTCAATATCCCGAAATGAAAATTCTAGTGGTCAGCGCCTACGATGATGAATTCTATGTGCATGGCCTGCTTGGCGCTGGTGTGGACGGGTATCACCTAAAAGATCAACCGCTAAGCGATTTGAAGCTGGCAATTCAGCGCGTACTGGCCGGGGAGCGTTGGATTTCCAGTCCCCTGCTCTCAAAGCTGGTCGGCGAAAGAAAAGCTTCCCCCTCCACTCCTATGCTGACTAGCCGACAAAGCGATATCCTGCGCTTGCTTCAAAATGGTCTGGACAACCAGAATATCGCCCTGGAAATGGATTTAAGTGTCAAAACGATTGAAAATCACCTGACGCGGATTTACCGGCAGTTACGCGTGCAAAGCCGCCTGGAAGCCGTCAACTATCTCAGCCAGCATCCAGAAGTATTGGGCGTAATCGGACAAGAACTGCGCCGAAAAAATTTACCCAGCCGACCACAAGCACACGAATTCTCTATTCTCGTCGTTGACGACAACCAACGATATTTACGTCAAATCCAACGCATATTAGCGAGGGTTTGCCCGCGCGCCACGCTATACGAAGCCGATAGCATCAGCGCAGCCCAACGACTTTCGCAACATATTCAACCGCGCCTGGCATTTGTTGATGTTGTCATGGGCGAAGAAGATGGTATCCGCTGTGCGCGCAGGATCAAAACAGTATCAGAACATTCGCGTATCATCATGATCAGTGCCTACCCCGACCGCGAATTCCGCCGTCTGAGCATGGAGGCCGGAGCTGTCGCCTTCCTGGATAAAAAAGACCTGGATGCCCGCACATTGCGTCAGGTGATCGATGATATTGTCGTATGACTATTCATCCCACCACCTGGCGTCTCATCAAAACCGCCCCCGCATTTGGGGCATGGAATATGGCCGTTGACGAAGCCCTCCTCGAAAGCATCGGTCACGGCGACACACTGCCTACCCTGCGCCTGTATGCCTGGGATCCGCCTTGCCTGTCCATTGGCTATGCGCAGTCAACGAAGGACGCCGATCTCAAAGCGATTCGCTCGCGCGGCTGGCATCTGGTGCGGCGGCTCACCGGGGGGCGTGCAATCTTGCATACCGACGAATTAACGTACTCGGTCACCGGGCCAGCAAGTGAGCCGCGCCTGGCAGGCAGTGTCATTGAAAGTTATCAGCGTATCTCACAAGCGCTTTTGCGAGCGCTGCATTTTTTGGCCCTCCCCGCCCAGGCATTGCCCAAAGAAAATGACCAACCAAAGTCGGTAGAGCCAATTTGCTTCGAGGCGCCTTCGCATTATGAAATTACGGTCGCGGGTAAAAAACTGATCGGCAGCGCCCAGGCGCGTAAGAAAAAGAGCGTATTACAACACGGCACACTGCCGCTCTACGGCGATCTGACTCGCATTACTCATACACTGAACTTCCCTTCAGAAGTAGAGCGCGAACAAGCCGCGCAACGCCTATTAGCACGCGCGACCACCGTTGAAGCCATTCTGCAGCGCACCATCCCCTGGGAAGAAGCCGCGGCTGCATTTGAGCAGGCATTTGCCCAAACATTCGCCATCCAACTGGAACTTGGCGAACTCACCCCAGCAGAGCTTGGTCGTGCAGAAGAATTAGTTAATAAAAAATACGCCCATCCCGATTGGAATGAACGTATTTGAGCGCAAAATAGATGATTTACTCAGTCACAAAAATCACATCCGAATATCCCAACGCCGACAAAAAGCGCAGTAAATAGGTTTCGGCGTTGACTTGAGCCTGTTCCAAAATTCCATCTTCAAATGCAGCGTTTTCAATTTCATCTTCGGCTACCTGACGAGCAGCCGTCTCTAAATGAATATCACCCTTCGTAAATAGGCCAGTATCACGGTCGTAAACATACGACTTATCATTATCCAGTGTGGCGATAAAAATTTCGGGTGGGGGCAGGCGCATATACAAAACGCCACCATCCAGCCAGAAATCATCTTCGGCGAGATCGCCCAAATCGACTCCGGCAATCACCACCCCATGCGCCACGAAGATCAACTGATCGCCAAAGAGAAATTCCAGACTCCCCTGCCCTTTATCCGCCGTAACCACCTTCTCTATCGAATACTGAATCGTTTCCAGGCGGGCAATTGTACGCACATCGCGGATAATCGTCACCGGGTCTGGCAATACCGTCGGCGTAGGATTCAAAAACTGCGCCACCTGTGTAGCCAAACCACCGGTCACATCGGTTATCGGCTTCAAGGCATCTTCGGTCGTATTGCTGACACTGCCTGTCATTTCACGCACCGCGCCAACCACGCCAAATGCTGCCCATCCCACAATCAGCAGGATACCCAAAACTAAAATCCAGGATCTTGTTTCTTTCATGCCATCCATTATACTATGAGGGTTGCAAATCCAATAGCATCCTATAACCTCATGTCACTCGGCGTACTCACCCTCCAAATTCAGATACCCAGTTGCGCCTCGCTCAAAGAAAAGCGCAGCCGATTGAAACCTTTACTCAACCGGCTGCGACGCGAGTTCAATATCTCTGTGGCCGAAATCGATCATAACGACGCTTGGGGCAGCGCGGTGATTGCCTGTGCACTGGTAAGCAATCATAACGGTCACACCCAACGCGCTTTGCAGGCCATCCCCACCTGGATCGAGAAAAACTGGCCGGATGTGACCATAATCGACGACCAAATTGAAATCATATAGAATAGGGCTTTCTTTTGCGAAAGTGCGTCAGTCCTGTAGAATCTTTATTTTTGGACAATTTTCATCCGAAATTCATTATTGACGCCCACCGGCTTATTTGCTATGCTAACTGTGCGAATAATTCAGGGCAAGCGAAAACAATCTCAGCAAAAAATGCCCCTCGTCATAAGCATGAAAAGATTTAGCATTCGTTGGAGGTAATCATGTTTGAACCCGTTGTTGATGTATCTACATGGCAAAGAGATATCAACGCCGCCAAAATGCTCGGAGCCGGGACGCTGGGAATGTATATCAAGTCTGGCGGTACCGACAAAAATAACGGCGCCAGCTACACTGATTGGCGTTTCCGCGAGAATGCAAGCAAATTCAGCGAGCGTATCCCTTGCGGATACTATTATTTCTTCTACCCACACTTTGACGGCACCAAACAGGCGCGCTATTTCTGCAATTTACTCAAATCAGTGAAATGGAACCTGCCCCCGGCGGTCGATGTGGAACATAACCCGCGTAATGCAAACCAAGCACGCTTTCAAAAAGAATTGAAAGAATTTGTTGATATTGTGGAAAGCGAACTGGGCGTAAAAGCCGTCATTTACACGCGGGCGACATTCTGGAACCCCAATGTAGGCAGCCCCGACTGGGCCAGCGAACACAAGCTCTGGGTGGCAGCATATAGCGAAACAATGACCCACCCCTGGGGGAACCAGGCCAACAGCATCTATCGCCCGCGGCCCTGGAATGATTGGTGGATGTGGCAATACAGCGCCGATAAAAACGGGCGTGGTAGCGAATTTGGCGTAGCTACATCGGGTATTGATATCAACCGCGTCAATATGAGCAAAGAAGAATTCTACACTTTCGCCAAATGGCAACAACCTGATGATGAGACCCCCGATGATGAAAGACCCATCGAAGTGGTCATCGCAGATCCGATCGAGGAACCCGAAGACGAGACTCCCCCCGAAGAAACAACTCAACCAGCAACCTCGAAAAAAGGTTTTTTGCGCGTGGGATATAATGCCCTGCGAATGCGCTCACGCCCCACGACACATGAGAATAATGTAGTTGGCGCAATTCGGCGCGGGTATGTCTTTTCAATATACAGAGAGCTATCGCTGGGTGATGATATTTGGTGGCTCATCGAATTACCAGATGGCACGGTGGGCTGGGGGGCGCGGCGTTTCCGCGGGACCACCTATCTTGAGTACGCTGGCTAGTTGCGATACGTTAAAAAAATAGCGTGTGGGTTGCTCCGCAACCCACACGCTATTTTTTTAACTTCTTGAATCGCTGCTATTGAATCTGAATCACTACCCTGGCTTCACGCCAAAGTTCTTCCAGGGCATAATACTCCCTGCGATCTGGAGAAAATAGATGCACAATCACATCCCCATAGTCCGACAAAATCCACCCGGCATATGCAGAACCTTCAAGCCGCGGCTTAATTTGATGCTCATCCTTAACAGCAGACACTGCCCCTTCTGATAAAGCATCAATCATGCGCGGGCTGGTGCCCGAACAAATTACAAAATAATCAGCCAAAAGAGAGATTTCCCGAATATCCAGGATGAGAATATTTTCTCCCTTTTTTTCTTCCAAAGCATCAACAATAGTGTAAGCCAGTTCTAAAGTATCCAATCACACCTCTTCAATATCAAATATCACAAAACAATTGGGCACGAATTATTGTTCCAGCGGGGCAGAGAATAAACGAGTATAAACGGCGCCGCCAGCCTGTAAATCACTGCGATAAAGATGCACTGCTTTAACCCGCGCCACCCCTAAAAAGCCAATTTTCTTTGCACATAACACATCGCCAATCTGGCGCACATCGTCCGGAGAAGCATTGCGTGACACGCGCCCTAGGGTAATGTGTGGAGAAAACTCCCGCGTTTCACGTGCATAGCCCACACGGGCTGTCAGTCGGTCAATGCCACGTTGCAAAGCCTGCAATTCCTCCGGAGCTTCAACCCCTACCCAAATTACGCGCGGTCGCCGCGGCTTGGGGAACGCTCCCACACCCCCCAGACTAAGCACCATCTCGCCGCGTTCTGCGGCCTCACTGCGCAAAATATCCGTCACCACTTCCAGATTATTGAGTGATACATCACCCAAAAATTTCAGCGTTAAATGCATATGGCCTGCAGAAACCCAGCGGATCGGCACATCACCCATCTCGGCATTCAAATCTCGTCCAACCTGCGCCAGACGAGCCTGTAAATCAGAAGGCAAATCAACTGCAATAAAAGCACGAACAACTGACATCAGTAACTTTCCACCTTGATCATCCTAAGCGGTTAGAATTGATATCCCCATTTAGAATATCTTGAACAGCTTTACTCAACTCCTGATACGTGACCGGTTTGGTCAAATATATCGACGCTCCGGCGTCGAAACCCGCCTGAATATCTTGCGGCAAACCCTTTGCCGAAACCACTATCACCGGAATATCTGCCAAATCGGGGGCCGCGCGCAGCTCTCTCAACAAATCCAGTCCGCTAACAACAGGCATCATAATATCTAAAACTATAGCGTCGGGCATCTCCGCCACAATTAGATCGAAAGCCGATGAAGCTTCATACAACTTCAACACTTTATGCCCGCTCAGACGCATCATCTCAGAATACATCTCTACGGTATCTGGTTCATCTTCGATGATGATGATCTTTTTCTGCTGCTCTGCCATCTGCGGCAACTCCTTTGCCCTTATTGTACTCGAAAATATCACAGAATAAACCCCGCTGCAAGAGGAAAAGAGTCCCATCGGTCAGCCGCCGAAAGTTTGCTGCAAGCGTTGGAAATCTTCCGGGGTATCAATATCTAGCGCAAGCGTATCATCATACCAGGGTATCCATTCTACAGGAAAGCGAGAGAAGAGTTGCCGCGCACCCTGATCGCCAGATAATGTAGCAAATGTAGCATACGTTACGCGATCAAATAAAACCGGATTGGAACGCTGACCATCGACCAATGGCCCCACAATGGCTGGCCGCCGCCGGGCGTGGACATCCATCAAACTGCGAACGAGCGGGACAGAAACCTGGGGCTGATCGGCCAAAAGGAAGAGGGTTGCTGCCCCCCTGGCTGATACTGCAGCCAAACCGCGTTGAACCGAAGTACGCTGACCTGCCTGCCAATGAGGATTGTGGACCAGTTCCACGGGCAAGCCTGCCAATACGCGGTGCAATTGTGGCGTGTGTTCGCCGCCCACTACAACCACCGGCGACAATCCGGCCTCTAAAGCAGCCTGAGCCACATGCCATACCAGGGGGTTCCCCCGCCATTTAAGCAATTGCTTGGGCTGCCCAAAACGCTGTGCGGCTCCAGCCGCGAGAATTACTCCGGCAATCGGCTCATGCACAGCATAAATATTCCCCGGCGAAGTTTGCAAACTCCCAATCAGCGCTGCATCATATGCTCGCAATAATTCTGCGGCCATGCTCCGGGCGACGGCTTGTTTGGTGGGCGTATCGGCTTGATTGAGTAATACCACACGCCGCGTTTCGGGAGGTATATTTTTCAGGCCGCCAACGGGGTGCAGTAAAACCCGCGTCAATGCCTGGGGCGTAATCTGCGCCCCAATGGGCAGACCTGAGAGCGCAGCAAAAAGCTCTGGGCGGTGAACATGCTCCGCGGTCAGTATCCGCCCAACTCCAGTCAAGCCCGCCACCACAACTACGGTATCTACCTCGGGGGACAACGCTGGTTCGTGTTCAGCGGGCGCTTTTAACGGCAATTGGCGCGCCCCATCGGCTTCAATCAACAGCGGCAGGGAGTGGTAGCCGCAAAACTGACGCAGCCAAATGACAATCTCCGGCGATATACCGGTTGTACGCGTACCCTCCACTGGCCCGGTGAGCAATATCACGCCGCTCAGGGCAATCTCCGCCAACTGATTGGTATCAGCAAGCGAATGAAAAATGAGATGTTGATCAGCCAAGCGGGTTTGCGCCAGGGCCAGATGTGTTGTGGCACAGACGATCAGCGGGATGCCAAGTTGACGCGCCACCTGGAACATGGTGGTTGTTTTCCCCCCGGCGCCAACAAACGCCAGACTGGGGCATTCAGAAAGACGCAGGGCGCGCTTCAGTTCCATAGCGTGGCGCGAATTGCAGGTAAAGTGAGCAGCGCTTCAAGCACACCGCCGCCAATTGCCAGCGCTTTTTCGGAGATCGTATATGCGTTTTGTGGATCGTCGCGCGGGTCTACATCGCCAACTTTCATACCCTTGTGCACATATAAACCCTCGTGCAACAGTCCGCGCAGAATGCCAGCAAAGGGTGCGATGATTGATTGCTCACTGACGCTAGCAATCACGTGCCCGGCTGTGACACGCGCCCCAATTTCAACGCAGTTGCGCAGGATGCCATCCGCCGGGGCGCGCAGCACGCGCTCGGCCTGCTGGCTGGCAACTGCGCCGGGGATACCCGTATCAGCCTGAGGAACGCCCCGCCAGATCGCTCGCCCCAAAAAATGGCCACGATTGGTTTCGATAACGGCGTGGCAATTTTCACCGGCGACGAAGCCCGGCCCGAGGCCGATCATCAAAGGGAAATGTTGCATCCAGGGTGTTCCCGCTGGTGATCGTTCCGGCGGGCGTTTGGTCATGCGGGCATCAATCATGGCACAAACCATTAATTGTGGAGCGTTTCGAATCTGAAGTTCAGGGTCTACCAGTACGGGAATCTGGTGATTCGTCAAAATTTGAGTCGCAGCCTGTGAATCTGGGGCGCGCCGCGCAGTGATGCCTTCTACCGAAATTTCGCTTCGGTAAATCGCCTCGCCAAATGAAACCAGACGACGCACCGCCAAAGGCTGCGCTAATTCTGTGATGATTATTTTGATGCCAGCACGGTGCAAACGCGCCGCCACCCCACTGGCCAAATCGCCTCCGCCCCGAAGAATAACAACTGGAATTTTTTTTACCATCTTAAAAGTATACACCTTACGCGCGTTGGTAAACAAGTTCACCGCGCACCCAAGTTGCGGCGACTTCCAGATCAGGGGTGAGCAAAACTAAATCGGCTATACAGCCCTGCGCAATTCGGCCGCGGTCAGCAAGCCCCAATAGCGCGGCGGGCGTGCTGGTAAGCGCGGATAAGGCTTCTGGCAGGGTTGTGCCGGTAAAGGCGATCAGATTTCGCAAAGCCGCATCCGGCGGCAAAATGCTGCCAGCCAGGGTGCCATCGGTGAGGCGCGCGGATTCAGTATCAACGCTCACACCCACCTCCCCAAGGCGATATTCGCCCGGCGGCATTCCCAGCGCAGCCATAGCATCACTAACCAAGATCAAGCCCCGCGGGCCTTTTGATTGCCATGCCAGCCTGACCAACGCCGGATGCACATGAATACCATCGACGATCAGACTCACGCTGACGCGCGCATCGGCCAGCAATGCCCCGGGCAATCCGGGTTCACGCTGATGAAGGGCAGTCATAGCGTTGAAGATATGCGTGCCGCTGGTAATGCCTGCATCAAAACTGGCGAGCGCCTGTGCATACGTCGCCAGCGAATGTCCCGCGCTCACGATTACGCCTCGCTCCCGCAAAACACGGATGACATCCAGCGCGCCGGGCAATTCTGGGGCCAGGGTCACCATGCGCACGCCGTTGTTCGGCAGCCAGGATTGAATCGCTTCAAGGGAAGGTTGGCGCAAATTAGCCAGGTTATGGGCGCCTTTTTTAGCCGGATTCAAAAAAGGGCCTTCCAGGTGCCAGCCTAACGGATATGCGCCACGAAAATCAGGCGGAGCGCCCTGATGCCAGGACGCTAAACTCTGCGCGATCCGTTCCGGAGGGGATGTAACCAGCGTAGGCAAAAACGCCGTGACACCATACCGCGGTAATTGTGCGGCAACCTGCCAGATTGAAGCCGGATGGGTTGTGAAGTCAAAGCCAAAACCGCCATTAACTTGCAAATCAATAAATCCAGGGGCCAGAATCAAACCGCGAGCATCAAATCGTTGTGCGCCCATCGCTGGATGAGGTAGTTTCGATTCGTTCAGCGCAGCAATGTGTCCATCCCGGATCAGCAGATTGCTTTGGTGAAGTACAGTATCTGGCGTATAGATGGTGGCGTTTTCCAAAAGATACATCACAGGATAAATTCTACACTCAAAACGAAAAATAGACGATCGATCATATCGTTGATATACTTCAAGCATTATGGGTAAATTTCTCAATACTTTCGCGAATCCTAAGCCACAAAAAACTGCCACCGCCATCGCTCATCCCAACATCGCATTTATTAAGTACTGGGGTAATCGCAATCACCTCTTGCGCCTCCCAGCTACAGGCTCAATTTCAATGAATTTGGAGGGGCTAACCACGCGCACCCGCGTCACTTTCGATGCGACGCTCGAACACGACCAGCTTCACATCAATGGAAAGCCAGCCGATCCGCAAGCGCTCAAACGGGTCAGTGAGTTTTTGGCGCTGATTCGTAAACAGGCTGACATTTACTGGTTTGCGCGGGTTGATAGTGAAAATAACTTCCCGATGGGAACCGGAATCGCATCCTCGGCTTCGGCTTTCGCGGCGCTTAGCCTGGCGGCCAATGCCGCGGCAGGGTTGCAACTCGATGAAGCCGCGCTATCGCGGCTAGCGCGGCGCGGTTCCGGGTCTGCCTGTCGTTCAATCCCGGCGGGCTTCGTGGAATGGCAAGCCGGGCAGAACGATACCGATTCATTCGCGGCATCCATCGCGCCCCCAAATCACTGGAATTTAGTGGACTGTGTCGCCATTATCAGCCAGGAGCACAAATCCACTGGCTCCTCCGATGGACACCCTTTAGCAAGTACCAGCCCTATCCAGCAAATCCGCATCCAACAAACGCCACAGAATCTCGAAACGTGCCGCCAAGCCATCCTCAAACGGGATTTCGACGCCTTTGCACAGGTCACTGAACTCGATTGCAACCTGATGCACGCAGTCATGATGACCTCCAACCCCGCGTTGCTCTACTGGCAACCCGCTACGCTGGCAGTAATGCACGCTGTGCGCGCCTGGCGAAAAAGTGGCTTGCCCGTGTGTTATACG
>JACNJM010000090.1 GCA_014382605.1 Anaerolineae bacterium
CTTGCGAGGCCGCGACGGAAAAGAAACCGTTCTTGGCGGCTGTATTATTTTCGGTCAGAAATTCGTGGCCTTTCAACCGTACATCCGAATACCAAATATGTGGTAGAGAATTCGTGATTAACAGTCCGGTAGCCAGGAAACACATGCAAATATCCGTCAAGCTCATCGCCAACTATCGCCAAAAATTACCGGAGGGCACAAAAGGCAACACCTGCCAGATGGATGTACCCACGGATACGGTTGTACGCCAGATCGTTGAGCATTTTGAGATTGTCTATAACGCGAGCAATGTCATCTTGCTCAACGGGCATGTCCCTGACCCGGAGCAAAAACTGGAAAGCGGTGATGTGGTGTGTGTATTTTCAGCGGTGGCTGGCGGATAGAATTTCAGACTTCCGAAGTATCCAGGCGATTAATGAAAGGATGTTCCTATGAATGGCTGGCACGGACGAATATTAAAAATCAATCTTACCGATCAAACCATTACACGCGGAGAAGTCGACTCCGAAACGGCCAAGAATTTTCTAGGTGGACGCGGTTGGGCGATAAAATATCTATATGAGGGCATGGATCCCAAAGCCGATCCGCTTTCGCCAGAGAATATGCTCATTTTCGCCACCGGCCCTCTCACCGGCACACCTGCCCCCACGGGGAATCGTTATATGGTGGTTACAAAATCGCCGCTCACCGGTGCCATCTCCAACTCCAATTCGGGTGGCGATTTCCCCACCTGGATGAAACGCACCGGCTACGATATGTTCATCTTTACCGGGAAAGCCGCCGAGCCAGTCTATCTGTGGATTAACGAGGACCAGGTTGAAATCCGGCCCGCCGCCCACCTTTGGGGGCAGGATGTTCCTCAAACTACCGATGCGCTGCTGGCGGAGACCGATCCCAAAGCCAAAGTGGCCTGCATCGGCCCGGCGGGTGAAAATCTGGCCCTGATGGCCGCCATCATGAACGACAAACACCGCGCTGCGGCCCGCTCTGGGGTTGGCGCGGTGATGGGCAGCAAAAATCTGAAGGCTGTCGTTGTGCAAGGGCGCAAAAAACCACCCATGCACAATAGCGACGAGATGACCCGTTTTAGTGTAGAAATTGCCAAAGAAGTTGGCGCCGATATGAAAGCCGGTTCATCGCTGCGCGAGTATGGCACGGCCTACGTGCCCCAGGTGACCAATGAACTGGGCATTTTGCCAACACGCAATTTCCAGAGCGGTCAATTTGAAGGCGTGGATACGATTGATGGGTACACGCTGACTGAAAAATATCTCATCCGCCCCAAACCCTGTTACCGCTGCCCGATTGCCTGTGGTCGCCTGACTGAAGTGGCTGATGGCTCAAAATATGACGGCAAAGGCGAAGGCCCGGAGTACGAAAGCATTTCATCGCTGGGCAGCGCCTGCGGCATTGACGATCTGGCCGCGGTGACCAAAGCCAACTATATTTGCAACGAACTGGGCATGGATACGATAACCGCCGGGATGACGGTGGCCGCGGCGATGGATTTATACGAAAGCGGCTATATCCCCGAAAGCGACATCGGCCAGCCGCTGCGCTTTGGCGACGCCGATGCCCTGATTGCCATGCTCAAAAAGATGGCCTACCGTGAAGGCTTTGGTGACGCGCTGGCTGAAGGCAGTTTCCGGTTGGCCGAGAAATACGGGCACCCCGAATTGGCGGTGACCGCCCGCAAGATGGAGTTTCCCGGTTACGATCCGCGCGGCGCGCAGGGCATGGGGCTGCTGTATGCCACGGCCAGTGTGGGCGCTTCGCACATGGCCGGAGACCTGGCCTACGCCGAAGTTTTCGGCGTTCCCACCAAAATTGATCCCCTGACCACCGAGGGCAAACCTGCCCTGATTAAACGTTTCGGCGATGCCTTTGTCAATATTGACGCTACTGGCTTATGTGTTTTCCTGGCGATGCGCTACGTCTTCGACCCTGATATTAACCTGTGGCCGACGCGCCTGACCCGTTTGATGAATCTGACCACGGGCGCCGATTACACCCCTGAAAGTGTACTGCAAGCCGGGGAGCGTGTTTTTAACCTGGAGCGTATGTTCCTGATCGAGGCTGGTTTTACCGGCAAAGATGATACCTTGCCCCCGCGCATGTTAAACGAACCCTTGCCTTCCGGCCCGGCCAAAGGCCATGTTGTACGGCTGGATGATATGCTGCCCGAGTTTTATCGCGAACAGGGTTGGGACGAAAACGGCATCCCCACGCCGGAAAAACTGGCCGAACTTGGCCTGAGCGAAATCGTCCAATAGATTCACCACAAAGGCACGAAGAACACAAAGAGTTTCTGCGTGCCTTTGCCGTCTCGCACCGGCGTGCTTGCGGCACGAACGGTGTGTCTTCGTGGTAAAAGGTTTTCAGTGAAACTCACCACCTTGCACAACGCCATAGCACAATACGTCCACGATGGCGATAGGATTGCAATTGAGGGCTTCACCGCCTTCATTGGCTTTGCCGCCGCGCACGAGATCATCCGCCAGCGGCGGCGCGATTTAACCCTCTGCCGTATGACCCCCGACCTGATCTACGACCAAATGATCGCTGCAGGATGCGCAAGCAAGCTGGTTTTCAGCTATTTGGGCAACCCAGGCGTCGGCTCGCTGCACTGCATCCGCCGGGCTATCGAGAAGGGCCTCCCCACGCCGCTCGCCATCGAAGAATACTCGCATTTCGGCATGGTCGGGCGCTACATGGCGGGCGCAGCCGGGTTGCCCTTCTTCCCACTGAAAAATTATTACCAGACCGATCTCCCGGGGGCCAACCCTGAGATCCGCTTTGTGGATGACCCCTACGGCGGCAGGCCGGTTGCCGTGGTCCCTGCCCTCAACCCCGATGTCGCCATCATCCACGCCCAGCGCTGCGACGCGCAGGGCAACACCCAAATCTGGGGGCTGATCGGGATGCAGAAAGAAGTCGCTTTTGCGGCCAAACACGTCATCGTCATCGTCGAAGAAATCGTCTCTGAAGATATCATTCGCAGCGACCCCAACCGCACGCTGATCCCGCATATCATCGTCGATGCGGTCGTGCATCAACCCTATGGCGCGCACCCCTCCTACGTGCAGGGCTACTACGACCGCGACAATCAACGCTACCTGGAGTGGGAGCAAATCTCACGCGATCAAACCGCCACCGAAGCCTGGCTCGACGAATGGGTTTGCGGCGTGGATTCACATGAAGCCTATCTCGCCAAACTCGAACGCGAAGAACCCGGCATCTGGCAGCGTCTGGCTCCAGGCGAGTCCCCTTCGGGGCCGGTCAATTATGGCACATATATCTAAAAAGAATTTTCACGTAACTGCGCAGCCCGCCAGAAAATGGCTGATGAATTCACCACGAAGACTCCAAGACGCAAAGAAAAACAAAAAATCTTTGCGCTTCCTTCGTGACTTTGTATCCTCGTGGTAAATCCCCCTTTTTTCAGGAAACCCTATGGACTACACCCCCTCCGAAATGATGATCGTCACCGCCGCCCGCGCCCTGGCCGGGGAGCGCGTCGTCTTTGTCGGCGTTGGCCTGCCCAATATCGCCTGCAATCTGGCAAAAAGAACCGTTGCGCCCAACCTCGAACT
>JACNJM010000246.1 GCA_014382605.1 Anaerolineae bacterium
ACCATTCAGCAACTCTGGCAATACACCCTCGAAGACGGCTGGTGGCCCGCGGTGGTGCCTGGCACAATGACCCCTACCGTTGGCGGCTGCCTGGCGATGAATGTACACGGCAAAAATAACTACCGCGCCGGAACCTTCGGCGACCATGTACTCGAATTTACGGCGTTGCTCTCCAACGGCGAGCGCGTCACCGTTACGCCGGGTGAAAATGCCGACTTTTTTTACAGCATGATCGGCAGTCTGGGCGTTCTGGGGGTATTCACGTCCATTACTTTGCAACTCAAGCGCATTTATTCTGGCAATCTTTCGGTAGAAGCCTGGGCGCCCCGTGACCTGGCCCATCAAATTAGCGCTCTGGAAGCCCGTAAAGATGAAGATGAATATCTTGTCAGTTGGATTGACGGAACGGTGAACAACACAGCCCTGGGGCGCGGCCAGATTCACGCCGCCAACTACCTGAAATCCGGTGAGGACCCCGCCCCCCAACAGACGCTGCGCCTCGAGCATCAAACCTTGCCTGACGCACTTATGGGCGTTGTGCCAGCTTCAATTTTGTGGCGGCTCATGTCCCCGTGGATGAACAACCCCGGCACGCGTTTAATCAATGCGGGAAAATATTACGCCTCACGCCTGGGCGATCATAAAACTATTCGTCAGCCACACGCTGCCTTCCATTTTTTACTCGACTACATCCCCAACTGGGTTCAATCCTACGGCCGCCAGGGGTTGATTCAATACCAAAGCATTATCCCCACCGAAAACGCTGTGGCTGCCTTTAATGAAATGCTGCACCTGACACAGAAACGCGGCCTGCCTTCGTATCTGGTAGTACTCAAACGCCACCGCCCCGATGCGTTTCTACTCTCACACGCCGTGGATGGCTACTCGCTGGCCTTCGATTTCAAAGTCACTCGCAATAATCGGGCCGAATTGCAGCATTTGGCAAACGAACTTAACCAAATTGTGCTGGCCGCTAGCGGACGTTTTTATTTCGCCAAAGATAGCACGCTGACCCCGAAAGATTCCGCTCAATTTCTGGGCGCTGAAACGCTGGCAAAATTCAAGACATTGAAAAACCACTACGACCCCCAAAATTTACTACAAACCGATTTGTATAACCGACTCTTTTGATGTTTTCATTTGTGTTTGTCTGTAGCTCAAACAATGAAGCGATACTGCCACAGACAAACACAGCTAAGTTCATTCGATTAGCTTCAAACCGCCATTTTTTCCAGGTAAACTTCAATAGCTCGCTCCAACTTCGCCGGGCTAAAATCCCAGGGGCCTAATCCGGCGGCATATTCCACACGCCCATCCACACCAACTAAATACAAACGTGTCGGCCAGGCCGCATACGCCTTATTGACCGAATCATCCATATCATCCACATACGTGCGAATGCCGTATTGCAACGCATCCTGGCATTGCCCGGCCACCGCGCGCCGCTCATCCATACTCACCGGATCATAAATATCGGTAGCCACCTTCGAGCGCGAAAGTTTCAGCAGCAGGCTCATCGGGCCTTTGCCAAACCACCAGCCATCCACCGGATGCGCCTCACGAATATAGATCGAAAGAAATTGCACCTGCTGATGATATTTAGCATACAAATCCTGGAGACTCACGGTCCCGTTGACAAAGGGCGGTCAGGTAAAACTGCCAAATATCAGCGCTACGGGCTTTTCGCCACGAAAATTGGAGAGGCGCACCGGATTTTCACCGTTATTATCCAGTAACTCAAAATCAGGCGCAAAATCCCCCACTCGCGGCGCGTGAGCATCGTGCTTTTTTTGCCAGGCAGTTGCCTCCTGGCGGTTGGAGATCAGAGCCATCTTTTACTCCTGGAAGCTAAATTGGTTCAATCTGAATATGACTTGCGAAATGAGCAGCAATTTGCACAGACTGAACCAATTTTTCGTGAAGTTAATTTCAGATAATCACTTCGTCAGGTAAATCTCAAATAATCTTGGGTAGCCTGCGTCATATCAGCATATTCACCGCGATATTCGGCGGGCATTAACGCGGCCAACTGATACATCACCTCAGTGGTCATCTGCTGACGGATTTCACGATTAACCCGCATCTCTCCGGCATCAAGGCAAAAAGGCTGCCCCACCTGGATATGGAATTCTGTGCGGCGTAGCCGAGAGATATTGGCGCTAAATTTTTCAGCGCCGTAATGCGCAATCGGCAGCAACGGCGCGCCACTCAACAGCGCCAGCGTCACTGCGCCGGCATGAGCTTTACCCAAACGGCCATCATAACTGCGCGTGCCTTCGGGCGCCACCGCCAAAAAATACCCTTCTTTCAGTGCAGCCACCCCGCGGCGCAGAGCCTTCATATCGGCTTCGCCGCGCCGAATGGGGATAATGCCCCATGTGTTGAACAACCAGGCCAGCAGCGGCTTCTCCCAGCTTTCGATTTTTGCAAAACCAGTCGTGGGGCGCGGTCGCAAGCGCGTATACAGCACCGGAGCTTCAAGAAAATTAGTGTGGTTGCTGATGATAATCAACGGCCCCTCGGCAGGGATACGCACCATCTCCGCGTCATCCACCCGACAGAACAGATTCGTCCAGCCGTGAACCGCAGCTGTCACCACTTTAAATTTCAACGAAGGGGAATAACCGTTCATCGGGGCGTCAGAACCTCCAACGAGGCTGGCAGCAGTTCAATCAGCAGTTCGCGCCCCTCAAGGCTAATCGTTTCTCCATCTGCATGGGTAGGCAGCACCCCTTCGAGAGCGGTTACCTGCACCCGCGCCGCATCCCGGAATAATACCGCCGGGTCTTCGGCCTGCGTCCCGGCTAAAAAGCGCGGAATCAGTTTTAGTATCCCCAGCTTGCTGACTTCCTGAGCAATACACAGGGTAAACAGTCCATCTTCCGGATCACCATCCGGAGCCATCATGAACCCGCCGCCCATGCGGCGGCCATTCATCACCGAGACCATCAACGCCGAAACGGTGAGGCTTTCGTCGCCCAAATCAAGTTGAACTTTAGGCGCCTGGAAATACAGAAAAATGGTTTTCAGCGCAGCAACGAGATAGGCCGGAAAACCGTGCAAACGAGTGAGCTTGAGAGCCTCAAAGCCCACCACCGCGTCAAAGCCCACGCCAACACCGTTGCCGAAATAGCGTCCCTGCGGATACAGCGCCCCGCTGACGCGACCAACATCAATGACGCGGCGCTGCTGATCGGCCAACACCTGGCAGGCGAAGTCCAAATCCTGCGGGATGCCCATGCCGAAAGCGAAATCGTTGCCCTGCCCTACAGGCAGCACGCCCATTGTGGCTTGTAGCCCGGCATTTTTTGCCAGCATCAGACCGTTGAGCACTTCGTTGGCCGTGCCGTCGCCGCCCGCGGCTACAACAATATCAAAGCCTTCTGAAACAGCCTGCTGTGCCAACTCTACTGCGTGCCAGGGGCGCTCAGTTTGCACCAGATCATAGTCTAGCGCGTGGGCCTGCAAGCAGGCTTTTATTTGCGGGATTGAGCGTAAGCCCTCGCCGCGTCCCGAATTTGGATTGACAATGATTTTTAATTTAGGCATTTTTCGTTTGAACAAAGAATAAGCCACAGAG
>JACNJM010000027.1 GCA_014382605.1 Anaerolineae bacterium
CCGAGCAGCAAAATATTTGTGCGCCCGGGGAAGAACATGTAAACCAGCAAAAGCAGTAAGGGTGGCAGCATCATTCCCAGCAAACAGCCGCAGCCGCGCCCGCGGCGTTTGCGCGGCGGCTCCGCCCACTCCACGCGTGTTTCGGGGGCTGGATATTGCGCATAGACAGGCGTTGGGTGAGTTTCATCCTCCAAGGCAGGCGTGGGGCGCGTTTCGTTCCACGGATCGGGAGAAACCGGCGTAGGGCGGGTTTCGTCTTGCGAAGGAGGTTGGTTCGTCATCGGCAGGTTTCAGCTCTAGAGATAACGCAACCAGACATATCCACTTGCTAAAGTCAGAGACATAAGCGTGGTGATGACGCCATAGCGCAAGAATCGCCCGAAACTGATCGGGTGCCCGCTTTTTTCGGCCAGACTGGCGACGACAACATTGGCTGCGGCGCCCACTAAGGTTAAATTGCCGCCTAAATCGGCTCCTAAGGCCAGAGACCACCATAGAGGTTCTGCTGGCATAACCTGGCTCAAATTTTTTACGATGGGGATCATGGTGGCGGTATAGGGGATATTATCAACAATCCCGGATGCAATCGCTGAAAACCAGATTAGCAGCATGGATGTCAGGGGCAAACTACCCCCAGTCAGGCGCAACGCCCAATCGGCGATCATTTCGATTAAACCGACTTCAACAACGGCCTCTACTGTAATAAATAACCCAAAGAAAAAGAATAAAGTCGTCCACTCTAGCTCGCGCAGGGCATGATGGGGGTCCGATTTGCTCCAGAGCAGCAGCAGGGTGGCTCCGAGCAGCGCGATGGTGGCTGGGTCCAGATGTAAAGCGCCATGTAAGATAAAGCCCAAAGTAACCGCGGCCATGATCAATAACGACTTGCGCAGCAAGGCAGGGTCGGTTATTAATGCAGATGCATCCAAGTCAGCAATATCCACGTTGGGTTGATCGTGGGCGGTCAACTCTTTTTTGAACAAAAAGCGTGTCATGCCGATGAATACCAGCAAGATGAGCAGGGCGATAGGCCCCATATTGGCTGCAAAGGTCACGAAATCGATCTCGGCGGCGCTACCGATCAAGATGTTGGGCGGATCACCGATCAGGGTGGCCATGCCGCCAATATTGGATGCCAGTATTTCAGCAATCAGGAAGGGTATGGGACTGACCCGCAGTGTTGAGGCGACAAATAAAGTTACCGGGGCGATTAGCACAACGATAGTGACATTATCTAATAAGGCTGAGGTGACCGCAGTAATCAGGGAAAGCATGATCAGCACCTTAAAGGGATCGCCTTTTCCAAAACGAACGGCCTGAAGGGCAATCCACTGGAATAAACCCGTCTCTTTGAGTACATTGGCAATAATCATCATACCCGCCAAGAGGAAGATTACATTCCAATCGATAGCATGAAAGGCCTGCTCTTGAGGCAGCACGAACAAAATCATCGCCAGACCACCCAAGAGTGCAGATATTGTGCGATGAATTTTTTCGCTGACAATCAGGGCGTAGGTGAATAAAAAAATACTGCCTGCTAACCAAAGGGAGTTCATTTTTTCACCTCCGAAGAGTGGACATCATTTTTCATTTGGATGCATAGCGATAATAGTTCGAGCAAATTGACATACCCAACGACATGATAACGCTCATCGACCAAGGGTAATCCCGGTAGCTTATTATCATGCATTCGTTTGAAGGCTTCCTTTACGGTCTCGCCGCGCTTAACCCAAATGGGGGGCGTCATGACATCATGGGCAGTCAGTGCGCGCGTCCGATTGGCAAAGGCCATCATTTTTTCGATGTCTGTGATCTCGCTGAGGAATTCTTCTGGTAAAATGTGGAAAAAGAGATCGTCGGCCAATGCACTCAGTTCTAATAATCCAATCAAACGGCCATCTTCTGCAACCACTGAAACAACATGCACATTCGGGTGCACTAACATGGCACGGGCGACATCATCCAATGTAGTATCGCCTAAAACGATAGTTGGCTCTAGATTCAATAGGGAATCTACTTTTTCGATCGGCGTATCCCGAAGAAGAGACCAGTCCGACCGGAGCGCCGGTGGGGATACATCTTGAAGCGGCTGGGGGATTGCTTTATATATCCCAATTGCCTGTGAAACTGGCAGCACCAAAACCACACCACTATTGGGTTGATCAAAACCACCGACGATACGTTCGGCTTCAGCAATCGCCTGTGCCAGTAATTCTTCATTATCGAAGACTGCGATTAATGTGCGGGTTTGGACTTCCTTCGTTTCGAAGAGATTATTGATCGCGCCCAACCCAACCCGGCTGAGCCAGGCGCGGGAGGCATGCCCCCCAGCGCTTTTCAGGATAGTGGTTCCCGGGACGCCAATTTTTCGCCAAATATTCAATATATCTGGCAATTTGCTGGTGTCATTTAAAATAACAAGTAGCAGATTTGACATTTTTTCTCCTTTAATTTCGAATAAAATGGTAATTCATAGCGTGACAAGTGCTATAGCTTTGGGGGCGCATCTTTCGAGCGAGATCCCGTTGGAAAATAGTAGGAAAGCCCCATATTCGAAAAACCAATCACCAAAATCGCTATACCAATAGCTACAGCGAGTTGGAACGGCTGGTCCAAAATTTCGCGCGGCCAAAGGAGCAGTGCCGGGAAAAGGAACGCTGCTACGCGCAATCCCGTTAATCCGAATGAGCCTTTTTTATGAAAGACCAATATTTTCCATTTACGGCCTAGCCAGGCGATGCCAAGGCCGAGCAAAGCCCCCACGATGACTTCAATCAGCAAAAGGGTTGAAGCCGGTTGGTGGGCTTGCCAACCCAGCAACAGGAATAAAAGCAGAACCAAACTAAACCCCAGCCAGGAGTTCAACGGGGCTGGCATCGTTTTCACGTGAAAACCAAGTTGGTAATGCTGGCTCAGCCAGACGAATGCCATTGCACTGACCAATGCCGCGGTAACAGCTGAACCACCAATGACGAGTGCAAACCAGTAGGCGAAATATACCTGACCGATACTAATCCAGGAATGAAATCTGGCCGAAGTTTTGCGGAGCAGATACAGTCCGAATGAGGCGATTACTATCCCCAAAAACGCGCTGCTGAAAATCCCCCCAATATACTGATTAGACGATTGAATGGCTGCTTCAACTTCGGTCAGTAAAAACATCAAGGTTAGCGGCCCTATCTGGCTCATATAACTTGCGCCATTCACCGGTTCACCAGCCCTCCAAAGCATACTTGCTGCAAGTATGCCGAACAGCAAAGCACCAGGCCAATTTAAAGCCCCAATTAACCAAAGAACTGAACTGAAGATCAGAGCAGCGCCGCACCAAAGCGTAATGCTTTTCCAGCCCCGCCAATCGGCATTTACAATCCTTCGGGTGTTCTGCCATAGGAGTAATGGAATAACCAGTCCCAAAATCATCTCCCAGGGAATCGGTATTTGGCGGGCTGGGGGTAAGAATACCAGCAGAATTCCGACCATAATTATCAATGTCGCCCAGCGCTGGCGCGGGGGTTTGGCATTGAGCACCCCGCTCAATAACAAGAGAATAAAAATTGTGTGTTCAAATTCGACCATAT
>JACNJM010000167.1 GCA_014382605.1 Anaerolineae bacterium
AACGCCATTCCGCCTGCAAACGGCGCACCAGCCACACCGCTAATATCAGCGGCAGAGCGATCATAAGGAGAGCATTTAAAGCGCGTACAAGAGTATCCATAGATTTATCTCTTTTCTCTACAAGTCAGATCATATCAGGTTTCACGTGAAACTCCGAGAGTAATCGTTCAAAACAACAGGGCATTCTTAAAGTCGAAACTGAAAAGCAATTGTACCGCTGAGAACGCCAAGAACGCAGAGAAAAGCATAAAAAATGTACGGGTCAATAGTCGTATGAACACATCTCACGCAAAGACGCAGAGCCGCAAAGCTGTTTTTCGCGCTTATTTCTTGGCGACTTGGCGCCTTTGCGTGAAAACGTTTGTGTTTACACTTCTCTTGATGATTACAGAAAAGCATAAAAATCTCGGCGGACTCAGCGTTCTCTGTGGTAAATACCCGCCCTGGCTCTACTTTAAGAAAGTCGGGTTCAAAACAACAGGGCATTGTTCCACGTGAAACAATGCCCTGTACGAGCGTCCTATTTTACTGGTTATCTGCGCGAGCGCGCGACACTGAAAGCAACGGCTAAAGAAATCACCAGCATCAAGATTACCATGGGCAATATGGTTGGGAAATCATCTGCGGCTCCGGATGCCGAAGACACATATCCAAAGACGCCTAGCCCCAGCAATAGCATCACCACACCCATCAGCACCGCTATGCGCGTGGCCGCCGTGCCATACTGCGTGCGATAAGGATCGTAGCCGTCAGGCAGCATGACATCGTGTTTGCGCGCTTCAGTTGGGCGGCGAAAACGGATGCGGCGATTATCAAATTTCTCGATCATCTCCCAGCCCGCTTGCGCTTCTTCCTCAAGCAAATCGGCCATCACATTTGGGTTGCGAAACGCCCCCGCGTCTGAGCGGACAATTTTGAACTCCCATTTTTCGATATTATCATCACTGTACTGTGTCATGCTTTCTTCCTCTTTTTCCTCTAATCGACGGCGACGTTGCGCCGCGGCCGTTGCAGCGATATGCGCTCCGTGGTATCCCATAATTATTGCTCCTTCATACCTACCACTCACGCATCTGGCGGGTTCGCTGACGGCGGATATTCTCGCTCAGTGGACGCTTGGCAAATACCCAGAATTTGTTACTGCTCTGAGTCTGATGCACGGCGACCACTTCCCAGCCTTCGGCGCCCAGTTCATTCAGTCCGATCTGAAACGCTTCGGGTTTGATCGCACGCATCACACCGCCAAAGTTCTCTACGATATATTCCCATTCGGTTGCTTCGGCCATCATACAATCCTTTCAAGTTGTTCGGTAAAGACCTCCGAGGTTGTTTGCCTGGAATCTCGGAGGTCTGGCAAATTACTCTTCTACGGGTGTGTTCTGCGCCAGAGCAATCATACCGCTCAGACCGCCCAGGTTCATTGTATCCACAGCGCTGCTGGGAACAATGACCATAGCGCCTTTTTCTTTCAGGCCCTCGAAGAGCATATTCATCGCCCGCAGGTGCAAAGCTGTGGGGTTGTTGATGTAGGACTTCGAGGCTTCAGCAAACGAGTCGGCAATTTGCTTTTCAGATTCACCCAGGATGACGCGTGCCTGACGCTCGCGCTCGGCCTGCGCCTGCCGCGACATAGCATCTTCCAATTCTTGCGGAATAACT
This sequence comes from Anaerolineae bacterium, assembly GCA_014382605.1. Classification (GTDB taxonomy): domain Bacteria; phylum Chloroflexota; class Anaerolineae; order Anaerolineales; family UBA11858; genus NIOZ-UU35. The sequence goes on from JACNJM010000167.1 coordinate 1,660, forward strand.
ACATCGCGAATCTCGACGGATTGAACGGTGATACCCCAGGGGGTAGTCCGCTCATCGATAATGCGCTGCAACTCTGTGTCCATTTTTGCGCGGCCCACCAGAATGTTAGCCAAATCCATCTGGCCGATAACTTCTCGCAGCGCGGTCTGCGCGGCCCAGGCGATCGCCATTTGGTAGTCTTCCACTTCGAGGGCGGCTTTCTCGGCATCCCACACCATCCAAAAGAGCACGGCATCCACATCCACAGGGACGGTATCTTTGGTGAGTGTTTTTTCGGCGCTAAAGGGTGTGACCATCACGCGGTGATCAATCCACTGGGCGATTGTATCCACTACGGGAATAATCCAGAATAGGCCCGGCCCCATCAGGCCTCGGAACTTGCCAAAACGCAGCACGACAGCTTTTTCCCATTGGCTGGCAATTTTAAGCGCGTACATCAACAATAAACTGATCAAGATCATCACCAGCGGGAAAGCAACGATCAACCATATATTGGCTCGATTCAAAGCCAGCAGCACGGTTCCAATGGCAGCAATGGCAATGGCTATGCCAAATAATAATCCGGCAACACCATTGAGACGATTCGGCTTGTCATTTTTCTTCATTCTACGATAGGTTGGGTTTTTCATCATTCACCTCATACTTCTTCATTATGCTCTGACGGGGGAGACCCTGCCGCTTGCCAGAGATGCATATTCTCTTCAAAGATTTCGCGAACTTGTTCGGCTGAATAATCGAGACTGGCAGCTTCATTGAGAAAATGCCGCGTCAGCCATTCGATATCTTGTCGGCGCAAGGCTTCGCCATTAGCTTCGTTCGATGGAGCGAGTATGAAAGTGCCGCGCCCGTGCTGGGTAGAGATCAGACTTTCTTCATCTAACATGCGATAGGCTCTCGCAATGGTATTAAAGTTGACACGTAAATCGGCTGCCAATTGCCGCACCGTGGGGAGTTGGTCACCGGGTTTCAAGGTTCCGGTTGCGATCATGTGTTTGATCTGATCGATGATTTGCACGTAAATGGGTATTTTGGAGAGCAGGTCTATTCGTATCTGCATAACACCTCCTGCGGATATTGTATCTTTGTATAATTGTATGATTGTATTGTATACAATTATACAATTTTGTCAAGTGCGAAATTCTTTTCACCACCATGCCAATAGTACCCATAGTATCTCTGACCTATTGTAAAAAGAATCATTTGCCTATAAAGTGTGTCCCACAGTTCATCACAGTAGTTTTATACGAGGAACATTCAGATGAATAAAATGATACGCATTCTTACGCTTGTGGGCATCGTGCTGGTATTGTCACTACTCAGCACAAAGACCGTGGCTGCCCAAGGAGAAACGATACCAAACCCGCCGATGGGATTGTATAACTATGATTCAACATTTGTACCTCTCGCTGGTGGCACTACCGCCGAGGTTTGTTTTACCTTACCCGATTACGCCAACAGGGAAAATAATATCTATATTCGCTATTGGGCGGTAGATTCAGAAAAATGGGTTGAGCTAGAAACTACGTTTAATCAGGGCGTTGCGTGTGCTACCGCTACCACGCCGGGCATCTATGCGCTACAGGGGCCACAGTGGCTACGAATAAATCCGTCACCACCGCCACCACCACCGCCACCGGATATAGGCAACGTGGATGAGGTTACTAATCTCTTCCCCGATGGAAGCATTCTTCTTGCTGGTGACCCCGAAACTCTGATCTCTTTTTTTCCAATTACATAAACCTATTTTGTCAGACTGTGTAACAGCCTTATAAAAATAAAACCGATATTCCTTATTGAGAATATCGGCTTAGGGTGTTGGATAAAGCTATTCTATCAGCATGACTCATGTGCGTACAAAGCCTGTACGCGCGCATCATCCCAACTGATGAATTCGCCGCTCATTTCCGGCGGGGCATACAAAGCCAATATTGCCAGGGCGCGCCCGGGGGCTTCTGGCGGCAGCAATTTTTGTTCGAGGTACAAGGCACTAAACTGGGCATGAGCAGCGGGCATCATGCCGCGCTCGCCATCGACGCGAATCGTGGCCTGCATCTCGGTATCAATCGCACCCGGACGCAATGCAATACTTGTTACCAATGGTTCTTCGACAGCCACGGTTCGCGTGAAATGGTTGAGCGCGGCTTTCGAGGCACTATACGCCCCCCAACCCTGCACTACTTTCACTGCCGCCCCGCTGGAGACATTTATCACACGACCGCGGCTTGCCCGCAGATGCGGCAGAGTGACTTGAACCAGGCGCAATGGGCCAACAAGATTGATTTCAAACAGGCGCTGCCACTCATCGGGATCGGCATCTGCGATAAGCGCAATCGGGCGGATCACTCCGGCATTGTTGACCACAGCATCCAGCCGCCCAAACTGCGCCACGGATTCGCTCACAAGTTGGTTGCACATTTCAGGGCTACTTACGTCCCCGGGCAGGGTCAGCGCCTGCCCGCCCGCTGCCCGGATTTCGGCAGCCACTTTTTCAAGCGCATATGCAGAACGAGAATTGAGTACAACCGCCGCGCCCATACGGGCAGCAATTTTCGCCGCGGCAGCCCCCAAGCCGCGCGACGCGCCAGTGATGATGATTACGGGAGAGTTCATAACAGCACTTTTCCTTAAGACAAAACCGCAAATACACACGGATAAACGCGAATTTTCTATCCTACATCGATGCACAATAGCTAAAAAACGAAACACGAATGTCGCGAATATGCGAATGACACAAATTGTTCCTTGTTTTTCATTCGCGTTAAAATTCGGTACTATTTTTCTAAATATGCGGTAGAGAAAACGCGGATAAAAAATCTGTGTGCATCTGTGGCTATTACAATCTTACAATATCGCAAAAAACACCTACGCAACTACAGGAAGCGCCGAGCGAATAAATGCCGCCGTATCGGCCTTGAGTTGCACCAACGAAGGCTGGTGAATATACATCATGTGCCCGGCTTCATAATACGTCATCGAGATATTCCCACGCAAGCTGGCATCCAACCCCAGATGATCGAAAGTGTAACGCGTGGCAAAATAGGGTGTCGCCAGATCGTAAAATCCATTGGCAACAAAAACTTTCAAATACGGGTTGATCGACATGGCCTTGCGCAGTGTCTCAGCCACATTCACAAATTGATTCTGATGCGTTTCATAGCTCCAGGGGTGCACGCGTCCGGTCAGAATCTCATAGGGCAGATCGCTTTCATATGCTAACTCGCTGCGCACATAATCATTCAGCATGGCGGTATACGGTCCAGTGATGGCGCACAGGCTGGGGTCAAACTCAAAACTTTCGCCCGCCGCGTCGCGGTCAATACCCTTGAAGCGCGTATCCAATCGCCCGGTGGTGCGCCCTTCGTCACGCAACAACTCTTTCACAAAACGGTGAATCTGAATGCGCAAATCAGTGACTTCCAAATAGTCCGGGCTGAGTCCGGTCAAGCGCGCCAGTTTCGCCACAATTTGCGCCCGCGCTTCGCCTTGTAAACGACTGCCGCGCATCAACGCCAGAGTATATTCATTCTCGGCAAAGGCTTCCGCTTCGGCCAGGGTTTTTGCCAGATCGGCCTGCAAATCAGCGGGCAAGCGTCCATGATACCAGGCCGTCGCCGCGTAGGTCGGCAAGAAAAGCGCAAAGGGCAGATCATTACCTGGCACAAAGCGCGCCGTCTGAAAATCCAAAATCGACGAGATCAGCAAAATGCCGTTTAAATACATGCCATGCCGCTCTTGCAAATAACCAGCTAATCCCGCCGAGCGCGTGGTGCCGTAACTTTCACCAATCAAAAATTTGGGCGAATTCCAGCGCCGGTAACGCGTGGTATATAAACGAATGAACTCGCCCACCCATTCAATATCGGGTTTGAAACCGTGAAATTGTTTGGCCGCTTCCCCCGGCACCGGGCGGCTGTAGCCCGTCGTCACCGGATCGATAAAGACCAGATCGGTTTGATCGAGCAAAGAATAAGCATTATCGACCAGATCAAAGGGCGGCTGGAGCATATGACCTTCTTCGCCCATCTGAACCCGGCGCGGGCCTAATAGACCAAGATGCAGCCATACCGAGGACGAGCCCGGGCCTCCGTTGAAGGCGAAGGTCAGCGGACGACTCCGGCGGGGATCGGCCTCGCCGACGGCTTCATCCATCTCGAGGGTATACGCCGTAAAAAAGACTGCCGCTTTGGGCTGCTCAATTTCCTGAGGTTTGTCATCACCTTTAGGCTCATCCACTTCGGCTTTCAGAATCAGCGTGCCGGTGGTGGCTGTATAGCGCAGCTCGCGCCCATCAATAACGATGCTGTGCTGTGTGATGGAGAGATCATCCTGGGGTTGGGTGTTGGGGGTTTTATCGTTTTCGGTGGTCATGAATTATCCTTATAAACTTTCTGCGGGGTGTTCTGGATGATAGGCGTTTTCCCTCACCCAGCCATCTCCTGGCGTACAGCCTGATACAACGTTTCGGCTTTGAGTTCATGGAGGGTATAACAAGGCGCTTCAAGATGATTGGCTAATTCCTGCGCCAACCCCTGATCGAAGGCGGCATGCTCCATATTGATGACCACGCTGCGCACATCTTCGGCGGCAATCTTTTCGGCCAGGCGATGGGCCTCTTCTTGCGGCGGACGATCCCCCATCGAGACGTTACCCGCCCCGTCGGTGAGTAAAATCATCAACGGCTCAACATCGGGGTAGATCATGCTCTGTTGTTTGATGACCTGATGGGACAGGAACAACCCCGCCGCCAGGGGTGTCTTGCCCCCCACCGGGATGTCCGTCAGCGCCCGTTGCGCTAATTGCACCGAGTTGGTCGGCGGCAGAATCAGCGTGGCGCGATCTTTTTGGAAAACGATCAACCCCACGCGGTCGCGACGCTGATAGGCATCCGTCAGCAACGAGAGAATTGCGCCCTTGGTTGCCGACATGCGCTCGGCCACCGCCATCGACCATGAGGCATCCACAACAAAGAGCACCAGATTGGCGGTTTGTTTGACACGCACTTTGCGTTGCAAATCTTGGGGCTGAATCGCAAACGCCACATCCTTACGCTGCTCTTCCCGGTTTTTCTGGTGAGGGGCAGCGGCGCGGATCGTGGCGTCGAAGGCAATATCAGTGTGATTTCCGTTGGCGGGGCGGGCCTGAATATATCGGCCGCGCTTGCGCTCGGTACGCGTCACCGAGCGGCGGCCTCCCCGGCGGCGGCTGAGACGGTCGAGGGGGGTTTCAAATTTGCGAGCATCAAAAGCCTCGCCAGTTTTCGCTTTTTCGCCGCCATCCCACCAATTGGAAGATGTTGTGTCAAAGACATCTTGCCTGGCCGGTTCCACTGGGCCGCGGCGGGAAGTCTCTTCGCTCTCTTCCTGAATGTTATCGGCTACGGCTTTTTTTTTTCAGAATCGGCCTGCGCGTTTTCATCGGGATCGCGCTCTTCGAATGAGGAAGAAGCGCCTTGCAACTGGTCAATACGCTCTTGTAGTTCATCGAAGCCAATATTGGCCTGATCGAAGGGGCCGCGCTTGATACGATGCGGATAGGCCAATTCGGCCGCCAGAGCAATATCGCGTTCAGTCACTTTGGTGCGGCCTTCAAAGGCGGCATGCGCTCGCGCCGCTTTGAGGATTACCAGATCGGAACGGTGACCATCCACATTCAGCGAGGCGCTCAGAGCGGCAATCGAAAGCAGATCACGGCGAGAATACTGCACCTCGGGAAGCAGCTCGCGAGCGCTAGCAATTTGCTCAGAAAGCTGGCGTTCTTTTTCCAACCAATATTCGCGGAAACCTTCGGCATCGGACTCGAAGGCCAGATTGCGTTCCATAATGAAAACGCGCTCTTGTGGCGAACGGATGCCGTGAATATCGACCGAAAGCGCAAAGCGATCGAGCAACTGCGGACGCAGGTCGCCCTCCTCGGGGTTCATTGTGCCAACAAGAATGAAACGCGCCGGATGTGTAAAGGAGATGCCCTCCCGCTCGACAATATTCATGCCCATCGCAGCTGAATCCAGCAAAAGGTCCACGACATGATCGTCCAACAGATTGACCTCGTCAATATACAACAGTCCGCGATTGGCCGCGGCCAGCACGCCCGGCTCAAAGTGACGTTCCCCTTTTTGGATGGCTTTCTCAATATCCAATGTTCCCACCACGCGATCCTCGGTGGCGGATACCGGCAAATTTACAAAAGGCGTATCCCGCAACTGAATTTCAAATTCATTGCGCTCGCTTCGCTCGCGGCACTCGGTACACCAGGTATGCGAGTTTTCGGGATCACAGCCGAAACGACAGTGATTGATCACCTGCACTTGCGGCAGCAATGCGGCCAGGGCGCGTGCGGCGGTCGATTTGGCTGTGCCGCGCTCACCACGAATAAGCACACCGCCAATACGCGGCGATACGGCGTTGAGGATCAGGGCACGCTTCATGCGCTCCTGCCCAACAATGGCAGAAAAAGGGTAAATCGTTGGCATAGGAATTTTTCTTCTTGTTTTGTGGGAAAGGCTTCCGAAACCTTAAAGATTTCCAAAGTCTCGACCATTTTCGCATATTTTGAGCCAAATATTCGCAATAATCTTACCACAAAGGTTGCCAAGTTATCTTTTAACCCTTATAATGTACGCCGATCTTATAAACTTGGAGTGTACTAAATATTATGACTGAAAGTGAAGTTGTCGTCGCCGAAAACATCGTGGAAGGAGAAGTCGAAGAAACGCCCGAACGCCATATGTCTATGGAAGAACTGCTCGATGAGCAGGGCTTGGAAATAGATCTGCCTACTTCTGGTGAAATTCGTGAAGGTATAATCGCCGCCGTCACGCGCTCAGAGATTCTGGTAGGTATTGGCGCAAAATCGGAAGGCGTTATCTCCGGCAAAGAGCTGGATCAGATTGATTCAGACGAACGCGCAAAATTTGAGGTGGGGGAACCGATTACCGTTTATGTCCTTACGCCAGAGGATCGTAACGGGAATCTGGCTGTCTCTTATATCCGAGCCAAAGAAGAACAGGATTGGGAATTAGTAGAACAGCTCAAAGAAAGCGGAGACGCTTACGATGGAGCCATTTCTGGATTCAACAAGGGTGGTCTGTTGGTTCCCATTGGCCGGTTGCGCGGTTTTGTGCCTGGTTCACAAATCAGCCTGACTCGTCGTACCACGGGCGACACCCCCGAAAAACGCTGGGGCAAGCTCATTGGTGAACCGATTGAGATCAACGTTATCGAAGTTGACCGTGCCCGCCGTCGTTTGATTCTCTCTGAACGTAAAGCGCTCAACGAGACCCGCGAGACGCTCAAAGACCGACTGCTCGACGAACTTGCCATTGGCACCGTCAGCACCGGACGCGTAACCAGCCTGGCTAATTTTGGTGCCTTCGTCAACATTGACGGCGCCGACGGCCTGGTTCACCTTTCCGAAATCTCTTGGGAACGCATCAAACATCCGAAAGATGTTCTAAAAGTTGGACAGGAAGTTGAAGTCAAAGTGATTAGCCTCGACCAGGAACGCAAGCGCATTGGCCTGTCGATTCGCCAACTGCAAGAAAATCCCTGGCTGGTGAAAGTCAAAGACCTCAAAGAAGGTCAATTGGTGGCAGGTACTATCACACACCTGACCGAGTTTGGCGCTTTTGCCCGCCTGGAAGACCGCGAACTTGAAGGCCTGATCCATATCTCTGAACTAAGCGGCGACCGCGTAGAACATCCCAAGGAAGTTGTCAAAGTTGGCGACACCTTAACCTTGCGCATCATCAACATTGACCGCGACAAATTCCGCATTGGCTTGAGCCTGCGCAAAGTCGATTCCGGCGCCTATATCGATCTGGACTGGAAGCTGGCAAAAGAAGAAGTGGATGCTACTTTTGAATCACCTTACGATGAAACTGAGGCCGAGACTGAAGCAGAAGCCGCTGAGGTCGTTGAAGAAGTCGTCGAAACCGAAGAAGTTGAAGCTATCGACGATGTCGAAGTTGAAGCGATCAAAGAAGCTGTAGAAGTCGCTGAGGCCGTTGAAGAAGTCGTCGAAACCGAAGAAGTTGAAACTGTCGAAGATGTCGATGTTGAAGCGATCGAAGAAGTTGTAGAAGTCGCTGAGGCCGTTGAAGAAGTCGTCGAAACCGAAGAAGTTGAAACTGTCGAAGATGTCGATGTTGAAGCGATCGAAGAAGTTGTAGAAGTCGCTGAGGCCGTTGAAGAAGTCGTCGAAACCGAAGAAGTTGAAACTGTCGAAGATGTCGAAGTTGAAGCGATCGAAGAAGCTGAAGAAGCCGCTGAGGCTGTTGAAGAAGTCGTCGAAGAAGAACCCAGCGAAGACGCTGAATAAGTTAGGCTCGTTGTGGCTTAGCCTCAGGGCAAACTACTAGCCTTGCCGCTAAATCGTCTCACAAACCAAAATCAAATGGGAGCAGAAGTTTTTACTTCTACTCCCATTTTTTATTGATGGCAACCATTAAATTTATGTAAGAAAAGCCTTCTTCGACACAATTGTCACCATATAATTGGACACTCTCTGGTAGAATTAGACTAAATCTATCTATACCAGCCAGAACAGCCTTGTTCACAAAAAGCGCAGTTCAACCCAATCCGCACACTGCGTTTATCAACAACCCCCTTCTGAAATCCATGACAACGCACCACTAGCGAGCAAAACAACGCTCACGAAGAGCACGCTCGTAATGCAACATGGATAAAAATACTCCGTACAGGAGGCAATGATTATGTCAAATATCGAACGTTTTACGCAGCGTGCACGCCGTGTGCTCAGCCTGGCTCACGAAGAAGCCGAACGTATGCACCACGGGTATATTGGAACCGAACACCTGCTCTTGGGATTAATGCGCGAAGACGGCGGCATTGCCGCACGCGTGCTACGCGAGCTTGGCCTGGAAATAGACCGTGTACAAACCATCATTGAAAAAATGGTCGGCATCGACGATGTATCAGCTCAAAGGCCTACACTTTCGCCCGGAACACAAAAAGTCCTCGAACTGGCAATGGAAGAAGCCCGCAAACTGGGACATCACTATATCGGTGTAGAGCATCTCTTGCTCGGCATTGTAGAGCTTAATGAAGGCGTGGCGATTGATGCGCTGCGCAATCTCGGCGTCACCGGCGAACAGATTCGCCGACAAACCAATCGCATTATAAAAGAGACCAAAGCCGCTCAACGCAGTGAACGACAACAACAACGTCAAACGGTCAAACAGACTGAAGAAGGCTCCGGCAAGGGTAAAGGAAAAAGCAAATCAAAAACGCCGATGGTTGACCAGTTGGCAACCGACCTGACGCAAATGGCCGAAGATGGCAAACTCGACCCGGTGATTGGCCGCCAAATGGAAATTGAGCGCGTGGTGCAGATATTAGCACGCCGCACAAAAAACAACCCGGCGCTGACCGGTGAACCCGGGGTGGGGAAAACCGCCATCGTGGAAGGTCTCGCCCAACGCATTATGGATGGCGATGTCCCCCTGCCGCTGATTGGCAAGCGCGTACTCCAACTCGATGTTGGCTCACTCGTCGCCGGGACCATGTACCGCGGCCAGTTTGAAGATCGTCTCAAACGCGTGATTCAGGAACTCCAATCCTCCGATTCGATCCTTTTTATTGATGAGGTCCACATGCTCGTGGGCGCAGGCTCGGCAGGTTCAGCGATGGACGCGGCCAATATCCTCAAACCGGCATTATCGCGCGGTGAACTTCAGGTGATTGGCGCCACCACGTTGGATGAGTATCGCAAACACATCGAGAGTGATGCTGCCCTTGAGCGGCGCTTCCAGCCCATTGTGGTGGAAGAACCCTCCCTCGATGAGACCATCGAAATTTTGCGCGGCATCCGTCCGGCGTACGAGGCCCATCATCATCTCAATATCCTCGATGAAGCGCTCAACGCCGCAACCCACCTTTCGGCGCGCTATGTCTCAGACCGCTTCTTGCCCGATAAAGCCATCGACCTGATCGATGAAGCCTCATCCCGCGTGCGCATGTACAAAAGTCCGGCAGCGCAAACCACCAAAGAACTGCTGGCTAAAATGCGGGAACTAAAAAAAGAATACACTGCCGCCGAAAGCGAAGAACGCGCCGACGACGCACAAGTTATTTTGCAGCACAAAGAAAAACTAGAACAAAAACTCGACCAATTCCGCACGACCTGGGACCGTGAAACCAGCCCCAATGTCACCGAAGAAGATATTGCTGAAGTCGTCGCCATGTGGACAGGCGTGCCTGTAATGCAGATGGCCGAAGCCGAATCGGAACGTCTGCTCAAGATGGAAGACGAACTCAAAGAATCGATTGTGGGGCAACTCGAAGCGATTGAAACGATTTCGAAAGCTGTGCGCCGCGGCCGCGCCGGGCTGAAAGACCCGCGTCGCCCGATTGGCTCGTTTGTCTTCCTCGGCCCCACCGGAGTTGGAAAAACCGAACTCACCAAAACGCTGGCGAAGTTCATGTTTGGCAGCGAAGAATCGCTCATCCAACTGGATATGTCGGAATTTATGGAACGGCACTCGGTCAGCCGCTTGGTGGGCGCGCCTCCAGGGTATATCGGTTACGATGATGCCGGTCAGCTCACCGAAGCCATCCGCCGCCGCCCCTACTCGATTGTCGTCTTCGATGAGATCGAGAAGGCGCACCCTGATGCACATAATATCTTGCTGCAAATCATGGAAGAAGGCCATCTCACGGACGCCAAAGGCCGCAAGGTAGATTTCCGCAATGCCATCATTGTGATGACCTCCAATATCGGCGCAAAAGAAATCAGCCAGACCACCATCGGGTTCCAAATTCGCCGCGACGAAGAGATGGAAGAGCGCGTTTCATACCGCGAGATGCAAAAAGAACTCACCAAGAAACTGAAGCAAGCCTTCCGCCCTGAGTTTGTCAACCGGCTCGACAGCGTGATCGTTTTCCGCGCCCTCAGCCGCGAGGATATTCAGGAAATTGTTCATCTGGAACTCAGTAAAGTTTCGGATCGTTTGAAAGAGCACGACCTTTCACTGGAAATCACCCCGGAGGCATCCAAGATGATCGCCGATTTAGGCTACAACCCCGAGATGGGCGCCCGTCCGCTGCGCCGCGTGATTCAGCAAAAGGTTGAAGATTCACTCTCCGACAGGTTACTCTCCGGCGAATTCAAAGCTGGCGATACCGTTGTGGTGGATGTCGAAATTCTTGAAGACGAAACCGATATTGTGCTGCGCGCCAAGACCGAAGATTCGACCTCAGAAAACGAAGCAGAGTTACTCGCCGCGGCCTAAGAGCCAGTTGCCAACTCTCCCACGTAGTACAACCATTGGGCACGGAAGCTGCAAATTCGCGGCCCTGTGCCCTTTCGTTTATAATTCCCCTCATGCAAACAAAAGCGCAAGCCTATCTGCAACAACTCTGTCTCGATATTCCCACCCGCACGGTGGGTAGCGCGGGAAACCGCCAGGCAACCGATTTTTTTAGAAAAATAATGCGTGCATTGGGTTTCGATGTCGAAACTCCGCAGTTTGACTGCATCGATTGGCGGGCTGACGGCGCGCGGCTCGCAGTTGGGGATACAACCTATAAGGTTTTCCCCAGCCCGTACACATTGGGCGGTCAATGGCAAGCGCCATTGGAGACAGCCACAACTATCGAAGAATTAACCCGGCTCGAAGCACGGGGAAAAATTATACTGCTGCACGGCGAGCTGACAAAAGGGCAGTTGGTGCCCAAAAATTATGTGTTCTTCAACGTCGAAGAACACCAGCGCATCATAGCCCTGCTCGAAGAAAATCAGCCCGCAGCCATCATCGCCGCCACCGACAGTGATCCGGGTTTAGCCGGAGGCATTTCCCCCTTCCCGTTAATCGAAGACGGCGACTTCGACATCCCCTCGGTCTATATGACGGCTGAAAAAGGCCAATCTTTGCTGGCCTATCTCGGCGAGACCGTTGAACTTGAAATTCGAGCACAACGCACAGCCGCCACAGGCTGCAACGTGCTCGCCCGCAAAGGCAATCCACAAGGGGTGCGTCTGGTATTTATGGCGCATATCGATGCCAAAACTAACTCGCCCGGCGCAGTAGACAACGGCGCTGGCATTGTGATCCTGCTATTACTCGCCGAATTGCTCAAAACGTATGCAGGGCCGTTCGATATTGAAATTACCGCTGTCAACGGCGAAGATTATTATGCTGCATCGGGCGAAATGCTCTATCTGGCACAGCAGGGCGCTGAATTCGAAAAAATTGCCCTGGCAATTAATATCGATGCCGCTGGATATTTCGATGGCAAAACAGCCTATTCGCTCTACGATTGCCCCAGTGAAATCGCAAACACCATACGGCATATTTTCGCCGGTCATGCTGAACTCATCGAGGGCGAAAAATGGTACCAGAGCGATCATTCAATGTTCATTCAACATCAGGTTCCGGCAATGGCGATCACATCCGAGAAATTTTGGCACCTCACCAGCCATATCACACATACTCCCAAAGATCACCCCAATATAATTGATCCGGCAAAACTCGTTGCAACCGCCCAGGCACTGTATGAATTGGTGCTGGCTCTGGAAAAACACACCACTGACAACTAACAACTGGAAACGGCTATGATGGCAAAAACTTATTCCCAATACGTTTGTCAACAATGCGGGCGCAGATCGGCCCGCCAAATGGGGCGCTGCCCGGGCTGTGGCGAATGGAATACGCTGGTCGAGGAAATTATCGAGCGAAAACCCAGCGCGGCAACCCATATCACACGCAGTGGAGGACATCGTTCCACGCCGCGCCGCTTAAGCGAAATCAGCAACGAGGCCGAAGAACGCATTCCTGTACCCATCGAAGAATTTGCGCGCGTGCTGGGCGGAGGGATTGTGCCCGGCTCGGTGGTGCTAATCGGCGGCGACCCTGGCATCGGAAAATCGACCCTGCTGTTGCAAACCACGCTGGCTATGGCTGAGCGCGGCCCCGTCTTATATGTTTCTGGCGAAGAATCCGAGCGACAGATCAAAATGCGCGCCACGCGGGTTTCATTTCCGGTTGCCTCATCAAAAACTGCAAAAACCGAAGGAACTGAAGCACACACTGGGAAGTTCCCCGAAAATCTCTACCTCGTCACAGAAACCAGCCTCGATGTGATTCTCGAACATATTGAAAATATCAAACCCGATCTGATCGTGATCGATTCCGTCCAAACCACCTACCTACCCGAACTGGAATCTTCAGCAGGATCAGTCTCGCAGGTGCGCGAAACGGCTTCGCGCCTGCGCGAGTTGGCAAAAACTACCGGTGTTACGGTTTTCCTGATTGGGCATGTCACCAAAGAAGGTACCATCGCCGGGCCGCGGGTGCTAGAGCATATCGTGGACGCGGTATTGTATCTGGAAGGGGATCGTTTCCAAACCTACCGCTTGCTGCGCACGGTCAAGAATCGCTATGGGGCGACCTCGGAGGTGGGTGTCTTCGAGATGCGCGAGCGCGGCCTGGTGGAGATCACGAATCCATCCGAAGCCTTTCTGGCCGAACGCATGGTGAATGCCCCCGGTTCAGCCATCGCCGTGACTATGGAAGGAACGCGCCCGTTGCTGGTCGAAATTCAGGGCCTCACCAGCCCCACCAACTTCGGCAACCCGCGGCGCACCCCCAACGGCATCGACTTCAACCGCCTGTTGCTGATCTCCGCTGTGCTAACGCGCCGCGTGGGTGTGCGCCTGGCCGAGCAAGATGTCTTTGTCAATGTAATCGGCGGGCTGAAAATTAACGAACCCGCCGCCGATTTGGCTGTCGCCACGGCGATAGCTTCATCCATAAAAGATGCCCCCGTGCGCGCCGATACGGTGCTGATCGGCGAAGTGGGACTTTCGGGCGAATTGCGCATGGTCGGGCAAATGCCCGCCCGCCTGCGCGAGGCCGAAAAACTGGGTTTCAAACAGGCTATCGTGCCGCGGCGTCTGAGCAAAGGCGAACCCTGGCCCAAGGGGATTAGTGTGATTGAGGTGCGCAGTTTACGCGAGGCATTGAAGGCAGCGTTGATCGAGGAATGATTACTGAAATCCACGCCAAAACCATTCTCAATCACGTCAAACAGCCGGATACGTACTTCGGCCTGAAATACAATATGAACCTGTACCGCGGCTGCCAGCACCAGTGCATCTACTGCGATTCGCGCTCGACGTGTTACCAGATTGAGAATTTCGCCGATATTCACATTAAAGTTAACGCCATTGACCTGCTCACCGATGCCCTGCCTCGCAAACGCGTGCGCGGCACGATTGGTTTTGGCTCGATGAATGACCCCTATATGCCTATTGAGCGCAAATATCAGCTTTGCCGCCGGGCGCTGGAGGTGATTGCCGAAAATCGCTTTCCCGTACATATCATCACCAAGTCGGATCTGGTACTGCGCGATATTGACCTGCTGAAGCAAATCAACACTCAAACCTACGCGGCGGTCAGTTTCACCATCACCACGGCGGAGGACAAACTCGCCAGGAAAATCGAACCCGGAGCGCCGCCCTCCTCGGCGCGCTTCGCGGCGATGAAAATCCTGGCGGGTGCCGGAATCCACACCGGGGTCACAATGATGCCCGTCCTGCCCTTCATCGCCGACACCTTCGAGAATACAGAAAAACTACTCGAACTAAGTCATCACCACGGAGCAAACTACATCCTGCCCTGGTTTGGCCTGACGCTGCGTGAAGGCTCGCGCGAGTATTTTTACGCCAAACTCGACAAACTCTTTCCCGGTGCAAAACAAAAATATATTCGCCAGTTTGGCCTGCGTTACGAGTGCAACTCGCTCTACGCCCCGGCGCTTTATACCCGCTTCAACGAACTGCGCCAACAATACGGCATCGCCGACCGCATGAAAGTCTTCGCGCCGGAAAAGGTGGAAAAGAAGACCGCGCAGATGAAATTATTATGAGGCTTGATTGGGTAATCAGGCGATCAGGTATCAAAACCTGATACCCAATTGCCTGGTCGCCTGAAACCTGACACTTGAAACCTGACACGCCATCCTTCCACATCGCTTGCATCCCCATCCACGGCGAGGCCCTGCTCTCGCCAATGGACGGCTATTCCGACTGGCCGTTCCGTTCGCTGTGCCGCGGGCTGGGATCGGCGATCAGCTACACCGAATTCGTCAAGGCCGAAGATGTGCTGGCGCGGCGTGAACAAATAGCGGATAAATTGCGCTTTACGGAGGACGAGCGCCCGCTGGCGATTCAGCTTTATGGGGATGATGCTACAACAATGTGCGAGGCGGCCCTGCGCCTGCAAGAACTGAGGCCAGATTTCATTGACATCAATATGGGGTGTCCGGCCAAAACTATTGCCAACCGCGGCGCAGGCGCGGGACTGTTGCGGACTCCTGTGAAGGTGGCGCGCATACTCCGGGTTTTAACTGCCTCTTTGGCGATTCCTGTCACCGTCAAAATCCGCCTGGGCTGGGATGATGACAGCCTGACCTACCCGCTGATTGCCCGCATCGCCGAGGCCGAAGGCGCGGCGGCCATCGCCGTACATGGACGCACCAAAGTGCAGGGCTACGGCGGGCAGGCCAATTGGGATGCCATTGCCGAAGTCGTGCAGAGCGTGAAGATTCCGGTGATTGGCAATGGGGATATTAAGACTGTACCTGACATCGAGCGCATGAAAAACCACACCGGCTGCAACGCGGTAATGATCGGCCGCGCGGCGATTAGCAACCCCTGGGTTTTCGCCCGCCTCGATCGGGCTGCTGTCAGCTCCGAGCGAGTCCGCGCCACCCTGCTCGATCACCTGGAACGCAGCCTGCAATTCTACGGTCCCGCGCGCGGGCTGGTACTCTTCCGCAAATACGCCGCTCATTATCTCTCGCCGTACCGTTTGCCGAAAGAAGTGCGTCAAAAGTTGCTTACCCGTCAAACCCCCGCGGAGTTCCTGGTTTTGCTCGACGAAATAGACCTCCGAGGTCTGTAACGTCCCGGCCCCGATCTTCCATCTTCGGTCTTTATGCTATAATCGCCGCCATTATGAATATCGAAGAAATCCTGCCCCCCACTCCCGAAGAAGTCGCCGATGAAATTTTACTGGAAACTTCGCCCGAAGCGGCGCCTGAAGCAGAACCAGCCGCGCTCGATAAGAGCAAAACGATGACGTTCAAACGCTCGCATGTGTATGCCGCATTGCTGCCCCTGGCCTTTGTGATCGGCTTGAGTGTGGGCTATTTATTTTGGGGGCGAACAACAGAGGCGAACATCGCACAAGCCGCCGAAGCCGCTCAACAAGCCCCGCCTCAGGCCGCACAAGCCGAAGCCGCCCCGCAAGAAGTGCGCCGCTACGATGTCCCCGAAGATGATGATCCTGTCTGGGGATCCGATGATGCCCCAATCACGATCATCGAGTTCAGCGATTACGAGTGCCCCTATTGCCAGAAATGGCACGTTCAAATTTGGCCGCAAATTCAGGCAGCTTACCCCGATCAGGTGCGGCTGGTTTTCCGCGATTTCCCGTTAACGCAACTGCACGCCAACGCCGTTTCGGCAGCCGCAGCCGCGAATTGTGCCAACGAACAAGATGCTTACTGGGAATTCAACGAGTTACTTTTCAGCGGACAATCTCTGAACAAAAGCACCTATGCGCAATTTGCCAGTGATCTGAACCTCGAAATGGAGGCCTTCACCGAATGTCTGGAAAGCGGAAGACAAAATGATGAGGTCATGGCCGACTACGAATATGCTGCCAATCTGGGCGTGAGTTCTACACCCACCTTTTTCGTGAATGGGATTCCAGTTGTCGGCGCGCAGCCGTTTGAAGTTTTCCAGCAGATTATTGAGGCAGAATTAGCCGGGGAAGTTCCATAATCATTCTCTTCAATATTCATGCAGGAACAACTTTCACCACAAAGGCACGAAGACACAAAGCCAAAGATTTGCTCTTCGTGCCTTTGTTTTTTT